>CAZEQK010000019.1:0-60118 GCA_964514395.1 uncultured Bacillaceae bacterium
GCCTTTTTAGCTTTCAAGTAATTCTAGTTAACTATTTCAGACTTTAACTCCTCCTCATTCATTCCTAAATGGGTTGCTTTTTCTTGATTAAATTTTACTGGACTTCTGTTTATAACATCTGTGATATCTAGTCCATTATCCACAGCTTTTATTGAGTTTGTTACCATATCTACATCTTCTATACCATTACTCGTCAAGTTATCATTCATGATAAAGACCTCCTTCTTATACTTAATATGTTGTTCAAAAGGATGATTGTTATTCTTTACTATTTGGAAAAGGGATAATATTTTATTTTTCATGACATATTACAACTAAAGAGAAAAATTTAGGAGGGTACAATTTAATGAAAATTCATAAAAAACTTATATTATCCCTTTTGACTATATTTTTATTCGTCACATTTCTAACAGGCTGTAACGCTATGAAAAAGCAGCAATCATCTGAACCTAATTATAAAGAAATGAAACAATTAGTCATAGATATTCTTCAAACAGAGGACGGTAAAAAGGCAATTAAGCAAACTGTTCAGGAAAAAGATTTTAAAAAGGACTTAATTCTTAATACTGGAGATGTAAAACAAATTATTCAGGATGAGCTACTATCTAATGATAATAAAGAAAAGTTAAAATCATTGTACGAGGACCCAGAATTTGCTTCAAAACTAGCAAAAATTCTTAAAAAAGAAAATGAAAAATTACTTAAAGATTTAATGAAGGATCCCGATTATCGAAAAATGATGGTTGAGGTAATGAAGGAAAAAGAATTCGAAAAAATGCTACTGGAGGTCATGAAATCAAATGCATATCGCACACAAATCATGCTTGTCATGAAGGAATCATTACAAAGTCCTATGTTTAAATATGATCTATTAAAATTGATGGAGGAAGCAAGCAAAAAAGCACTAAAGCCTGAAAAGGATGAAAAGAAGTCATAGCAGAAATCAAGTGAATAACCTGCAAAAAAAACAGGCCTTACTTCTAAGGCCTATTTTTATATTACCGATTAAGCTTTTTCTACTACCTTCTTCGCTAACTCTAGATAGATTTCACCTATTTTATGTCCTTCTTGATAAATAGATGGTGCAAACTCATTTTCATCTTCATCTGGAGACCCAATTGGGATTTGCTGTAATAATTCTGTTTGTAGTTCTTCGGCTAATTTCTTACCACCATCTTTACCAAAAATATATGCTTTTTCTCCAGCACTACATTCATAGTAAGACATGTTTTCTATAACACCAATGATTTCGTGATTTGTTTTGATAGCCATAGATCCTGCTCTAGCTGCAACAAAAGCAGCAGTACCATGTGGTGTTGTCACGATTATTTCTTTGCTTTGTGGAATCGTGCTATGAACATCTAGTGCCATATCACCTGTTCCAGGTGGTAAATCTAAAATCATATAATCAACATCACCCCAATATGCATCTTCAAAAAATGTTTTTAACATTTTCCCAAGCATAGGGCCACGCCAAACAACAGGTGCATTATCAGGAACAAAAAATCCCATAGACATTACTTTGACACCAAAGCGTTCAGCAGGAATAATTAGCTTATCTATTACAGTTGGTGGTTGAACAATACCCATCATGTCTGGCACGCTAAAACCATAGATATCCGCATCAATCAAGCCAACTTTTTTACCCATTCGTGCAAGAGAAACAGCAAGGTTAACAGAAACAGTAGATTTTCCAACCCCGCCTTTTCCGCTTGTTACAGCAATAAATTTTGTTTTTGAATCAGGTTCTAATAAAGGAGACCCTTTTTTAGGATTTAAAGATAACGCACTCGGATCACCTTGTAATTTTTTTGTTAATGCTGCTCTTTCTTCATCTGTCATAGAACCAAAGGTAAGGTCAACCTCTTTTGCTCCTAAAGCTTTAAGAGCATTTTCTACGTCAGTTTCAATCGTACCTTTTAATGGGCATCCTTGAATGGTGAGTACAATTTCTAGACTTATTTTCTCTTCGCTTATTTCTATATTTCGAACCATATCAAGCTCTACTACACTGCGATGTATCTCAGGGTCCTCAACTCCCTTAAGTGCTTCAAGAACTTGTTCTTTTGTAATCATGTTGCCACCTCTCTTTTTATAATTAATCATACAAGCTTCATTATAGCATAAATTAGGAATTGTTTTTGTGATTTTTATCATCTGAATGTATCTCAGATTGCTCTTCAAAATATCCTAAAATCCCTTGATAAATGGAGAAAGCAACTTTTTTTTGATATTTATTGTCATTTAAAAGAGCTGCTTCGGTTGGATTTGATAGAAATCCCACCTCTACCATGGTTGAAGTCATGTTGACGTATTTTAATACTAATATATCATTCCGCGGTAAAGGAATTCGATCTGTATTCTTTAGATTATCTATTAGTGCTTGCTGAATAGTTTTTGCCAGTAAAACATTTTCTTCTCTTATTGGAAAGTAAAAGGTTTGTGCACCGTGCCATTTAGGCGATGGTATGCTATTTAAATGGATGCTTATAAAAAAGTCAGCTAAGCTATTGTTCGCTATTCTTACACGAGTTTTTAAATCCTCAAGCTTTCTTTGAGATAACCTCTTTGTACCCTCCGAAGCAAGATCTTTATCTGTTTCTCTAGTAAGGATCACTAGTGCTCCTGCTTCGTTTAAATAATCCCTTAGCATTTCAGCTATAGCTAATGTTATCCCTTTTTCATTAATTCCCTCGTTACTTTTTGCTCCACCATCAGGACCACCATGTCCAGGATCTAATACGAATATGTATCCAGATAAGGGTAAGGACCAAGCAGACCATGACTGATTGATTGGAACATCATAAAACATGATGGATATGAGGATGGTAAGTGCTAATATAAAACTCACTATTTTAAACTTTCCTATTTTTTTAAAAAAATTTTTTATCATCTAAATATTCCCTTCCCTCTTATATAAAGTTGCTCTTACTTTTCATATGTATGGGACGAGACTATTATTTAGAACGAAAAAAGCATCCAATTAATTTGGATGCTTTTTGAAGTCTGAGTATGATTTTTAACGTTTAGAGAACTGTGGTGCACGACGTGCTGCTTTAAGTCCGTATTTTTTACGTTCTTTCATTCTTGGGTCACGAGTTAAGAAACCTGCTTTTTTAAGTGTAGGACGGAACTCAGGCTCTACTTTTAATAAAGCACGTGATATTCCATGACGAATTGCACCAGCTTGGCCTGTATTTCCTCCACCATTAACGTTTACCAATATATCATATGAATTCAGTGTTTCTGTAGCAATTAGTGGTTGCTTTACGATTAGTTTAAGTGTTTCTAAACCAAAATACTCGTCCATGCTACGTTTATTTATGATAATTTTACCGTCACCAGGTACTAATCGCACACGAGCTACAGAGTGCTTACGACGACCTGTACCATAATATTGTACTTGTGCCACTAGTTATACCTCCTTATTTTAAGCTTGAAAATCCCAGATTTCTGGTTGCTGAGCTTCATGTGGATGTTCAGTTCCAGCATATATTTTTAATTTAGTATTTTGTTGACGTCCAAGAGTACCCTTAGGTAACATACCCTTTACCGCTAATGCAACCATACGTTCAGGTTTGCTTTTAAGCATATCAGCAGCTACTGTTACCTTTAAACCACCAGGATATCCGGAGTGACGATAATACTTTTTGTTTTGAAGCTTCTTACCAGTAAGAACTATTTTGCTAGCATTTATGATAATTACAAAATCACCAGTATCTACGTGAGGTGTAAATTGTGGCTTATGTTTTCCGCGAAGAAGTCTAGCTGCTTCGGTAGCTAATCGACCAAGCCTCTTTCCTTCTGCATCAATAATGTACCATTTACGCTCAACATCATTAGGTTTCGCCATATATGTGGTACGCATCTTTTTCCCTCCTAATCTATAACACTTTCCGCTTTTCACTTGAAAGATCATTTGAATTTATTTATATCTTGTGTATTAGCAACCCGGGGCTAGTGGGTTTAAAATACCAAGAAATATCATACTATATATATTAGACGAAGTCAAGGGATGTAAAGCATTCTCGTTAATTTAATTAATAATGAACATCCCATAATATTAACCCTTTAGCTGGTACAGTAGGTCCTGCTATATTTCTTCTTTTCAAGCTAAACATGGCCTCTATCTCTTCGGATTCTATCTTATGTTTACCAACTTCAATTAATGTTCCAACAATGATTCTCACCATATTATACAAAAAGCCATTTCCAGCTATTTGATAAATAATTTGATCTTCTTCTATCCACAAGTCTGATTGACTAATAGTTCTTATTTTATTTTCTTTATCTGTTTTTGTTGATGCAAATGTCGTAAAGTCATGGGTACCAAGAAATAGCTTGCTAGCTATTTTCATTTTTTCGATATCTAATTTCTGAAAAAATTGATATGTAAAATTCCTGTTAAAAACATTAGCTGTTTTACTATTATTTATATAGTAACGATATATTTTTTCTCTCACATCATAGCGAGCGTGAAAATCTTGATCTGCTTTTGATGTTTGAATAATAACAATATCATCAGGAAGTACTGCGTTTAAAGCCAATTTCCATTTCTCCGCTGGAATACTACCCTCAATTAAAAAATTACAAACCTGCTTTCTAGCATGTACCCCTGCATCTGTTCTACCCGAGGAATTGATTGTTACTTTTTGTTTTATAATTTTATAAATAGCTTTTTCTATTTCCCCTTGCACTGTTCTTTGATTGGGTTGTCTTTGAAACCCATGAAAAAATGTCCCATCGTAGCTTAACTCACATTTAATATTATTTGTTTTCATATTATAAACCTCTTAAATATTAGTATAATCAGGAGTACTACGACAAAAGAAGCAACTAATAAACGATCTCGCCAAGAAAATGAGATTTCTTTTAATCTTGTCCTTCCCTCGCCACCTCTATATCCCCTTGATTCCATAGCTATCGCTAACGCATCTGCTCTTTTCATCGCGTTAATGATTAAAGGAATAATAATACTCATGATATCCTTCATTCTTTTATATACAGGACCTGAATCAATATTAGCACCTTTTGACTTTTGAGCTTTTATCACCATATCTGCTTCATCTATTAATGTGGGAATAAATCGTAGGGAAATCGACATCATTAATGCAATCTCATGAACAGGCACCTTTATTATTTTCAAAGGATACATAAGCTTTTCTAGTCCTATTGTAATATCAATCGATGAAGTGGTTAGCGTTAAAATGGTAGCGATTGATATTAAAACAATAATTCTAAGAGCATAGTATAGGGCAAATTGAACACCTTGACTGTGTATCTTAAAGAATCCCAAATCTAATATAACTGGACCGTTTTTTATTCCAATCAATTGCACTATAGCTGTTATCACAACAAACCATAAAATAGGTATGAGTCCTTTCCCTATATATCGAAAGGGGATTTTAGATATAAAGATAGCTATAAGTTCAATGAATAATAGTATGCCGTACCCTTTTAGGTTATCCATCGTAAAAATAAGAAGAATGAATATAAAAACAAAAACTAACTTCGTCCTTGGGTCTAATCTATGGATAAAAGAATCTTTTGGAACAAACTTTCCGATTATAATATATTCAGATAAAATCATTTTTCTTGCCTCTTACCTAGTCTTTCTATTAGAATTTTTTCAAGCTCATCAATTGAAAAACAGTCGAGTGATATCGGTGGGTCAAGCTTCTTGTTCATCAGCTTTATCATTTTAGTGATTTGTGGTTGGTCTAAATTTATCGCTTGTAATTTTTCTTCCTGTCCAAAAATATCGCTTGGCTTACCCTCCATTACTTTTTCCCCATTATCTAATACCACTACATGATTTGCAATACCAGCAACTTCATCCATAAAATGGGACACGATAATAATAGTGGCGTTCTCTTCTTTATTGAGTTTTTTTATTAATGATAATATGTCACGCTTCCCATTTGAATCTAATCCGACGGTAGGCTCATCAAATATAATAATCTTAGGCTTATAAGCTATGACACTTGCAATAGCTACCCGTTTCATTTCACCACCACTTAAAGTGAAAGGTGATTTTTTTGCATAAACCTCATATGGTAATCCTACTAATTCCAATGCTTGCTTGACATATTCTTCTATCTTTTCTTTTTCAAAATCAAACTTTTTCAACCCATAGGATATATCTTTTTCAACGGTTTCAGAAAAGAGTTGGTGTTCAGGGAATTGAAATACAAAACCAATGCTTTTTCTCAAATTTTTTTTTTCATCCTTACTACTATTGTACCAGCTGTATTCGTCAATTTTAACCTGTCCTGTAGTTGGTTTCATTAGCCCAGTAATGACCTGAGCCAAGGTAGATTTACCAGAACCTGATTTTCCTATTATCCCTGTTATTTTTTTACTTGGTATGGTTAGATTAATATGATATAAAGCCTCTTTAGCAAATGGAGTACCTTTTTTATAGATGGCGGAAATATTAGTTAAGTTAATTTCCATAATTCTTCTATTAACTCCTCATCGTTAGATAAATAATCATTTAATAATAATCCTCTCTCCTTCAATCTAAAAGCTAGTTCAACAAAAAAAGGAACTTCCAATCCAATTTTTTTTAGTCGATCTCGATCCGTAAGTATGTTTGAAGGTTGTCCATCAAAAAACAGACTTCCTTCTTGGAGAACTATTACTCTATTTGCCAAAAAGGCCTCTTCTAAGGTATGGGTAATATAAATGATCGTAATGTCTTCCTGCTCATTAAGAAGTTTTATTACATTCATCATATCCTTTTTTGATGCTGGGTCTAGCATAGATGTCGATTCATCAAAAATAATGACCTTTGGCTTCATAGCTAATATTCCAGCAATGGCTAACTTTTGTTTTTGTCCCCCAGATAAATAATGTGGCTCCATTAATTTATAAGATGTTAACCCTATTGTTTCAAGTGCTTCATCTACCAGCCATCTTATTTTTTTTGGAGATATTCCTTTATTTTCTAAACCAAAAGCCACATCATCTTCAACGGTGGTAGCAATAATTTGATTATCAGGGTTTTGAAAAACAATCCCAACATTCTCGTGTATATACCATTTATTATGCTCAGCATATGTTGTCTCAATATTTTCAAAAGTAACCTTGCCACTCGTTGGTAGAAGGATGCCATTTAGTAATTTTGCTAGAGTCGATTTTCCAGAGCCATTTGGACCTAAAATAGCAATAAACTCTTTTTCATAAATATCCAGTGATAATCCATTCAAAATAAACTGACTTGTATTCGGATATTGAAAAAATACATCTTCTAACTGTATCAATTTTCCCATTGATAGCACCTCCAATAAGATTGAAGCTTAGCACCATTTATCTCCCAAAGAAGCTTTAAGGATGCTTTGCTATTGGGCAAAGTGCGCTAACTTAAAATATGATATAAAAAGAAAAAAAGGGCATTGAATCAGCAACCACCCTTGATTCTGCCCTCACCCTTTAGGTTATTATTATTCTACTAATTCAAGATATACCATTGGCGCTGCATCGCCGCGGCGAGGTCCAATTTTTAAAATACGAGTATATCCACCATTTCTCTCACTAAAACGTGGAGCAATATCACTAAATAATTTTTGGATAGCATCTTGTTTATTTTCTGCATCGGCAACTTCTTTTCTTACAAAGGAAGCCACTTGACGACGAGCATGTAAGTCACCTTTTTTTGCTAATGTAATCAACTTTTCAGCAATAGAACGAACCTCTTTTGCTTTTGACTCAGTTGTTTCGATTCGTTCATTTATGAATAAATCTGTCACAAGGTCACGGAACAATGCCTTTCTTGCAGCTGAATTACGTCCTAATTTTCCATATGCCATTCCTTGTCCCTCCTTTACACAAATCTACGAACTATTCGTCCTTACGAAGGTCTAAACCTAGTTCATGTAATTTATGTTGTACTTCCTCTAATGATTTGCGTCCTAAATTACGAACTTTCATCATATCTTCTTCTGTTTTGGTAGTCAATTCCTGAACAGTATTTATCCCTGCGCGTTTCAGACAATTATAAGAACGGACAGATAGATCTAATTCTTCTATTGTCATTTCTAATACTTTTTCTTTTTGATCTTCTTCTTTTTCTACCATGATTTCTGCTTCTTTTGCTTCTTCAGTTAATCCTACAAATAAATCTAGATGCTCAGTTAATATCTTTGCACCTATACTTACTGCTTCTTCAGGACGGATACTACCATCAGTCCATACTTCTAAGGTTAATTTATCAAAGTTCGTTACTTGTCCAACCCTAGTATTTTCTACATTAAAATTAACTCTTGTAATTGGAGTGTAGATAGAATCGACAGGGATAATACCAATTAGTTGATCTTCTCCCTTGTTTCGGTCAACTGGGATATACCCACGCCCTTTGTTTGCATTAATGCGCATGTGAAACCTGCTGCCATTTTCTACCGTAGCTATGTGAAGTTCTGGATTTAATATCTCGACATCACTATCAGCTCTTATATCTCCAGCGGTAATGTTTCCACTACCTTCTACATCAACTTCTAATACTTTATCTTCTTCAGAATGGATTTTTAAAGAAAGTTTTTTAAGATTTAGTATAATCTCTGTTGTGTCTTCTACAACACCTGGTACTGTAGAAAATTCATGTAAAACTCCATCTATCTGAATAGATGTTACAGCAGCACCTGGTAATGAAGAAAGTAGAATACGTCTCAATGAATTACCAAGTGTTGTTCCATAACCACGTTCTAACGGTTCTACAACAATCTTTCCATAAGTAGAATCTTCACTAACCTCTACTACTTCTATCTTTGGCTTCTCTATTTCAATCATATAAAACCCTCCTTCAAAACGTCCAATCAATTGGCATCCACAAATAATCGAGGGTAAAGTACCATAAGAACAATCGGTGGTACCTTTCATAAACCTAACCATGTTCTGTCAGTAGATCTAGATGTGGACACATACTTACCCTAGCCTACCATTTTATTATTCACATGTTCAGGCAATCTATACATCAATTACCATATTTTTTATACACGACGGCGTTTTGGTGGACGGCATCCATTATGAGGAATTGGAGTTACGTCTTTAATCATGTTTACCTCTAAGCCAGCAGCCTGTAAAGATCTGATTGCAGCTTCTCTTCCAGCACCAGGTCCTTTAACAGACACCTCAACAGTTTTCATACCATTCTCCATAGCTGTTTTTGCCGCCGCCTCTGCTGCCATCTGTGCAGCAAATGGTGTGCTTTTTCTAGAACCCCTAAATCCTAAAGCACCAGCACTACTCCATGAAATAGCATTACCATGCGTATCTGTAATTGTTACAATAGTATTGTTAAAAGTAGATTTAATATGTGCTACTCCACTCTCAATATGCTTGCGCTCACGTCTTTTTGTACGAGTAGTTTTTCTTTTTGCCATTCGTCATCCCTCCTTACTTCTTCTTGTTTGCTACGGTACGACGTGGACCCTTACGAGTACGGGCATTTGTTTTAGACTTCTGTCCACGAACTGGTAAACCACGACGATGACGAATGCCTCTATAAGAACCTATCTCAATTAGGCGCTTAATATTAAGAGCAACTTCACGTCGCAGATCTCCCTCAACCTTCACACTTTTATCAATGTATTCACGTACTTTTGAAACTTCATCTTCAGTTAAGTCACGAACTCTAGTTTCTGGATTAACACCTGTTTCACTCAATATCTTCTTTGAAGTTTGACGTCCAATACCGAAGATATAGGTTAATGCAACTTCTACTCGTTTATCACGAGGTAAGTCTACACCTGCTATACGTGCCATTTAAGTAACACCTCCTTGGATTAACCTTGCTTTTGTTTGTGCTTTGGATTTTCACAAATAACCATTACAGTACCTTTACGTCTAATAACTTTGCACTTTTCACAAATTGGTTTGACGGATGGTCTTACCTTCATGATTCTAACCTCCTTAAATGTGCAAATAACATCTATTTGTAACGATACGTAATTCTTCCCCGTGTTAAATCATACGGAGATAATTCTACCGTAACTTTATCACCTGGTAAAATTCTAATGAAATGCATTCTTATTTTACCTGATACATGAGCTAAAATTTTATGACCATTTTCTAATTCAACTCTAAACATCGCATTAGGTAAAGGTTCAACTACTGTTCCATCAACCTCAATTACATCTTCTTTGGTCATAATTCACTCTCCTTTCTTCTCATCCTCATTTGAATAGTTTTTTGATATGAAATCTTGTAGGACATAACGAAGCTTCGCATTTGAAATCCTCTTGCCATTCTTTATATCATCAGCAATCTCCTTTGATATAAAGCCTGTCAAACGAATATGTTGAATATTTTTACGCTTTTTGCTATCAAATTTACGTTTGTCGCCGTCAGCAATCAACACAAAACGTTCTTCGTCCTTACCTAATATGATCGCATATTTACCTTTATCTCTGCCCATTAATATTTCAACTATTTCACCAATTTCTATGAAAGTATTACTTTTATTACTCATCTTACCACCTATAAAGTAGTCAGGATTTCGTAACCTGAATCAGTAATAACTATTGTATGTTCAAAATGCGCTGATAAAGTATGATCAACAGTTATAACAGTCCATTTATCTGCTAATGTTTTAACAAATCTTTCTCCTTCAATAACCATTGGTTCTATAGCCAAAACCATTCCAGGTTTTAGACGCGGGCCGCGATTTGGAAGACCATAATTAGGAATTTGCGGATCTTCATGAAGATTTTCTCCTATTCCATGACCTACGTACTCTCTTACTATCGAAAAATTATGATTTTCAACGTGTTGTTGTATTGCATGGGAAATATCAGATAATCGATAGTTAGGATTTGCATATTCTAAACCTTTAAATAAGGATTCTTCAGTAATTCTTAATAAGGTTTCTGCTGAATTAGAGATTTTTCCAACGCCATATGACCAAGCAGAATCACCATGATACCCTTTATACTCAGCACCGATATCGACACTTATGATGTCGCCATCCTTTAAGGTGCGTTCACTAGGAATACCATGTACCAGTTCATCATTTACTGAAACGCAGATACTTCCAGGAAAGCCATCATAACCTAAGAATGATGGACTAGCTCCTTTACTTCTAATGTAATCTTCTGCAATACGGTCTAACTCTTTAGTTGATATCCCTGGGTGAATTGCCTTTGCTAAAACTTGGTGAGTTTCAGCGACAATTCGTCCAGCAATTCGCATCAGGTCAATTTCAAAATCAGATTTACGTATTATCATTACGCTTGACTCCTAAGTATTTTTTCTACTGATAAAAATACTTCATTGATTTCCTTGCTTCCATCAACTTTTCTTAATACGTTTTTGTTACTGTAATATGCTAATAAAGGTTCAGATTGCTGAATATTCACTTCAAGTCTTGTAATAACCGTTTCTTCTTTATCATCATCTCTTTGATAAAGAGAACCACCACACTTATCACATATCCCCTCTTTTTGTGGAGGATTATAAATCATATGATAGGTTGCACCACAATCCTTACATATTCTTCTTCCTGTCAATCGCTTAACCAGCATATCTTTCATAACTTGTATCTCTATAACGTGATCGATCACTTTTTCCATTTGTGCTAATATATCATCTAATGCTTCAGCCTGTGCAACTGTTCTTGGGAACCCATCTAATAAAAAGCCATTGTTACAGTCGTCTTTGCTTAAACGATCTTTTACAATTCCAATTACCACTTCATCTGGAACAAGTAACCCTTTATCCATAAACGATTTAGCTTCCATTCCCATTTTAGTTCCCTCTTTAATTGCACTTCTAAACATATCACCGGTAGATATATGTGGGATCTGGAATTTATCAATTATTCTTTCTGCCTGGGTTCCTTTGCCTGCACCAGGTAATCCCATGAGCACGATATTCATATACATCCCTCCACCTGCCTGATAAGCTCTTTAGACATTAGAACTTATTTTTTAATAAAACCTTCATAGTGACGTTTTATTAATTGAGATTCAATCTGTTTCATTGTTTCAAGAGCAACACCTATAACAATCAGCAATGAAGTACCACCAATTTTAACCGATGATGGTAGATTTGTAACGGTTGTAAATATAACTGGTAAAATAGCTACCGCAGCTAAGAATATAGAACCGGCTAAAGTAATGCGATTTAATACTTTAGTAATATAGCCTGATGTTGCTTTACCAGGTCTAATACCAGGAATAAATCCACCATTTTTCTTCATATTGTCTGCCATTTGTATAGGATTCACTTGAACAAAGGTATAGAAATAGGTGAATCCAATAATTAATAAAACATAAATAGTTGCTCCAAATGTACTAGAGTAGTTGAAGTTTCTTACAATCCATTGAGCTACTACATTATTAGGCCAAAACCCTGCAATAGTAGCTGGGAACATTAATAGTGATAAAGCAAAAATGACTGGAATAACACCAGCAGAGTTTACTTTAAACGGAATATGAGTGGATTGTCCACCATACATTTTTCTACCAACTATTCTTTTTGCATAATTTACAGGAATCTTTCTAACCCCTTCTTGGATATAAATAACTCCGACAACGATTAGAATGATTACTAAGAGAATTAATAACACACCTAATATACTAATAAATAGCTGCTGATCTCCTGCATTCTTAATTTTAAGATCATAGATAGACACAAAAGCATCTGGAATCCTTGCCACAATTCCTGCAAAAATCAAAATCGAGATTCCATTACCTATTCCATTTTCTGTAATTTGTTCTCCTAACCACATTAAGAACGCTGTTCCTGCAGTCAGAACAATGGCAATAAATAAATAGGTTATTGGACTTGGATTAATGACAAGTCCTGAAAACATATTATTAAAGCCTATTGATAAACCAAAAGCTTGAATAAAACCAAGAACAACTGTGCTATATCGAGTTACTTGAGCCAATTTTCTTCTACCTTGTTCTCCTTGTTTAGCCCACTCTGCAAATTTTGGTATCACATCCATCGTTAACAATTGCACGATAATTGATGCAGTAATGTATGGCATAATACCCATTGCAAAAATAGAGAAACGTTCCAGTGCTCCACCAGAAAAAGTATTTAAAAATCCAAATAAATCTCTTTCTGTTAGATTGGCTAATACACTACTATCGATGCTTGGTACGGGTATAAAACTACCTAGTCTAAATACAACAAGCATAAGAAGAGTAAAAACGATCTTTTTTCTTAAATCACTAACTCTAAAAATATTGGAGATCGTCGAAAACATTAGATCACCTCAGTTTCACCGCCAGCAGCAGTAATTTTCTTAACAGCAGATTCGGAGAATTTGTTTGCTTTTACAGTTACCTTGATGTTTAATTCTCCATTTCCCAAAACCTTTATTCCGTCTTTTACTTGTTTTACATAACCTTTTTCTTTAAGCAACTCTGGAGTTACAACCGTACCTTCCTCAAAGCGGCTTAACACATCTAAGTTTACCACAGTATACTCTTTACGAGTAGGGTTATTAAAGCCACGTTTAGGTAAGCGACGTGCAAGTGGATTCTGTCCACCCTCAAAACCAGGTCTTACTCCTCCACCTGAACGAGAGTTTTGGCCTTTATGACCTCTCCCTGCTGTCTTACCATTTCCAGTTGCTATGCCACGTCCAACACGTTTTCTTGTATGGCGTGATCCTTCACTTGGTTTAAGCTCATGTAACTTCACTGTTACACCTCCTATGCCTAAAACATTTATACTAATTTTCTTCAGTTACAGCTAATAAATGAGTTACTTTATTTATCATCCCGCGAATTGCAGGAGTATCATTATGAACAACGGTCTGGTTAACCTTGCGTAAACCTAATGTTCTAACGACTACTCTATGCTTTTCTGGTCGACCAATTAAACTACGTTTGAGGGTAATTTTTAATTTAGCCACAATAATCCCTCCTATCCTAATATTTCTTCTACAGTTTTACCGCGTAGTTTTGCAACTTCTTCTACACGTTTTAGACGTTGCAAACCGTCAAGAGTCGCATTTACCATATTCATCGAATTTGAAGAACCTAATGATTTAGTTAATATATCTCCTACACCTGCAAGCTCAAGGACAGCACGAACAGGGCCGCCAGCTATAACCCCTGTACCTTCAGAAGCAGGCTTTAAAAATACTTTACCCGCTCCAAATATTCCGTTAATGGAGTGTGGGATTGTTGTTCCAACTAGTGGTACATGAATTAAATTCTTCTTAGCATCTTCAATTCCTTTGCGAATAGCATCTGGTACTTCAGAAGCTTTCCCAATTCCTGCACCTACCCAGCCATTTCTATCGCCAACAACGACCAATGCACTAAAACTAAATCTACGTCCACCTTTAACAACCTTGGCAACACGGTTAATATTTACTACTTTTTCTTCAATATCAAGTGTTTGTGGGTCAACTTTCATGCTTTTCCCTCCTTTGCCATTAAAAATTAAGTCCTGCCTCACGTGCAGAATCTGCAAGAGCTTTAATTCTACCGTGATATAAATATCCGCCACGGTCAAATAAAACAGTCTCATATCCCTTTTCTAAAGCACGTTTTGCAACAAGTTCTCCTACTAATTTTGCAGCTTCTACATTAGCTCCATTTTCTACTTTTTCCTTCAATTCATTATCGGTAGTAGAAGCATGTGCTAATGTTTTACCATTTAAATCATCGATTAATTGTGCATAAATGTGCTTTGATGAACGAAAAACATTTAAACGTGGACGTTCTGGTGTCCCAACTATATTTTTTCTCATACGTAAGTGTCTTCTTTTACGTATTTTATTTCGATCACTTTTATTAATCAAGTCGATTCACTCCTTTCGTTCAGCAAAAGCTTTACTTACCAGTCTTACCTACTTTTCGACGAACGTGTTCATTTTCATATCTAATACCTTTACCTTTATAAGGCTCAGGTTCACGAATTGAACGAATCTTTGCTGCAACTGCACCAACACGCTCTTTATCCATACCTTTAACAATGATCTTGGTTTGTGAAGGAACCTCTAATTCTATTCCTTCTTCTGGTTCGAATTCAACTGGATGAGAATATCCAACACTCAATATTATTTTGTTTCCAGATTTATTCGCACGATAACCGACACCAACCAACTCAAGTGTTTTTTCAAACCCTTTCGTAACACCATCTACCATGTTACTTAAAATACTACGAGTTGTACCGTGTAAAGCACGGTGTACTTTGTTATCTGATGGACGTTCAACTAAGATTTGATTATCCTCTTTATGAAGAGTCATCTCTTTATGAAAGGTCCTTGTCAAAGTACCCTTTGGTCCTTTTACACTAACAACTGACATGTCTATATTAACATCCACGCCTGATGGAATTTCAATTGGTTTTTTACCAATACGAGACATTCTTACACCTCCAATCGGATTAGACTATTACCAGATGTACGCAAGAACTTCTCCGCCTACTTTTGCATTACGAGCCTCTTTATCAGTTAATACCCCTTGTGAGGTTGATATAATCGCAACTCCAAGCCCTCCAAGTACTTTTGGAACTTCGTTATTCTTTGCATAAACACGCAAGCCTGGTTTACTAATTCTTTTTAGACCAGTAATAACGCGTTCTTGACTTGTACCATATTTCAGGAACATACGGATTATTCCTTGTTTACTATCTTCTATATATTCTGCGTCACGAATAAAACCTTCACGCTTTAATATTTCAGCGATTTCTTTTTTAATATTTGAAGCTGGAACTTCAACTACTTCGTGACGAACAACATTTGCGTTTCTTATACGAGTTAACATATCTGCAACTGGATCTGTCATCGCCATGTAGATAACCTCCTTCCCTTAACTGGGTTTACCAACTAGCCTTTTTCACTCCGGGAATTTGTCCTTTATGAGCAAGTTCTCGGAAACATATACGACATAATTTAAATTTACGCAATACAGAATGTGGACGACCACACCGCTCACAACGAGTATACTCTCTTACTTTATACTTTTGACGTCGTCTTTGCTTTGCGATCATTGACTTTTTTGCCACACTATTCCCTCCTTATTTTATGAGTTATTTAGCAAAAGGCATTCCAAATTGACTCAACAATTCGCGTGCTTCTTCGTCAGTATTAGCCGTTGTTACAAATACAATGTCCATACCACGAACTTTATCAACTTTATCATAATCAATCTCAGGGAATACTAATTGCTCTTTTAAGCCTAAAGTATAGTTACCACGACCATCAAAAGCTTTGTTTGAAACTCCTCTAAAGTCACGGACACGTGGTAAAGATACATTGAATAACTTGTCAACAAAATAATACATACGCTCACCACGTAAAGTAACTTTAGCACCAATTGGCATTCCTTCACGTAGTTTAAAACCTGCAATAGATTTCTTAGCACGAGTTACTACTGGTTTTTGTCCAGCTAATAATTCTAGATCAGCTAAAGCACTATCAAGCACCTTTGGATTTTGCACAGCATCACCCACACCCATATTGATGATTACTTTTTCAACACGAGGGGTTTGCATTACTGAGCTGTAATTGAATTTTTTCATTAAAGCTGGTGTTATTTCATTTATATATTTTTCTTTTAACCTAGCTGACATTTTTTGTGCCTCCCTTCATAACCTGACTACTTATCAATTTCTTCGCCAGACTTTATCGCAATCCGCACTTTAGTTCCATTCGTCAAAACCTTATGCCCAATCCTTGTAGGTTCTCCACTTTTCGGATCAATTAACATTACATTAGAAACGTGTATTGGAGCTTCTTGATTAACGATTCCACCTTGTGGATTCGCTTGATTTGGGCGTGTATGTCTTTTTACAATATTAACACCCTCAACTAAAACTCTACTATCTTTTGGATATGCCTGTAATACGCGACCTTTCTTCCCTTTGTCTTTACCAGTAATAATAATAACTGTGTCGCCCTTTTTAACATGCATCTTAATTTTATTGTTATTTTTTGAGGATTTCATAAAAGCACCTCCCAACATTTCTGAATTAAATAACTTCAGGAGCTAATGATATTATTTTCATAAAATCTTTTTCTCGTAATTCACGTGCAACTGGACCAAAAATACGAGTACCTTTTGGACTTTTATCATCTTTTACAATCACAGCTGCATTTTCATCGAATCGGATATATGAACCATCATTACGTCTTGAACCGCGTTTTGTGCGTACAATAACAGCTTTAACCACTTCGCCTTTCTTAACAACGCCTCCTGGTGTAGCTTCTTTTACTGAACAAACTACAATATCTCCGATATTAGCAAACTTGCGATGAGATCCGCCTAAAACTCTAATGGTCATTAATTTTTTAGCACCAGAATTATCTGCAACACGCAATAAAGATTGTGGCTGAATCATTCCCAGTCCCTCCTTCCGGAACAAAACTAAACTGCATTATATAACGATAGCTTCCTCAACTACCTCAACCAATCTCCAACGTTTGTCCTTGGATAATGGTCTTGACTCCATAATTTTCACAACATCTCCAACCTTTGCTTGGTTGTTTTCATCATGAGCCTTGAATTTTTTTGTATGCTTCATTCTTTTACCATACAAAGAATGTTTTTTATGTGTTTCTACAGCAACAACAATTGTTTTATCCATCTTATCACTGACTACTTTACCAATTCTTACCTTGCGTTGCTTCTGTTCAGACATTTTAAAACCTCCTTTCAGGAATTATCTGTTTATCCCTAATTCTCTTTCACGCAATACAGTCTTTGCACGAGCAATTCCTTTGTGCACCTCTTTGATTTGGCCTGGATTTTCCAATTGACCTGTTGCTAACTGAAATCGGAGGTTAAACAATTCTTCTTTAAAATTCTTGATTTTTTGTTCTATTTCAGCAGTGGTCATATTTCTTAATTCCTTAACCTTCATTTGCGTCACCACCCACTTCTTCACGCTTTACAAATTTCGTTTTTATTGGCAGCTTATGGGATGCCAGACGCATAGCTTCACGCGCTACTTCTTCTGAAACGCCAGCTAGCTCAAACATAATTTTACCAGGTTTAACAACTGCAACCCATTTCTCCGGAGAACCTTTACCACTACCCATTCTAACCTCTAAAGGTTTTTGAGTAACTGGTTTTGATGGAAAAATTTTAATCCACACTTTACCACCACGTTTAATGTAACGTGTCATAGCAATACGAGCTGCCTCGATTTGCCTATTTGTAATCCAAGATGGTTCTAGTGCTTGTAAACCGTATTCACCAAATGCAATTTCCGTACCACCTTTAGCACGTCCGCGCATTTTGCCACGGTGTTCTTTACGGTGTTTTACACGCTTAGGCATCAACATAGTTATCTGCCTCCTTCCTTAGCTTGTCTGTTCTTCGCTACAGGAAGAACTTCTCCTCTATAAATCCAAACTTTCACTCCTAAACGACCATAGGTTGTATGAGCTTCCGCAGTTCCATAATCAATATCAGCACGAAGTGTGTGAAGCGGTACTGTTCCCTCACTATAGCCCTCACTACGAGCTATTTCAGCGCCACCTAAGCGACCACTAACTAAGGTTTTGATACCCTTTGCTCCACCACGCATTGTCCTTTGGATGGATTGTTTCATTGCACGACGGAACGAAATTCGACGTTCTAATTGCTGTGCAATTCCTTCAGCTACCAATTGAGCATTAATCTCAGGTTTTTTCACTTCAGAAATATTGATATGAACTTTCTTTTTCGTTAAATCTGTTAAAAGACGACGTATGTTTTCAACTTCAGATCCGCCTTTTCCAATAACCATACCAGGTTTTGCGGTATGAATCGTCACATTAACACGATTTGCTGCTCTCTCTATTTCAATTTGTGGAACTGCTGCGTCAATAAGACGTTTTTTCAGCACTTCACGAATTTTTATATCTTCATGTAATAAAGTTGAATAATCTTTTCCAGCAAACCATTTTGATTCCCAATCACGAATTACTCCGATGCGGAAACCGACTGGATTAACTTTCTGTCCCAAATCCTATCCCTCCTTTTTTTCAGTTAGTACAACAGTGATATGACTTGTACGTTTGTTAATTTTACTTGCACGTCCCATTGCTCTTGGACGGAAACGTTTTAAAGTTGGTCCTTGATTAGCATAAGCTTCACTAACCACTAAATTCTCAACATTTAATTGGTAGTTATGTTCTGCATTCGCAATGGCAGAATTTAATACTTTTTCTATGATTGGAGAAGCTGCCCTTGGTGTAAGTTTAAGAATCGCAACTGCTTCTCCTACATTTTTGCCCCTAATTAGGTCCAATACTAGACTTGCTTTACGAGGAGCAATCCGCACATATCTAACTACAGCTTTAGCTTGCATAACTGTACCTCCTCTCATTCAATTAGCGCTTAGTTTTCTTGTCAGAATCAGCGTGACCTTTATAAGTACGAGTAGGAGCAAACTCTCCTAACTTGTGTCCTACCATATCTTCAGTAATGTAAACAGGTACATGTTTACGTCCGTCATACACAGCAATTGTCTGTCCAACAAATTCCGGGAAAATTGTAGAACGGCGAGACCAAGTTTTGATGACTTTCTTTTCGTCATTCTCATTCAATTTAACAATTTTCTTAAAAAGATGATCATCAACAAAAGGCCCTTTTTTTAAGCTGCGTCCCATATAAAAACCTCCCTTCGCGAAACTAAATCATTATGTTCGCATTTTATCAATAAATTCAGATGCTATTTCTTACGACGACGAACAATATATTTATCAGAAGCCTTGTTTTTCTTGCGAGTCTTATAACCTAATGTTGGTTTACCCCATGGAGATACTGGTGATTTACGTCCAATAGGAGCTTTACCTTCACCACCACCATGTGGATGATCATTAGGGTTCATAACGACACCACGTACTGTTGGTCTTTTACCTAACCAACGTGAACGTCCAGCTTTACCGATAGTAATATTTTCATGATCCAAATTTCCAACTTGACCAATAGTAGCACGACATTCTTTACGTACCATACGAGTTTCACCAGAAACCAAACGAATAATTGCATAATCTCCATCTTTACCAAGCAATTGAGCTTCTGTTCCAGCAGCCCTAACCAACTGACCACCTTTACCTGGCTTCATTTCAATATTATGAATCACAGAACCTACAGGAATATTTTCAAGCGGAAGTGCATTCCCTGTCTTAATATCTGCTTTAGGACCTGATTCGATAACATCTCCTACTTTTAATCCATTTGGTGCTAAAATGTATCTCTTCTCACCATCGGCATAATTGATCAACGCAATATTTGCGGAACGGTTCGGATCGTATTCTATCGTAGCAACGCGTCCTGGTATGCCATCTTTATTACGCTTAAAATCAATAATACGATACTGTCGTTTGTGACCTCCGCCTTGATGTCTTACCGTTATTTTCCCTTGATTATTACGTCCAGCTTTCTTCTTCAAAGGTGCTAACAGAGACTTTTCAGGTTGATTTGTCGTAATTTCCTCAAATGTTGAAACAGACATACCACGACGTCCGGCAGAGGTTGGTTTATATTTCTTGATTCCCATCCAACTTTCCCTCCTTCACTAAAAATTCTATACTTCGAACATTTCGATCGCTTTACTATCTTTTGTTAATGTTACAATTGCTTTTTTCCATGCAGATCTGTAACCAGTGTATCGACCATAGTTCTTTGGTTTAGCAGGCATTTTAATAGTGTTTACTTTTTCTACAGTTACACCAAAAATATTTTCAACCGCTAATTTGATCTCAGTTTTATTAGAATGCATTTCAACTTCAAACGCATACTTTTTTTCTGTCATTAAATCACTTGTCTTTTCAGTTATAACTGGGCGCTTAATGACATCGCGAGGATTTTTCATTATGCAAGCACCTCCTCTACTTTCGCTACTGCCTCTTTAGTAATAATTAACTTATCAAAACTTAAAACATCAAGTACATTAATACCATCAGCAGAAACGAATTTAACACCCGGAATATTACGGGAAGATAAAGCCACCACTTCATTAAACTCTTTGTCAACGATAAGAGCTTTACGATCAGCGTTAAGAGTGCTTAAAATTGTAGCCATCTCTTTTGTTTTAGGCGCTGATAATATCAATTCATCTAATACAATAATCTCACTAGCTAATACTTTACTTGATAAAGCAGATTTTATTGCTAAACGACGAACCTTTTTAGGTAATTTATATCCATAACTACGTGGATTCGGACCAAAAACAGTTCCGCCGCCTACCCATTGTGGAGATCGAATACTTCCTTGGCGGGCACGTCCTGTACCTTTTTGACGCCATGGTTTTCTTCCCCCACCACGAACTTCTGAACGGTTTTTAACTTTATGAGTACCTAAACGTTGAGAAGCTTGTTGCATAACAACAGCATCATGAAGCACAGACTCATTAGGTGTAATACCAAAAACTGAATCAGATAACTCTATTTCTCCTACTTGAGCTCCACTAGTATTATATAAAGCTACTTTTGGCATAGCGAATCCTCCTTTCCTTTTACAACTTATTTACTTTGTTTTTTAACGGATTCTTTAACTACGATAAAGCTATTTTTCGCACCAGGGATTGAACCTTTTATTAATAGTAAGTTACGTTCACTATCAATTTTTACTAGTTCAAGATTCTGGATGGTTACTTGGTTTGTACCCATACGACCTGGTAAAGGTTTACCTTTCATTACTCTGTTAGGAGCAACAGGACCCATTGATCCTGGTCTTCTATGGTAACGTGAACCGTGAGCCATTGGTCCGCGAGATTGATTATGCCTTTTGATAGAACCTGCAAAACCTTTACCTCTAGTTATGCCTGTTACATCAACAAAATCACCATTAGCAAACAAATCAACCTTAACCTCTTGACCAACTTCGACATCCATGGACATACCACGAATCTCTCTTATGAAGCGCTTAGGTGTTGTACCAGCTTTTTTCGCATGACCTTGCTCTGGTTTATTAACTCTGTTTTCTTTCTTGTTGTCAAAACCTAATTGAATTGCTTCATAACCATCTTCATCAATACTTTTCTTTTGTAGGACTACACAAGGGCCTGCTTCAACAACTGTTACAGGTACAACATTGCCATCCTCAGTAAATACTTGTGTCATTCCAAGTTTTTTCCCTAAGATTCCTTTGGTCATTAGTGCCACCTCCTATTATCTAGTAGCAATAGAATATTATTATAATTTAATTTCAATATCTACACCTGAAGGCAAATCTAGCCTCATCAATGAATCAACAGTTTGTGGTGTAGGATTAATAATATCAATCAAACGTTTATGAGTACGCATTTCAAACTGTTCACGAGAATCCTTGTATTTATGAACCGCACGAAGCACTGTATAAATCGATTTCTCAGTTGGTAGTGGAATCGGTCCAGATACTGAAGCTCCTGAACGTTTTGCGGTTTCTACGATTTTTTCAGCGGATTGATCAAGGATTCTATGATCATACGCCTTCAATCTGATTCTAATCTTTTGTTTTGCCATTGTTTTCCCTCCTTCTCGCCCATTATAATAGACAATTCTCAGTGAAAATATCCCATCCACACCCTATGGCAAAGGGTCCGGGTGTGTCGGCAACCTCTCACATCATCGCAGTCATAGACCAACGTTCTATATTATATAAAAAAATATCTGTTATTGCAAGCATTTATTTGAACTTCAAATAAATAAAAATACCTATAAGGATGATGAATCCACCAATCATTTGTGTTGTCGCGATTCCTTCCCCTAATAATAGGTAGGCTAATATAGTTGCACCAACAGGCTCAGCTAATATGGCTGTTGAAATCGTAGTAGCATTTAGATATTTAATAACCCAATTAAATACAGTATGCCCAAATATGTTAGGGATAATGGCAAGGGCTAAAAATAGACTCCAGTTTTTGACATCATATTGTGTGAAATTTTCTTGTAACGTAAAATTATAAATAAATAAGACGATTGAACTTGTACCATAAACTAAAAAGGTATAAGTGAGTAATGATAAATTTTTTCTCAGTGATTGACCTACTAGCCAATAGCCAGTGACTAGTATTGCTCCAATGACAGCTAAAACATCGCCATAAAAAGCTAATCCTCCAACCCTTAGATCTCCCCAACTGATGATGGTACTTCCTATTAGTGCTAATAATGTTCCAATGATACCTCTAATCGAAACTCTATCTTTAAATAGTAAAAATCCACCTACCATAGCAAATATAGGCTGTAAAGTTACAAGTACAACTGAGCTTGCTACGGAAGTATACTTTAAGGATTCAAACCATGTGATAAAATGAAACGCTAAAAATATGCCAGCTAAAACAGTATAAAGCCCCTCTTTTTTACTTAAAGATCGTAATTCTTTTTTATTAAGTATAAGCGTCGGTATTGATAGGATGATTACCGAAAAGAGTAGTCGATAAAATGCAATGATAGAAGATGGAGCTGTTGATAGCTTCACAAATATAGCAGCAGTAGAAACTGAGGCTGTCCCAATAATTAAGCCGATATATGCATAATTTACTCTTCTTTCCATACTAAACCTCATTTATCTGTTTTATGTGAAATAGTTCTTTCTACGTGTATAAAAAAAGCTAGCACATCCATGCTAGCTTTTTATCTAAAGCTACTTTATTATTTACTAATTGAAGCTACTACTCCAGCACCTACTGTACGTCCACCTTCACGAATAGCGAAACGTGTACCCTCTTCAATAGCGATTGGAGCAATTAATTCTACATCCATCGTAATATTATCACCAGGCATTACCATTTCAACGCCTTCAGGTAATTGGATAACACCAGTTACGTCAGTTGTACGGAAGTAAAATTGAGGACGATATCCATTGAAAAATGGAGTGTGACGTCCACCTTCTTCTTTAGTTAAAATATAAACTTCTGCTTTGAAGTTAGTGTGTGCTTTCACTGATCCTGGTTTTGCTATTACTTGTCCGCGTTCAATATCTTTACGCTCAACACCACGTAATAATGCACCAACATTATCTCCAGCTTGTGCTTGATCTAATAGCTTACGGAACATTTCTACACCAGTTACAATAGTCTTCTTAGTTTCTTCATGAATTCCGATGATTTCTACTTCATCACCAACTTTAACAATACCACGCTCAACACGACCTGTCGCTACTGTACCACGACCAGTAATGGAGAATACATCTTCAACTGGCATTAAGAATGGTTTGTCAGTATCACGCTCAGGAGTTGGAACATAATCGTCAACAGCTTTCATTAGTTCAACGATTGAATCTGCCCAATCGCTGTTTGGATCTTCTAAAGCTCTTAATGCGGATCCTTTAACAACTGGAATATCATCACCTGGGAATTCATATTCAGAAAGAAGATCACGAATTTCCATTTCAACTAATTCTAATAACTCTTCGTCATCAACCATATCAGTTTTGTTCATATATACTACAATATAAGGAACACCTACTTGACGAGATAAAAGAATGTGTTCACGAGTTTGAGGCATAGGACCATCAGCTGCGGATACTACTAAGATTGCACCATCCATTTGAGCAGCACCAGTAATCATGTTTTTAACATAGTCAGCATGTCCAGGACAGTCAACGTGTGCGTAGTGACGAGTTTCAGTTTCGTATTCTACGTGAGTAGTTGAAATAGTGATTCCACGCTCACGCTCTTCTGGAGCTTTATCGATTGAATCATATGATGTAGCTTGAGCTCCTCCAGTTTTTGCTAATACTGTTGTAATAGCAGCTGTTAAAGTTGTTTTACCGTGGTCAACGTGACCAATTGTACCAATGTTAACATGTGGTTTATTGCGTTCGTACTTTGCTTTTGCCATTTTAAATTTCCTCCTTAAATAAATATTTTATTTATTATTTGTTTTTTAAGAAAACTACCTACAATAGTATAGGTGATTGTTCTACATAACTTATCATCGGCAATGATTAGCCTTGATTTTTCTCTACAATACTTTCTGCAATACTCTTAGGTACTTCTTCATAGTGATCAAAGTGCATGGAATAGTTACCACGACCTTGTGTTCTTGAACGTAAGGATGTAGCATAACCAAACATTTCAGCTAACGGTACAAATGCACGAATATTTTGTGCACCTGCTACAGATTCCATTCCTTCAATACGTCCTCGACGTGAGTTAAGATCCCCCATAACATCACCCATATACTCTTCAGGCACAACTACCTCTACCTTCATAACAGGCTCTAGAAGTACAGGGTCACATTTTGATTTTGCAGCTTTAAGTGCCATTGAACCAGCAATTTTAAACGCCATTTCAGAGGAGTCAACATCATGATAAGAACCATCAACAATGGTAGCCTTGATATCAATTGCTTGATATCCAGCTAATAAGCCATTTTGCATTGATTCTTCGATACCATTTTGTACTGCTGGAATGTATTCTCTTGGAACAACACCACCAACAATCTTGTTAACAAATTCAAAGCCTTTTCCTCTTTCTAATGGTTCAAACTCAACCCATACATGTCCATATTGACCACGACCACCAGATTGACGGATAAACTTACCTTCCACCTTCGCAGATTTACGAATAGTTTCCTTGTAAGCAACCTGAGGAGCACCAACATTAGCTTCTACTTTAAACTCACGCTTTAAGCGATCAACAATGATATCTAGATGTAGCTCACCCATACCAGCAATAATGGTTTGACCTGTCTCTTCATCAGTGTTTGTTCTAAAAGTAGGATCTTCTTCAGCTAATTTTGCTAGAGCCATCGACATTTTATCTTGGTCTGCTTTTGTTTTAGGTTCTACGGATAAACGAATAACAGGCTCTGGGAAAACCATGGATTCAAGAATAATTGGATCTTTTTCATCACAAAGGGTATCACCAGTTCCAGTGTCTTTTAAACCAACACCAGCAGCAATATCGCCAGAATATACAATATCTATTTCTTCTCTGTGATTTGCATGCATTTGTAGGATACGACCCATTCTTTCGCGTTTATCCTTTGTCGAGTTAAGAATATAGGAACCAGAATTTAATGTCCCTGAATAAACACGGAAAAATGTCAACTTACCCACATAAGGGTCTGTCATAACTTTAAATGCTAGTGCAGAAAACGGTCCATTGTCATCTGCCATTCTTTCAGCTTCAGATTCATCTGGTAAATGACCTTTAATAGCAGGTACATCAAGAGGAGATGGTAAATAGTCAATGACAGCATCAAGCATTAACTGAACACCCTTGTTTTTGTATGAAGAACCACATAGCACAGGGAAGATTTCAACAGCAATGGTTCCTTTACGAAGTGCTGCTTTAATCTCATTGTTCGTGATTTCTTCTCCTTCTAAGTACTTCATCATTAGGTCTTCATCTAGTTCTGCAACTGACTCAACTAATTTACTTCTCCATTCAACTGCTAAATCCTTTAGTTCAGCTGGAATTTCACGAGCTTCATTACGTGTTCCTAAATCGTCCACATAATAAAATGCCTGCATTTCTATTAAATCAATAATTCCTTCAAATGTATCTTCTGCACCAATTGGTAGTTGAATAGGAACAGGCTTCGCTTTCAATCGATCCTGAATCGTTTTCACTGAATTCAAGAAATCCGCACCAATAATGTCCATTTTATTAACATAAACAATACGAGGTACGCCATATGTTGTCGCCTGACGCCAAACTGTCTCAGTTTGTGGTTCAACACCACTTTTAGCATCTAATACGGTAACAGCTCCGTCCAATACACGTAATGAACGTTCAACCTCAACCGTAAAATCTACGTGTCCAGGAGTATCGATGATATTGATTCGATAGCCCTTCCATTGTGCAGTAGTCGCAGCAGAAGTGATTGTAATTCCTCTTTCTTGTTCTTGCTCCATCCAGTCCATAGTTGCAGCACCTTCATGCACTTCTCCTATTTTATGAGTACGACCGGTATAAAAGAGAATACGTTCTGTTGTCGTTGTTTTTCCTGCATCAATATGAGCCATGATACCAATATTACGTGTATTATTCAAGGAGAATTCTCTTGCCATATTTATTTCTCCTTTCTAAATTAGATTAGTTATTTATTATATTACCAACGGTAGTGAGCAAATGCTTTATTAGCTTCAGCCATTTTGTGTGTATCTTCACGCTTCTTTACTGATGAGCCTGTGTTGTTAGCAGCATCAATAATTTCATTTGCCAATCTTTCTTCCATTGTTTTTTCTCCACGAAGTCTCGAATAATTAACAAGCCAACGCAAGCCTAAAGTAGTACGGCGTTCTGGTTTAACCTCAATAGGTACTTGATAGTTAGCACCACCAACACGGCGAGCTTTTACTTCAAGTACAGGCATAATATTTTTTAATGCTTGATCAAAAATCTCCATTGGGTCCTTTCCAGTACGTTCTCTTACTGTGTCAAAGGCATTATATAGAATTTTTTGAGATACACTCTTTTTACCATCTACCATCATACGATTTATTAAACGAGTAACAAGTTTACTATTATAAATCGGATCAGGTAAAACATCTCTGCGAGTTACAGGTCCTTTACGTGGCATTCTTCACCCTCCTTTACATCATACTATTGAATCTTAGTTGATTTATTATTTCTTCTCTTTTGGACGTTTTGTACCATATTTAGAACGACTTTGCATACGATTCTGTACTCCTGCTGTATCTAAAGCACCACGAACAATATGATATCGAACTCCAGGTAAATCTTTAACACGACCTCCACGAACTAACACAACACTATGTTCTTGTAAGTTAT
This sequence comes from uncultured Bacillaceae bacterium, assembly GCA_964514395.1. GTDB lineage: Bacteria > Bacillota > Bacilli > Tepidibacillales > Tepidibacillaceae > CAZEQK01. The sequence goes on from CAZEQK010000019.1 coordinate 27,625, forward strand.
GACCGATACCAGGAATATAAGCAGTAACCTCAATTCCATTAGTTAAACGTACACGAGCATACTTACGAAGCGCGGAGTTTGGTTTCTTAGGAGTCATTGTACCTACACGAGTACAAACACCACGTTTTTGAGGTGAACTTAAATTCGTTTGTTCTTTCTTAAAGCTGTTAAACCCTTTTTGTAAGGCTGGTGCGGTAGATTTTTCTACTTTAGTTTTACGTCCTTTGCGAACTAACTGATTTATTGTTGGCATTTCGCCACCTCCTTCCAATTTCAAGCCCACAGTTCCAGGTGGTTCATAATTCTCCAAAATAAATTGCATGGCAAACCTCTAAGCCATATAGTTATATGGCTAGACGTTTCACCTTGCAATCTTATCTTCCATTAAAGCAACTGAAGATGCTCCGACATCGATTCCACACGCTTTTCCAAGTTTCCTCATAGAATCAACATAATATACATTTAAATTATTCTCTTTACATATCTGAATAATTTTTGATGTAAGCTTATTATCTGCATCTTTTGCTATTATGACCTCCTGAGCTAATCCTTGCTCAACGGCTTTTATTGTCTGTTTCACTCCTACAGAAAAGTGCTTAGCCTGTTTTACTTTTTCATAAGACATTTTTTTGCATCCTCCAAAGAACAGGATTTATGCACACTCAGATATGTTAACATCTTCAAAAAATAATGTCAATCTTTTTTTATGGCTGTACTTCTACAGTTTCTTCTTCAACTGCTTCATCTGCTTTTTCTTTAACGTTTAAAACGTTTTTAATATTACGGTACCTTGTAAGGCCAGTTCCCGCAGGAATTAGTTTACCGATGATCACATTTTCTTTAAGTCCTAGTAACTTGTCAACCTTACCTTTTATTGCTGCTTCTGTTAAAACCCTCGTTGTTTCTTGGAAGGAAGCAGCAGATAAGAAGGAATCAGTTTCTAAGGAAGCTTTCGTAATCCCTAATAATATAGGCCTTGCTATTGCTGGTTCTTTGGCATTTATAAATGCTTGTTTATTCGCTTCTTCATATTCAAAAATGTCAATCATTGAACCTGGAAGCATCTCAGTACCGCCACTTTCAACAATGCGAACTTTTCTTAGCATCTGACGCACCATAATTTCAATATGTTTGTCATTAATTTCTACACCCTGTAGTCGATAAACTCTTTGAACTTCCTGAAGAATATAATTTTGTACTCCTCTTAATCCTTTAACCTTTAGCATTTCTTTTGGATCTATGGAGCCTTCTGTTAATTCGTCTCCAGCGTCTACTTTTTTATTTAAAGCTACTTTTATTCTTGAACCAAATGGTACAGAATAAAGTTTTGTTTCTGTATCACCAGTTACTTCAATTTCTCTTCGATCCTTATTTTCTCGAATGTCGGTAACTTCACCATCAATTTCTGAAATGATTGCTTGACCCTTAGGATTCCTTGCTTCAAATAACTCTTGAATACGAGGTAAACCTTGAGTGATGTCATCACCAGCAACACCACCGGTATGGAAGGTTCTCATTGTTAACTGAGTACCAGGTTCTCCAATGGATTGGGCTGCTATCGTTCCTACAGCTTCACCAATTTCAACACCCTTACCAGTTGCTAAGTTACGGCCATAGCATTTTTTACAAACACCATGATGTGCTCGACAGCTTAACACAGATCTAACTGTTAATTCTTTTATACCTGCATCAATAATCACTTCTGCTAAATCTTCATCAATTAATTCATCATGGTCGACAATAACCTCGTCCGTTTCAGGATGACGAATTGTTGCAAACGCATATCTGCCAACGATTCGATCATATAAGTTTTCGATTACTTCATTACCATCTTCTATACTAGTAACGATTAAGCCTTTATCTGTTTTACAATCATCTTCACGAACAATTACATCCTGTGCTACATCAACTAATCGTCGAGTTAAGTATCCTGAATCTGCTGTACGTAAAGCAGTATCTGCAAGTCCTTTACGAGCACCATGAGTAGATATAAAATATTCTAATACAGTAAGACCTTCACGGAAGTTAGATTTAATTGGTAACTCAATAATACGACCTGATGGGGCTGCCATCAATCCACGCATTCCAGCTAATTGAGTAATCTGTGATACGTTACCACGGGCACCAGAGTTAGCCATCATATAAATAGAGTTAAATTTATCCAATGAATTCATTAGTACATCGGTAATATCATCCTTGGCTTTACTCCAAACAGAAATAACTCGATCATACCGTTCATCATCTGTAATAAGGCCTCGTCGATATTGTTTAATGACATTTTGGACCTTCTCCTCAGCACTATTGAGAATTTCATCTTTTTCTTGAGGAACGATAACATCTGATACTGCAATAGTAATACCTGCTTTTGTTGAGTAAGTAAAACCAAGCTCCTTAATTCTATCTAATATCACTGAGGTTTCCGTCGTATGGAATCTTCTGAACGTCTCTGCGATAATAGAACCAAGATAACCTTTTTTCACAGCCCCTCTATTAGGTAAGTTCTTAATGAATTCCATTAAATCTGTACCTTTATCATAGATGAAATAGTCATCCGGAGTACCATTTATTAAATTCTCCTTCGTTGGAGCATTTATATAAGGAAACTCTGGTGGGAAAATTTCATTAAAAATTATTTTACCTATCGTTGTAGCAATTAAAGCAGCTTGTTGTTTTTCAGTAAAGGATTTTTTCTTTAAGACCTTTACAGGAATGATTACTCGCGCATGTAGTGTAGCATATTTGTTTTGATATGCAGCAATCGCTTCTTCAGGACTATGGAAGATCATCCCTTCTCCTGTGTCACCCTCTTTTTCTATGGTCAAGTAATAACTACCTAGAACCATATCCTGTGATGGTGTAACAACCGGCTTCCCATCCTTAGGGTTTAAAATATTATTAGAAGCAAGCATTAATAATCTTGCTTCTGCTTGAGCTTCAGCAGATAACGGAACATGAACTGCCATTTGGTCTCCATCAAAGTCAGCATTATAAGCAGTACATACTAATGGATGAAGTTTAATTGCACGCCCTTCGACCAAGATAGGCTCAAATGCCTGTATTCCTAACCTATGCAATGTCGGAGCTCTATTTAATAATACTGGATGTTCCTTAATCACTTCTTCAAGTACATCCCAAACCTCAGGACTTACTCTTTCTACTTTTCTTTTTGCACTTTTAATATTATGAGCTATATTTTTGTTTACTAATTCTTTCATCACAAATGGTTTAAATAATTCTAAAGCCATTTCCTTTGGTAAACCACACTGGTACATCTTTAGGTTTGGACCAACCACAATAACCGAACGCCCTGAATAGTCTACCCGTTTTCCTAATAAATTCTGACGAAAACGCCCCTGTTTTCCTTTTAACATGTGGCTTAAAGATTTTAATGGACGATTTCCTGGACCTGTTACAGGTCTTCCTCTTCTACCATTATCAATTAACGCATCAACCGCTTCTTGTAACATCCTTTTTTCATTTTGAACAATGATATCAGGTGCACCTAGGTCTAATAATCTCTTCAGACGATTATTACGGTTAATTACCCTTCGATATAAATCATTTAAGTCAGATGTAGCAAATCTACCTCCGTCTAATTGAACCATCGGACGTAGTTCTGGAGGAATGACTGGTAAGACATCTAGTACCATCCAATAAGGATCATTACCAGAATTTCTGAATGCCTCTATAATTTCTAAACGTTTAATAATACGATTTCTTCTTTGACCCTGAGCAGTAAGTAATTCTTCTTTTAATACTCCCACTTCTTTATCTAAGTCAATTTCTTCTAATAACCTTTTAATTGCCTCTGCACCCATACCAGCAGAAAAGCTATGACCATATTTTTCTCGGTAGGTTCTATACTCTTTCTCCGATAATAGTTGTTTCTTTTCTAATGGAGTATCTCCAGGATCTGTAACAACATAAGATGCAAAGTAGATTACTTCTTCTAGTGACCTTGGAGACATATCTAGTACTAAACCCATTCTGCTAGGAATACCTTTAAAATACCAAATATGCGATACTGGAGCTGCAAGCTCAATATGACCCATTCTTTCTCGTCTAACCTTGGATCTTGTCACTTCCACTCCACAACGATCACAAACTACACCTTTATATCTTACACGCTTGTACTTACCACAATGACATTCCCAGTCCTTTGTTGGACCGAAGATTTTCTCACAAAAGAGACCTTCTTTTTCAGGCTTTAATGTACGGTAATTAATCGTTTCTGGTTTTTTAACCTCACCAAAAGACCAAGATCTTATTTTTTCCGGAGAAGCTAAACCAATTTTCATAAATTCAAAATTATTTACATCCATCAAAGGGCAAACCTCCCTTAAATTCTGGCACAATTATCCTCATATTATTAATCTTCATTAGCTTCAAGGTTTAAGGTTAATTTATCAGTATTGTTGTTATCTTCATCATCAAGCTCTTTCATTTCTATTTCCTCTTCATCCCCAGATAAGATTTTTACATCCATACCTAAGCTTTGTAGCTCTTTGATTAATACTTTAAATGATTCTGGAACCCCTGGTTCTGGAACATTTTCACCTTTAACGATTGCCTCGTAGGTCTTCACACGTCCAATGACATCATCCGATTTAACCGTTAGTATCTCTTGTAGTGTGTAAGCTGCTCCATATGCCTCTAGTGCCCATACCTCCATCTCCCCGAAGCGTTGTCCACCAAATTGAGCTTTACCTCCAAGTGGCTGCTGGGTTACTAAAGAGTAAGGCCCAGTGGAACGAGCATGTATCTTATCATCGACCATGTGTGCCAACTTAATCATATACATAACACCTACGGTAACTCTTCTTTCAAACGGATCACCTGTTCGACCATCGTAGAGAATAGTCTTTCCGTCTCGATCAAAACCAGCTTCTTCTAAAGCATCAAATACATCATGCTCCCTCGCTCCATCAAAAACAGGGGTAGCGACATGTATTCCTAAAGCTTTTGCTGCCCATCCTAGATGTACTTCGAGCACCTGACCAATGTTCATCCGCGATGGAACTCCAAGAGGATTTAATACAACATCGACCGGTGTACCATCAGGTAAAAACGGCATATCTTCCTCTGGTAAGATCCTGGCAATAACACCTTTATTACCATGTCTTCCTGCCATTTTATCTCCCTGCGAAATTTTTCTCTTTTGAGCGATATAAACACGAACTAACTGATTTACACCAGGTGGTAATTCATCACCGTTTTCTCTAGTAAATACCTTCACATCAACTACAATACCATCTGTACCATGTGGCACTTTTAATGATGTATCCCGTACTTCTCGGGCTTTTTCACCAAATATAGCATGTAATAAACGTTCCTCAGCTGTAAGTTCAGTTACTCCTTTTGGTGTAACCTTTCCTACTAAAATATCCCCTGCTCTAATTTCTGCCCCTATACGAATAATACCACGTTCGTCTAAGTTCTTCAGAGCTTCCTCACCAATATTCGGAATATCTCTAGTAATCTCTTCTGGTCCAAGTTTTGTATCACGAGCTTCAGATTCATATTCTTCTATATGAATGGAAGTATATACATCTTCTTTTACTAATTTTTCACTTAATAATATAGCATCCTCGTAGTTATATCCTTCCCAAGTCATAAAGGCTACAACTACATTACGTCCAAGTGCTATTTCACCCATTTCAGTTGAAGGACCATCAGCTACAATATCTCCAACCTTCACCTGTTCTCCAGCTTTAACAATCGGTCTTTGATTCACACATGTCCCTTGATTTGATCTTTGGAACTTGTGCAGCTTGTACCTTACTAAGTCTCCATCAACTAATCTTCCATCTATTTTTTTCTGCGTTCTTATCACTATCTCTCGTGCATCAACACGTTCAATGACACCTTCATGCTTGGAAACAATACAAACCCCTGAATCCTTTGCAGCTTTATGTTCCATACCCGTCCCAACAAATGGTGATTGCGGTACTAACAGCGGAACTGCCTGACGTTGCATGTTTGAACCCATCAAAGCACGGTTTGAGTCATCATTTTCTAAAAATGGTATCATCGCCGTAGCAACAGAAACTACCTGTTTTGGCGAAACATCCATAAAATCAACACGATCTCTATCAACTATTAAATTTTCATCTTTATATCTCGCAACTACTTCTTCATTAATAAAACTACCATCATCATCAAGCTTAGCATTTGCTTGTGCAATGACATAGTTATCTTCTTCATCAGCAGTAAGATATACGATTTGCTCCGTAACAGCATCCTTATCTGGATCTACTTTACGATAAGGAGTTTCTATAAAGCCGTATTCATTAACTCGAGCAAACGATGATAAGGAGTTAATTAGACCAATATTCGGTCCCTCAGGCGTTTCAATCGGACACATTCTACCATAATGAGAATGATGTACATCACGCACTTCAAATCCAGCTCTTTCCCTCGTTAAACCACCAGGGCCCAATGCACTTAAACGCCTTTTATGAGTTAATTCTGCAAGAGGATTGGTTTGGTCCATAAATTGAGAAAGCTGACTGCTACCAAAAAACTCTTTCATTGCTGCTATCACAGGTCTTATATTAATTAATGCTTGTGGGGTAATCATGTTTGCATCTTGTATGGACATTCTTTCCCTTACTACTCTTTCCATTCGAGATAATCCAATCCTGAATTGGTTTTGTAGTAACTCTCCTACTGAACGAAGACGACGATTACCAAGGTGATCAATATCATCTGTACTACCGATGCCATATAATAAGTTAATAAAATAACTTATCGAAGAAATAATATCAGCTGGGGTAATATGTTTAACTGTTTTATCTACCACCCGGTTAGATAATGCTTTAACAATTTGACCATCTTCTGTAGGTGAAAAAATATTTATGATTTGAAGAGGAATCGTTTCATCTAGAACGCCACCTCTTGGCTCATAATCAACAAAATTCACGCCATCCTCAATAAAAGGTAAAATCTTATCGAGTAATCTACGGTCAACAACTTGACCTGCTTCTGCAATAATCTCTCCAGTTTTAGAATCAACTAATGTTTCTGCAAGTCGTTGGTTAAATATTCTATTCTTGATATGCAGCTTTTTATTAATTTTATAACGACCCACATCTGCTAAATCATATCTTTTTGGATCGAAAAATCTTGAAACTAATAGACTTTTTGCATTTTCAACAGTTGGAGGTTCTCCTGGACGAAGACGTTCATAAATTTCTATCAACGCTTTTTCGGTTGACTCCGTATTATCCTTGTCTAAAGTGTTTCTAATAAACTCGTTATCGCCTAATAAATCGATGATTTCAGCATCTGAACTAAAACCAAGTGATCTTAATAAAACAGTGACAGGGAGTTTTCTAGTACGATCAATCCTGACGTAGATAATATCCTTCGCATCTGTTTCTAATTCTAACCAAGCTCCTCTATTAGGAATAACAGTGGAAGTATAAGTCTTCTTGCCGTTCTTATCTATTTTAGTGCTAAAATAGACGCTAGGTGATCTTACCAACTGACTTACAATAACTCTTTCTGCCCCGTTAATAATGAAGGTACCTGTTTCGGTCATTAATGGGAAATCACCCATAAATACCTCTTGTTCCTTCACTTCTCCTGTTTCTTTGTTGATTAATCTTACTTTCGCTCTTAAAGGAGCAGCGTAAGTAACATCACGCTCCTTCGATTCTTCAACCGAATATTTCGGTTCCCCTAAACTGTAATCAAAAAATTCCAAAATAAGGTTACCCGTAAAATCTTGAATTGGCGAAATATCTCTAAACATTTCTCGTAAACCAATATCAAGAAACCACTGATAAGAATTGATTTGAATCTCGATTAGATTTGGTAGATCTAATACTTCTTTAATTCTTGCATAGCTTCTTCGTTGTCTTTTGCCTAATTGTACAAGATGACCCGCCAAGCTTTTCACCCCTTAAAACCAGAGTAGTAAAATACAAAAAGAAAATGGGTTTTATAAACTCATTTTTACGACTATAATATGATTTCTTTCCATTTTCAACTAAAACCATTCTCTATATTTAAAAAAATATTGTCAAATAGCGATAAATATGGTTATTATAGCATACGCATTTTGTAATGTTATCACAAGAGAAATCTTTAGTCAAGACTTGAATATTTTTATTTTTTGCTTTTTATAATATAGTAACCATTACTACGTTCCACTTCTTCTACTGAAAAAAATACCGTTTTTAATTTCTTAATAGCTGATGGTGCTCCTTGCTTTTTTTGTATTACAATCCACAATTCACCATCGATATTTAAATAGTCATAGGCTTTTTCAAACATATTGTAAATGACTGATTTCCCAGCTCTAATCGGAGGGTTTAATAAGATATAATCAAAGGTTTGGTGTTTTAAATTTTCAAATCCATTACTCTGTATAGCAGCAATTCGTATTTCTTCCTTTATAAGCTGCTTATTTAGATTAATATTATAGGTTGCTAAAGTTACTGCCCGATGATTAATATCAGATAATACAACTTCTCCATTTTGAAGCATAGAAGCAATAATAATCCCAACTGAACCATATCCACATCCCAAATCAAGTATTTTGCCAGAGATTGGAACAGAAAATGTATGAATCAATAATGAAGTCCCAAAATCAACCTTGTTTTTAGAAAAGACTCCTGCATCCGTTTTAAAAACGTAGTCATGCTCATTTATATTGTAATGAATCATTCTTTCGTCATGATCAACGATTGGGTTTGTTGAATAATAGTGCTCTATCATGCAAAATCACTCACTTCAACTTTACTTTATTAACTATATTAGCCAAAAAACCCGCTGTTTAGTACAGCGGGTTTATGTTAACTAATTACTATTTTAATTCTACAGTTGCTCCTGCTTCTTCTAATTGAGCTTTAATAGTCTCAGCTTCTTCTTTAGCAATTTTTTCTTTAATAGCTTTTGGTGCATTATCAACTAGTTCTTTTGCTTCTTTTAATCCAAGTCCAGTAATTCCACGAACCGCTTTAATTACATTGATTTTAGAAGCTCCTGGGTTAGCTAATATTACATCAAATTCGCTTTGCTCTTCAACAGCGTCAGCAGCTGCTCCGCCACCTACTACAGCCATAGGTGCTGCTGCAGTTACGCCAAATTCCTCTTCAATAGCTTTTACTAAGTCGTTTAATTCTAATACTGACATGTTTTTTATCGCTTCAATCATTTCTTCTTTAGTCATTTTAATTCCTCCAATTATATATAAATTTTATTAAGCTTCTTGAGTTTCGTTTTTCTCAGCAACAGCTTTAACTGCCAATGCCATATTACGTATTGGTGCTTGTAATACACTAAGCAACATTGATAGTAATCCTTCTCTTGAAGGTAAGGAAGCAAGTTCCTTTACTTTTTCAAGATTCACAACACTACCTTCTAGGACACCCACCTTGATCTCTAATGCTTCATGCTTCTTTGCAAAATCAACTAAAATTTTCGCTGGAGCAACCACATCTTCATTACTAAATGCAATGGCTGTAGGTCCTTTTAAAAATTCATCGATTTCTGAAAGCTCAGCATTTGCAGTAGCACGACGAACCATGTTGTTCTTTAATACTTTGTACTCGATTCCTGCTTCGCGCAGATTCTTTCTTAATTCAGTAACTTCAGCAACATTTAAACCGCGATAATCAGTTAATATCGTTGTCTTACTATCACGTAATTTTTGCGTAATATCAGCTACTAATTGCTCTTTTTGTTCTTTAACACCCACTTATTAACACCTCCATTATCAAGATGACCGTAAACCCTTCATCATAACCACTGTTATTAATCTTCAGTAATCATTAAAAAAATACCTTCGCAAACAGCAAAGGTATTTTACAATCTGAAGTAATCAATTAAACAGATTATATAATTACCTCGGTAGGAAATTAAGCAACATGGCACCTACTGTCTACGGTATTAATTATTTTTTTATTACAAACTATATAATATATAAAATAGATTTATTTTGCAACCTTAGATAATGACACTTTCACACCAGGTCCCATTGTTGAACTTACGGTTACATTACGAATATATTGCCCTTTAGCAGCCGCTGGTTTAACTTTGACCAATGTATCAATGATTGTATTAAAGTTCTCTACTAGTTTTTCTGTATCAAAGGAAACTTTACCAATAGGTACATGAATGTTTCCTGCTTTATCAACACGATACTCTATTTTACCAGCTTTAATTTCATTTACTGCTTTTTCTACATCAAAGGTAACTGTACCTGTCTTAGGGTTTGGCATTAATCCTTTAGGACCTAATACTCTACCTAACTTACCAACTGCACCCATCATGTCTGGGGTGGCAACGACAACATCAAAATCAAACCAGCCTTGCTGAATTTTATTTATATAATCGTCATCACCTACATAATCAGCACCTGCAACTTCAGCTTCTTTCAGTTTTTCGCCTTTAGCAAATACCAATACGCGTTTAACTTTACCAGTTCCATGAGGCAATACAACAGCCCCTCTAATCTGTTGGTCTGCTTTTTTAGGATCAACACCTAATCGAACAGCAACTTCAACTGTCTCATCAAACTTAGCAGCAGCAACTTTTTTAACAAGTTCTAAAGCTTCTATGGAATCATGTGCCACACTAAGATCAATTTGCTTGGTAGCTTCTGAATATCTTTTACTAAGCTTAGCCATCCTTTTACCTCCTTTTGTGGTTATTGCGGTTATACCTCCCACTGTATTAGGGATTCACCCTAACCGAACTAATCTTACGTAAATATTAGTCCTCTATTACGATACCCATACTACGGGCTGTACCTTCTATCATTCGCATAGCCGATTCTACGCTTGCAGCATTTAAATCCGGCATTTTCAATTCAGCTATCTCTCTTACTTTGTCACGCTTTACAGTAGCCACTTTTTTTCTATTTGGCTCTCCTGATGCTGTCTCTATACCAGCTGCTTTCTTTAATAACACGGCAGCAGGTGGAGTTTTAGTAATGAATGTAAATGAACGATCTTCAAAAACTGAAATTTCAACAGGGATGATTAACCCTGCAGAGTCAGCTGTACGAGCATTGAATTCCTTACAAAATCCCATAATATTAACACCTGCTTGACCTAGTGCTGGCCCAACTGGTGGAGCTGGATTAGCTTTTGCTGCAGGTATTTGAAGTTTAACTACCTTTATTACTTTCTTTGCCATGCGACACACCTCCTTAGTCAAAAAATGTGGTTAGCGGGGTTATCCCTCCCACTTCAAAATCTACAAAATAATGCTCAAGTAAAACCGCATAACAAAATTAATTTACCATAAACAAGTTGCCCATATCAATAAAATAAAAAAATCAATTTATGGTAAATATCATGATAACTTTTCTACTTGCTCAAAATCTAATTCAACAGGAGTCTCCCTGCCAAACATATTAACTAACACCTTTAATTTTTGTTTTTCTCCATTGATCTCATCAATATAACCAACAAAATTTTGGAATGGTCCATCAATAACTTTAACGTTTTCTTTAATGGAAAACTTAACTTTTGGACGTGCTTCTTCCATTCCCATTTGTTTAAGAATAGTTTTTGCTTCTTCTTCTAATAGGGGAGATGGTTTGGAACCTGCACCAGATGAACCAACAAAACCTGTTACGCCTGGAGTATTACGAACAACATACCATGAATCATCAGTCATTACCATTTCAACTAATACATAGCCTGGAAAGACCTTTTTCATAGTAGATTTCTTTTTGCCATCTTTATTTTCAATTTCTTCTTCCATTGGGACTAATACACGAAAGATTTTATCTTCCATTCCCATGGATTCGACACGTTTTTCTAAATTAGCTTTAACCTTGTTCTCATATCCAGAATAAGTATGAACGACATACCATCTTTTTTCCATGCTAAAACAGGACGCTTGTCCTTCCCCCCTTTGTACAGGTAATTACTTCCCTACTCCAAACAATTGCAACAATGAAGAAATGCCAAAATCAACCACAAAAAAGAATACCGTTACAAAAGCTACAGTAGATATAACTATTATAGAATAACTAGTAAGTTCTTTACGACTTGGCCAACGCACCTTTTTAAGTTCTTTTACCCCATCACGGATAAAATCAATAATAGAAACGAAACTTTTCTTAAAACCACTGCCTATTCTCATTAAGAAAGCCATCATTACACCCCCATTATCTAGTTTCCCGATGTAATGTGTGATCATTACAGAACTTACAGAATTTTTTCATCTCGATGCGATCAGGATTGTTTCTCTTGTTCTTATTTGTGGTATAATTGCGTTGTTTGCATTCGGTGCAAGCTAGTGTTACTATAACCCGCATGATGTACACCTCCCACGTATGATATAACCGTTGTAAATAGTTAAGATTGACCATGATAATAATGAAATTTTACATGGTTACCTAAATCACTTTATCACAATAGATTTTTAATGTCAATAAAATTCCATTGTAGATAAACGCTAGAATACTGTTATCTTAGTCTAGTGATGAACATGATAATTTTGACCTCATAATGAAACTATTAATGTTATTAAAACAAATAAAAAGACTTCTATATGAAGTCCCTATTCTACTATTCAATATTTAAGATTAAATTCTTGGTTCATTTCTACCATCTAAATACCTTTCAAGCTTTCTTTTGACTCTTTGTAAAGCATTATCAATCGATTTAACATGTCTATCAAGCTCTTCGGCTATTTCTTGATAGGAGCGGCCATCTAAATACAGTCTTAACACTCTACGTTCTAACTCACTAAGTATTTCACCCATCTTTTCTTCAATATCATCATACTCTTCTTGATTGATGATTAACTCTTCGGGATCAGTTACTTTATTTCCACAGATAACGTCTAATAAAGTTCTGTCGGAATCTTCATCATAGATGGGCTTGTCCAATGATACATAAGAATTCAAAGGAATATGCTTCTGCCTTGTCGCAGTTTTTATTGCAGTGATTATTTGTCTTGTGACACACAACTCAGCGAATGCCTTAAAGGATGCAAGCTTGTCACCACGAAAGTCGCGGATCGACTTATAAAGTCCTATCATCCCTTCTTGAACGATATCTTCCCTATCTGCTCCTATTAAAAAATAGGATCTTGCCTTAGCTCTTACAAAATGTTTATACTTATGGATAAGGAATTCAAGGGCTTCGTTATCACCAGCATGTATGTAATGAACTAAGTCTTCATCAGTTATTTGTTCATACTCAATTGCAACATTTATTACTTTGAGGTTTAAACTCACAAAGATCCCCCCGCCTACCCATAAAAGAAGTTAAAATCATTATACATTATGTAATCTAGAACAGTCAATAAATTCTATTTCTTCCTACGCCAATTTTCAAAAAATTTAATCATTTCATCATCTAATGATGAAAATATATCTCTCTTCATTTTTTTATTCTGATTTATGATGTTTTTATCAATTGATTTTTTTGTTACTTCTTTTTCAATGGATAGCTCTCTTGCTGAAATTCTTAGTGCGCCTTGACCAAAAATTACTCTTTGCTCTTCGTAATCTGAAGTAGCCACATAAATTCTTCTTCTTCTATTCGTCATCTGTTTTACTAATCTTTCAATTAAATCATCTGCAGTTTCGTTTTCCTTTGTATAATAAATCGTTATTTTTTTATTATTATATTTTTTACCTATGCCAGGAACCTGATGGGCATCAAAAGCAATAATTACATTTCTCCCTGAATAGGATTGGTATTCAATTAACCAGTTTAATAGTTCATCTCGTGCTTCCTCTAGTCTTCCTTTGATTTTGAGCTCTCTTAATTCTGGCCAATCTCCAATGATATTATATCCATCAACAATCAGGATCTCTTCCATGGCGATGCCTCCACCAGCTAAAAACCTCTTTGTTTGAAAACTTCATACATCATTAATGCTGCAGCTACTGAAGCATTCAAGGAATTAATATGCCCATTCATAGGTAAATGTACATTAAAATCACACTTTTCTTTTATTAGTCTTGATATCCCTTTTCCTTCACTTCCAATAACTAAACAAATTGGCATGTTGTAATCAATTTCCTGATATGTTTGTTTTGCAAATGCATCAGTACCTATTATCCAATAACCCTTATCCTTTAGTTCATCTAAAGCCTGGGACAGATTGGTGACTCTCGTCACTGGAACATATTCAATCGCACCTGCTGAGGTTTTTGCTACCGTACCAGTTAAGCCAACTGCTCTTCTATTCGGTATTATGATTCCATCGACACCAACGACATCAGCTGTCCTTAATATAGACCCTAAATTGTGCGGGTCTTCAATCCCATCAAGCATGATTAAAAAAGGGAATCCATCCTTCCTATCTGATAAATCACTTAATAGCCCATGAAAATCTGCATATTCATAGGCCGCAATTTCGGCGATTATTCCTTGATGATTGGTATTCTGAACCATTAGATCTAGTTTATTACGTGGGACATATTTAAGAATTATTTTACTCTCTTTTGCTAAGGATAATATGGTTTTTATACTATTCTTATTAACCCCATCAGCTATAAATATTTTATTTATTGCATGATTAGCTTGAATAGCCTCAAGTATTGCATTTTTCCCTATAATTAATTCTTTTTGAATATTTTTAATCATTCGGTTCACCATCTCGTCCTTCAATATAATTTATTGCCTTGGTAATAATCTGTTCTAAACGCTCTTTTTCATTCGTCAAGTGTAAGTATCCTATAAGGCTTTCAAATGCAGTGCTATAACGGTAATCCATTACATCTGCATTTTTAGGAATGGTATGAGATTTAGCATTTCTTCCTCTTCTCACTATTTCTGATTCTTCTTCTGTTAGTATTGGCTTAATATAATGTAATATTTTTGACTGCGCTTTTGCCGAAACATATAAAATAGCTCGTTTATGAAGAATATTAGGTTTTCCTCCTAAAGAGACCACATATTCTCTTATATATAGCTCATATATGGCATCACCTATATAGGCTAAAGTTAGGGCATTCAATTCATTCGGTTTTTTAGATTCACCTATATTATTCATTTTCTATGCCATCTAACTCCTTGTGGTGTGTCTTCAATAATGATGCCCTGCTGATTTAGCTCATCCCTGATTTCATCAGCTTTATTCCAGTTTTTATCATTCTTTGCAATTACTCTTTCCTCTAATAACTTTTCAATCCATTCCACATGATTGTTTTCCTTTCTTTCTTCAAGTATTTCACTCAAATTTAGGATATCCAACCAGCTGGTTAATAATTCCATGAATGCTTTGAGTGTCTCCTTCTTCACTTGTTCACCTTGCAGATATATATTTGATTTTTTTATTAAGTCGAATATTACGGATATAGCATTTGCTGTATTAAAGTCATCGTTCATTTCCTGTTCAAACCGTTCCGTAAATTGTCTGAATGAATCCACTAAATCGTATTCAATCTCATCAGAATCTTTTTCCTTTTCATAACGATACTTCAAATTTAAATACCCTGTAGTAATTCTCTCTATGCTGTTTTTGGATTGTTGAATTAATTCCTCAGAAAAGTTAATAGGATTTCGATAGTGTACACTCAAAATCATGTATCTTAAAACCAGTGGATCAGATTTTTCTAATAAATCTCTTACAGTAAAAACATTTCCTAAGGATTTTGACATTTTTTCATTATTTATATTGATATAGCCATTATGCATCCAATAATTAGCGAATGGTTTTGAAGTTAAGCTTTCTGATTGAGCTATTTCATTTTCATGGTGCGGAAAAATTAAATCTGCTCCACCTGCGTGTATATCAATAGTTTCACCAAGAAATTTATGAACCATAGCAGAACATTCAATATGCCAGCCAGGTCTCCCTTTTCCCCAAGGACTATCCCAGAATATTTCATCAGGCTTCGTTGCCTTCCAAAGAGCGAAATCTAAAGGGTTTTTCTTCTTTTCATCAATTTCTACCCGAGCTCCTGCTTCTACATCATTTATAGATTGCTTTGAAAGCTTACCATAGCCATTAAATTTTTTCGTTTGAAAATATACATTTCCTTCAGTTGAGTAAGCTACTTGTTTATCTACTAGCTTTTCAATAAAACCAATGATATCCCCCATATTTTCAGTTACTTTAGGATGAATATTCGCCCTTTTCACCCCAAGTGCAGCAGAATCTTGATAATATTCTGTGATAAACTGCTCAGAAATTTCCTTTGCTGTTTTTCCTTCTTCCTTAGCTTTATTGATGATCTTATCATCTACATCCGTGAAATTCTGCACATAATTAACCTCATAACCCTTATATTCTAGGTATCGTCTTACTGTATCAAATACAATAATCGGCCTCGCATTTCCTAAATGAATTCGATTATATACCGTAGGACCGCAAACATACATTTTTACCTTGCCTTTTTCTATTGGTTTAAATTCTTCTTTCCTTCTTGTCATGGTATTATATATTTTTATCATTTTGTCACCTCTTTTAAATTTTCTATTTCCAATTTAAGCAAGGACAACTGTGACTGCATGGATCTTATCATGTCTGCCACTGGGTCTGGTAAATTAATCTGATCCAACTCATCTGATATCCTAAGTCCATTTTGAATGACAATTCTACCTGGAATTCCAACAACGGTTGAATGTGGTGGGACTTCTTGTAATACAACCGAGCCTGCTCCGATTTTTGAATAATCTCCGATTTTCATCGAACCTAATACTTTTGCACCCGTTGCAAGGAGCACATGATTCCCAATCGTAGGATGTCGTTTCCCTTTTTCTTTTCCTGTTCCACCTAAGGTTACACCTTGATAGATGGTTACATCATCTCCAATTTCACAGGTTTCACCAATAACTACACCTGACCCATGATCAATAAAGAATCTCCTACCTATCTTTGCAGCTGGATGTATTTCGACTCCTGTCAAGAAACGCGCAAAAGTCGAGATAATTCTTGCTGTTCGACGAAACTTTAGGTTCCAAAAACCATGTGCTATTCGATAATACCAGATAGCGTGTAATCCTGGGTAAACCAATATGATTTCCCATGGGCTATTCGCAGCTGGATCTCTTTCTAAGACTACCTTTATGTCTTCTTTTATATATTTCCACATTTTTTTCACCTCAAAAAATAATTTTCGAAACCAAAACAAACCGCCTCTATGCATATGCACAGAGACGGTTATATCCGCGGTCCCACACTGTTTGGAATGTTTGCATTAGGTTTGCATTGCAAAACAATCCCTCTTGTATTGATAACGGTCTAACCGTTGTAACCTACTCGTTAACTTTCAGTCCAAAGCTCCAAAGTGCACTTCAGTTATCGTTCGATCAAACTTCTTTCAGCCAAGGAAGTTCTCTCTCTTGATCTTTTTAATAACTTACTCTCTTTTTCATCACTTTTCATATTATTGATTTGCTTCTATTTTCTATACTAAATCGAAATTTGTCAATAGGTTTTCAATTCTTTGCAACACTTTTTCTTTTCCTAATAAAGATAAAGATACTTGTAAATCAGGCCCATGCATGGACCCTGTTGCAACTATTCTTACAGGCATGAATAATTGCTTTCCTTTATATCCAGTCTTCTTTTGTACTGCTTTTAATGCCATTTTAATCTGCTCAGGGTCAAAGTTTTCTAGTGAATTTATTTGTGCTACAAATTCCTTCATTACAATAGGAATATGTTCTTCAGATAAAATCACCTTTTCTTCTTCACCATATGCTATGTGGTCCTCAAAGAATATCTTGGAGTGCTCAACTATTTCCTTTGCGTAGTTTAATCTATCCATATATAAGTTAACTAAGGATGTCACCCATGCTTCACCTTCTGTACTTAAACTGCTCTCAATATATCCAGCCTCTTGAAGATGGGGTATACACATATCAACAATTACTTCTAAGGATGAGTTTTTAATATAATGATTATTCATCCAATGTAGCTTTTGAACATCAAATATCGCTGGACTTTTAGAGACTCTGTCAAATGAAAATTCTGCAATAATCTCTTCCTTTGATAGTACTTCTTGTTCCCCAACTGGACTCCATCCAAGTAGGGCTAAGAAATTCACAATAGCTTCTGGTAAAAAGCCTAATTCTCTATATTGTTCGATAAATTGAAGGATTTGTTCATCCCTTTTACTCATCTTTTGACCATTTGGATTTAAGATTAAGGATACATGAGCGAAATTAGGTAATATCCAATTAAAAGCTTTATATATCATCATCTGTTTTGGTGTATTTGTTAAGTGCTCTTCACCACGAACAACATGACTAATTTCCATAAGATGATCATCTATTGTAACTGCGAAATTATAGGTTGGGATACCATCTGGTCTTACAATGACAAAGTCACCAATACCATTTGAATCAAATTCTACCTCACCACGTACTAAATCTTTCACTTTAATGATTTCATTTTCTGTTACTTTAAAACGAATAGAAGGCTTTCTTCCTTCTTTTTCGTATTGTTGCCTTTGGTCAACTGTTAGTAGCTTACACTTACCGGAATATTTAGGTGTTAAGCCTTTTTTTAGTGCTTCTTGTCTTTCTTCTTCAATCTCTTCCTGAGTACAATAGCATGGATATGCCTGCCCAGCTTCTAGTAACTTCTCAACATGATTTGTATATATATCGAGACGGTCCATGGAACGATAAGGACCAAACTCTCCACCAATATCCACCGATTCGTCCCAATCTAAGCCTAACCATTTCAAACTAGATAATAGTTTTTCTTCAGCATTTTCAACATTTCTTGCTCTATCAGTATCCTCTATCCTGACGATAAAGGATCCTTTTTTATTCTTAGCTAATAAATAACTAAATAAAGCAGAACGAGCTCCACCTATATGTAAATGTCCTGTAGGACTGGGAGCAAATCTTAAACGAAATTTATTCGACATGATGAATACCCCTTTTTCCCCAAAATAATGTAATAAATATATTATCATAGATAGCAAAATAATAACACTTTTATTTCGATAATAGCACAATTGCCATCGCAGCAATACCTTCTTCTCTACCTACAAAACCTAACTTTTCCGTAGTAGTTGCTTTTATATTTACCTGATCAAGGTTACAACCTAGTATGGATGTAATAGTCTCTTGCATCGTTTTAATATAAGGAGCAAATTTTGGCTTTTGAGCTATGATTGTTAAATCAGCATTTTCAAGACGATATCCATCCTTCTTCACTTCATCAAAAACTTTTTTCAATATAATTTTACTATCGAAATTTTTAAACGAAGGATCATTATCTGGGAACCATTTCCCAATATCTCCTTTCGCTAATGCACCTAAGATTGCATCAGCAAAAGCATGTAGAAGGACATCCGCATCAGAATGCCCTAAGAGACCAACCTCGTTTGGGATTTCTATTCCTCCAATAATAAGCTTTCTGCTTTTATCATATTGGTGAACGTCAAAGCCTTGTCCAATTCTTATCATGGTCTCCACACTCCATTGTTCAATATTAATCGGGCTAGCTCTAAATCTTCTGGAGTTGTAATTTTTATATTGCGATAATCTCCTTTTATTACTTTTACGTTTACTCCGATTCTTTCCACTAAAGAAGCATCATCTGTACCTAGAAACAGGTTGCTTTTTGCCTTTTCATATGCATCCTTTAAAATGGATAGACGAAAAGCTTGTGGTGTCTGAATAGACCACAAGCTCTTACGATTAGGAGTTTCCATAATGAAGCCCGAATCATCTGTAATCTTTATAGTATCCTTTACAGGTACACCTAATATTACTGCATGATCATTTTTTACACTTTCAAATAGTTCATCTAATTTTTGGGGATTCACAAAGGGTCTTGCTCCATCATGAACCATCACAAATTCAGATTCAATAAAAGAAAGACCACGCTCAACACTATCCTGTCGTTCTTTCCCACCAGGGACTATCTTATCAACGTTTATTTTATATTTACTCAGTAATTCTCCAATAATAGAAATTTCTTCTGGATGAACAACTAACACCTTTTCTTTTATCCATTTTTTATTCTCGAATTTTTCTAAGGTATGGATCAAGATAGGTTTATTATTTAGTTCTATAAATTGTTTATTTATTCCCGCACCCATTCTCCTACCACGGCCTGCGGCAACGATTATAATTCCACAATTCATCAAGATTCTCCTATAATGCCTTCTCTAACAATTTTGGTTTTGCAAATATCATTCTTCCAGCAGAAGTTTGTAAAACGCTGGTTACTAAGACATCAATATGATGTCCGATAAACTCTCTACCACCCTCAACTACAATCATTGTCCCATCATCTAAATAAGCAATTCCTTGATTATGTTCTTTCCCATCTTTAATGACTTGAACATTTAATTCTTCACCAGGTAAAACAACTGGTTTTACCGCATTTGATAAATCATTAATATTTAAAACGGGTACTCCCTGTAACTCACACACTTTATTTAAATTGAAATCATTTGTAACTACTTTACCTTCTAGTACCTTCGCTAATTTTACAAGCTTGCTATCTACTTCTTGAATTTCTTCAAAGTCACCTTCGTAAATGACCACATTAATCTCTAGCTCTTTTTGAATTTTATTTAAAATATCTAGTCCTCTACGTCCTCTATTTCGTTTTAGGGTATCAGAGGAATCCGCTATGTGCTGTAGCTCTTCTAAAACAAAGCTAGGAATAACTAATATCCCATCAATAAAACCTGTCTTACATATATCTGCTATCCTACCGTCAATGATGACGCTAGTATCGAGTACTTTATGTTCATATCTTGGTGTAACATCTTTTTTCATCGATTTATCTTTATTCAATCTTCCTAAAGAAAAAATAGACATAAGTTCATCACGTTTTTTAAAACCTAAACTAAATCCAAAATATCCTAGGAATATCATTAAAAAGATTGGAACAATAAAATTTACAATAGGAATATTAGTAACTGCTTGCGAAAGTAATGTAGCAACTATAAGTCCTAAAATCATACCTATAATACCAAACAAAAAATCCGCTACAGGAATTTTTAATATAAATTCCTCTCCAAGTTTTATCCAATCGATTATTATATCTAAAAATAATGATGTTAAAAGAAATAAAAAAAGCGCGCCGGCTACCATTCCAATAGCATGAAGCATGATGTCATTAAAATAATTGATTTTTAACCTATTAAATAGGTCCGGAATAAATAAAAATCCTAAGATACCACCTGAAAAAATAAAAAATATTTGAAATGCTCTTTTTAACATTTCTTCACCTCCTATTATCAGTATTAACATTTCAAATTAAAAACAAACCTAGATTATTTAATTTATCTAAGAAAATCAATAATTGAAATATATAGACATTATCTAAAAGAAATAAATCTTGCTAAGTTATCAATATGAATACAATCAAAATATATGTAGAAAAAAAGCGTCAAAAGGACGCATTTTTTTCAGAAATAATATTATCTAACAATACAAAAGCTTCATCTTGTTCTATTTCTTTTGCTAATACTAGCTCACTTATTAGTATTTGCTTTGCATTGTCTAACATTTTTCTTTCTCCTGTTGAAAGACCTTTTTCTAAATCTCGTAGCATTAGGTTTCTAACCACATCTGCTATCTCGTAGATATCTCCACTTTTCATTTTATCTAAATTTTCCCGGTAACGACGATTCCAATTGGATGACATATCAGTTTGATCATTCTTCAATATACCTAATACTTCATCCATTTCTTTGTCATCTACTATTTCTCTTAGACCAACTTCATCAACATTGGACATTGGGATCATAACCTTCATGTCTCCGATAGGTATGCGCATAATATAATATTTTTTTATTTCTCCTAAAATTTCCTTCTCTTCAATCGCCTCTATAATTCCCGCTCCGTGCATCGGATAAACCACTTTATCGCCAACATTAAACAAATACGTCACCTCCGGGATAAAATACATTTCCATTTTATCACATTTGCAATAAAGTGTCAAAAGAAATTATATTAGCACATTACTTGAACGTAAGTCAACAAAAATTTAAAAAATTTATTCATTTTATATATTTTACGTACGAATAAGCCTATAGGTTTCAAAAAATCAAAAAAACCTTTGTTAGATTATTCATGATAAAAAAGTGAATAACTTGCAAAGGTTTTACTTTCGCTTTATCAAATTATTCCAATTTTGAATCAAGTTCCTCTTCATAAATATCATTCTTTTTTTTCCTGCTAAAACCTCTTTTGACGCCATATAAAGCATATAATCCTAAAGGTAGAAATACTATTTTTGCAAATTCAGCTCGAAATATGATTGCGATCACAACAACCAGAACCACTATAATTGGAGTAATCCAAAAAATTGCTCGTGGAAATCCAACTTTTTTGAAGTTAGGATATTTAATATTACTTACCATTAAATAAGATAAAAATACAATGATTATAATTAAAAATTCCCTAGGAATAACCTCTTCATACAAGGTAAGGGTTGCTAAAACACCACCAGCAGCCGTAATAGGTAGACCAACAAAGTATCCTGGGATTCCTGGCTTCACATTAAAACGTGCTAGCCTTAAGGCACCTGCTATTGGAAATAACGCTGTTACAAACCATCCTAAAGGACTGTAGTTTTGCATGACTGCCACATACATAATAAACGATGGTGCAACTCCAAATGAAATTATATCAGATAATGAGTCGAGCTCTTTTCCAAATTCACTTTGGGTATTCAATAGCCTAGCAATTCTTCCATCTAATCCATCAAATATCATTCCAGCAATCACCATTAGAGCTGCATACTCAGTTTCTCCTTGAAACGCTAAAATAATCGATATCATACCAAGAAATAAATTACCTACAGTAAAAATACTTGGAAGTATTCTATTTATCATTAGGGTACCTCCCAATAATTGTTTTCCCAGAAAAAACTTTTTCACCTTTCTTCACTAATATTTCGCTATTAAGTGGGAGAAAAACCTGGGTACCAGAGCTGAATTTAATCATACCAATTTTTTCTCCTTTAGTTACTAATTGATCCTTTTTAGTCCAATCCACAATTCTTCGCGCCATAATACCAGCTATTTGCACTACTAAGACCTTCATATCATCATTATAAATACCGATAAAGTTCTTTTCATTTATCTGATGACTTTTTGGATTTGTCGCTGGTATAAACTTACCCTTTCTGTATTCAATATAATCTACTTTTCCGTCTATAGGGCTTCTATTGATATGAACATCCATTGGACTCATAAAAATACTTATGCGAATTGCCCTTTCTTTTAGATATATCGTTTCATCGACTTCTGTGATATCTGTGATTAAACCATCTGCTGGTGCTAAAATTGCTGCATCTTCATTTATAATCATTCTTTCTGGGTCACGAAAAAAGTATAAAACAAAAATAATAATACCTATACCAAATAAAGCCAACCAAGGATATAACAAATATAGAATAATGGTAATACCTATTGTTACACCTAAAGATGTGAGACCTTCTTTAAATAACGTATGATTCTTCAAAAACAATTCACCTCAATTAATTATATGTGTCTATCTATGAAAACTTGCTCTTGTATTCGTTTTAAACCATCTTTAATTGTTCTTGCCCTAACTTCACCAATACCATCTACTTCATCTAACTCTTCTATTGTGGCCATCATTGCTCTTGGCAAATTTTGGAATTGTTCAACGAGATTGTTAATGATATTACTTGGTAATCTAGGTATTCGACTCAATATTCGATACCCTCTTGGTGATACAGGTTCTTCCTGAGCATTTATATTCCCAGTATATCCTATAAGTCTAACAAGATTTTGATTTTCAAGCAATTCATCAGGACTTAATGACTTTAATTCTAAAATGGTAGTTTTAATTACTTCATCTGAATTTTCTTTATGATAATCTTTAATAAGATGAAATGCTTCAGTATCAACATTCGCTACCAGTTCATCTAGCTGCATACTTATTAAACGTCCTTCATTTCCTAATTCATTAATAAATTTTTCAATTTCAGCTTTTATTCGTTGTACCATCTCAATTCTTTGTATAACTAATGCGACATCATTTAGTGTAACTAGTTCTTCAAATTCCATTGCTGATAAGTTGATTAACGCTTGATCTAATACAGATTTATATTTTTCTAATGTTTGAATGGCCTGATTTGCTTTTGTTAAGATCACTCCGATATCTTTTAATGAGTATCGGTAATTCCCAAGATATAAAGTGATAATATTCCTTCTCTGTGATATCGATATCACCAATTGTCCAGATTGTTTTGCAACCCTTTCTGCTGTTCTATGTCTAATTCCAGTTTCTGTAGAGGAAATAGAAGAGTCTGGTATTAATTGAGTGTTTGCATATAATATCTTTTTAATATCCTCATTTAAAATAATAGCTCCATCCATTTTTGCTAGTTCATACAGATTAGCAGGAGTAAAATCACAATTGATAGAGAATCCACCATCGACTAGTTCCTTGATACTATCGGAATGCCCTACAACGATTAGCGCTCCTGTTTTCGCTCTCAGTACATTTTCTAGACCTTCTCTAAATGGGGTGCCTGGAGCCACCATTTTTAGCACATTTCTCATGAATTCTTCTTTTTTTAAATCCTTATTCATAGTCTTTACCTCCAAAAGCAATATCTAATGCTTCAGAAACTGTATTAACACCATATACTTCAATTGAGTCTGGTATATTCCATCCTTTAAGATTACGGACAGGAACAATTACTCTTTTAAAACCTAGTTTTTCTGCTTCTTGCACCCTTTTTTCTATTCTTGTTACTCCTCTTACCTCTCCAGTTAATCCTATTTCACCAATAAAGACATCATATTTCCCTGTTGCTTTATCTCTAAAACTAGAGGCTATACTAACAGCAATCGATAAATCAATTGCTGTTTCTTGGATTTTAACTCCGCCAGCAATATTTACATAAGCATCTTGATTCTGTAGAAACATGCCTAGTCTTTTTTCTAATACAGCCATGATTAATGCTACCCTTTGGTGATCAACACCTGTAGCCATTCGTTTAGGGGTTACAAAATTTGTTGAGGATAATAATGCCTGTATTTCTACAAGAACAGGTCTCGTTCCTTCAATGCTTGCCGCCACTGACGATCCCGAAACTCCTAATGGTCTCTCGGATAAAAACATTTCTGATGGGTTTCTTACCTCTACTAATCCTTCTTCCTTCATCTCAAAAATTCCTATCTCATTCGTAGAACCAAATCTATTTTTCACTGCTCTTAATATTCTATATGTATGATGTCTTTCTCCTTCAAAATAAAGAACAGTATCAACCATGTGTTCAAGTAGCCTTGGACCAGCAATTTCTCCTTGTTTCGTGACATGCCCTACGATAATGATTGCTATTCCAGTGGATTTAGCTATTCTCATTAAGTAGGAGGTGCATTCCCTTACCTGAGCAACACTTCCAGGAGCTGAGGTTATTAGACTATGATACATTGTTTGAATAGAATCCACCACTACTACATCTGGATTAACTTTTGCAATATGATTTTCTATTTGTTCTAGCTCATTTTCTGTGACTACAAATAATTTTTCAGATTGAAGACCTAATCGATCCGCTCTCCTTCTTGTTTGCTTTAACGATTCTTCCCCTGAGATGTATAAAACTTTCCGTCCTAATAAGGAGATATGATAAGAGGATTGAAGTAATAGAGTAGATTTTCCGATACCAGGGTCTCCCCCAACTAAGATTAAAGATCCTGGAACAATTCCACCACCAAGCACACGATTAAATTCTCTAATATCGGTGTCCATTCTTGGTTCATCATCAATATTTATTTTGGATATTTCCTGTGGATTTGTTGTATTCTTCACTTGCATTATATTATTTTTACTAGTAGATACAATCTCCTCTACCATCGTATTCCACAAATTGCAGCTAGGACATTTACCCATCCATTTTGGGCTTTCATACCCACATTCCTGACAAGTAAATTTAGTTTTCACTTTAGCCATCTTTATAATTCCTCATTTTTCATATTCTATAAAACTCTAGTAGATTTTTATTGTACATATTATAACTTTTATTTAATTTATAATACAGTATTAATTTATCATATAACAAAGCGTAAATAAAAAAAAGATTCCAAAATTAAGAAATACACTCAAAAGCCTTCCCATACTTGTTTGTGAAGATAGAAAAAGATTCCTTTAGTAGGAATCTTTTTCTATCTTTTATTATTTTTTTACAACTAAGGTGTTATCTTCTACATCAATGGTTACAGTGTCACCTTTTTTTACATTTCCCTTTAATAGCTCTTCTGATAATTTATCCTCTATATGCTTCTGTATTGCTCTACGTAATGGGCGTGCCCCAAAACTTGGATCAAATCCTTCCTTTGCTAAGAAATCTTTAGCATCATCAGTAAGGATAAAATCAATTCCCTGTTCAACTAATCTCTTTCTTAATTCATTAGCCATTAATGTAACTATTTCTTTAATATTATCTAGAGTGAGTGCATGGAAAACAATGACTTCATCTACCCTATTTAAAAATTCTGGACGGAAGCCTCGTTTTAATTCACCCATTACTTTATTCTTCATCTCATTATAATCATCTTCTGCATTACTCTTTGTAAAGCCAAGGGTACTATCTTTTTTTATCAAGTCTGCACCAACGTTTGATGTCATAATAATGATAACATTCCTGAAATCAATCGTTCTTCCCTTACCATCGGTCAAGCGCCCATCTTCAAGTACTTGTAATAAAATATTAAATACCTCTGGGTGCGCTTTCTCAATCTCATCTAATAGAACAACAGAATATGGCTTCCTTCTAACTTTTTCTGTTAACTGTCCTCCTTCTTCATAACCTACATATCCTGGGGGAGCTCCAATTAGTCTTGAAGTAGCATGTTTTTCCATATATTCTGACATGTCAATTCTAATGATAGCATTTTCATCGCCAAACATTGCCCCTGCTAAAGCTCTCGCTAATTCCGTTTTTCCAACCCCAGTAGGTCCTAAGAAAATAAACGAACCAATAGGTCTTTTTGGGTCCTTTAACCCAGCTCTAGCTCTTCTAATTGCACGAGAAATCGATTTTACTGCTTCCTCCTGCCCAATCACTCTTTTGTGCAATATTTTTTCCATATTTATTAATCGCTCTGTATCCTCCTGAGCTAATTTTGTTACAGGAATACCAGTCCAACTAGCAACAATCTGGGAAATGTCCTCTAAAGTGACTGCAGTATCTGTTCTACCCTGTTGCTCTTTCCACTTGTTTTTTGTTTTTTCTAGCTCATCCTTTAATTGCTGCTCTTTATCTCTTAAGGAAGCTGCTTTTTCAAATTCTTGACTTTGAACGGCTGCGTCCTTTTCTTTTTTAACTTCATCTAAATTTCCTTCTAGTTCTTTTAAATTAGGTGGTACCGTATAGCTCTTAAGACGTACCTTTGAAGCAGCCTCATCAACCAAATCTATTGCTTTATCTGGTAAAAATCTATCCGTGATGTATCTATCTGATAACATAACCGCCTGATTTATGGCTTCGTCAGAAATTTTAACACGATGGTGTGCTTCATATTTATCTCTTAAACCTATTAGGATTTGAATCGTTTCATCCGTTGTTGGTTCATCCACTGTAATTGGTTGGAATCGACGCTCTAATGCTGCATCCTTTTCAATATATTTACGGTATTCATCAAGGGTCGTAGCTCCAATTGCTTGTAATTCTCCTCGAGCTAAAGCTGGTTTTAATATATTTGATGCATCGATGGCTCCTTCTGCTCCACCAGCTCCAATCAAAGTGTGTAGCTCATCGATAAATAAAATGATATTGCCAGCGTTCCTTATTTCTTCCATAATTTTTTTTAAACGATCCTCAAATTCACCACGATATTTAGTTCCTGCAACTAATGTTCCCATGTCGAGGGACATCACTCTTTTGTCTCTAAGGGTTTCAGGCGTTTCATTATTTACTATTTTCTGAGCTAATCCTTCTGCAATTGCTGTTTTACCTACCCCTGGTTCACCAATTAATACAGGGTTGTTTTTCGTTCTCCTACTTAATACCTGGATCACACGTTCTATCTCTTTTTCCCTGCCTATAATTGGGTCTAATTCACCACCTTTAGCAATAGATGTTAGATCTCTTGCTAAGCTATCAAGCGTAGGAGAATTATTTTGTGAGTTATTCGATTGATTTGGAGAAACCACTTCGCTATTTCCAAGTAATTGTAAAACCTGTTGTCTTGTTTTATTTAGACTGATGCCAAGATTATTTAAAACCCTTGCAGCTACACCTTCTCCTTCTCTAATTAAACCTAAGAGAATGTGCTCAGTTCCGACGTAGGTGTGTCCTAACTTCCGAGCTTCATCCATGGATAATTCAATTACTTTTTTTGCTCTAGGTGTATAAGCAATTGTCGTTGGTTTTTCATCTCCCTTTCCAATTAAACCTTCGACTTCTGCTTGTACTTTTTCTAAATTCACATTTAATGATTGTAAAGCTTTGGCTGCTATTCCTTCTCCTTCTTTTACCAACCCCAATAAAATATGTTCTGTTCCTATATTGTTATGCCCAAGCCTAACAGCCTCTTCTTGAGCAAATGCTAGTACTCTTTGTGATCTTTCTGTAAACCTTCCAAACATCATATATATCCCTCCTCAAAACTCATTTTTTTAATATTTTTTCTCTTATAATAGATGCTCTACGAATATCTCTTTCATCTGGGGTTAATTCTTCTCCAGCATAGTATTGTAAATAGCCAGGTTGTGTCATAACCATTAACTCATTTAATACAGTAGAAGATATACCCTTTATCATATCCAAATCTATCCCAAGCCTTAAATCAGACAATCTTTCGCTTGCTTCCTTTGAATCAATTATTTTGGCATAGGATAGGATTCCTAAAGCTCTGCTCACTCTATCCTCAATTTGAAGTTTTCTTTCATTAACTAGGCTTTTTCTTGCTATTCTCTCATGCTCTATCAATTGATTTACAACACCATATAGATTTTCTATAATGTCCTCTTCGCTTTGGCCTAAAGTAATCTGATTAGATATTTGAAATAGATTTCCTAAGGCTTCGCTACCTTCACCATAAATTCCCCTAACCGTCAAACCAACTTGGGTAATTGCTTGTATTATTCGATTGATTTGATCGGTTAATACTAACCCAGGTAAATGGAGCATAACTGAAGCTCTTATTCCTGTACCTACATTCGTAGGACAACTAGTTAAATAGCCTCTTTTTTCATCAAAGGCATAATCTAAATGCTTTTCAAAAATGTCATCTATTTTATCCGCCATTTTCCATGCATCATATATTTTCATCCCAGGGTATAAACATTGAATTCTGATATGATCTTCTTCGTTTATCATGATACTAATATTCTCATCCTCACTTATTACAACTGCTCCTTTTCTAGATTCATTTGCCAATTGCAAACTAATTAGATGTTTTTCTACCAGTACCTTTTTTTGTAGGTCTTTCACATCATCTAGATGGATGATTTCAAAGTTTCCCACATCTTTCATATTCCCTTTTTTGAAAATCTCACTTACTTCACGAATGACTTCTTTTGCCTGCGAATCTGTTGCAAGAAGTGGGAAAGGGTGATTTTTCATATTCCTAGCTAAACGAGCTCTGCTACTAATCACAATATCAGATTCTGGAGTGCTCGCTTTCATTGAATCACTTATTGCAAACTGCATAAATTTTTCTAATGACACCTCAACCTCTCCTTTCTGAAAGCTTGAGTTCTAACTCTTTAATACTATCCCTTAACTTTGCCGCTTCTTCAAATTCTTCATTTTCAATTCTATGTTGTAACTCTAATTTTAAGCTATTTATTTCCTTCTTTAATTTGATTTCAGCGCCTGATCTCACTGGAACCTTTCCACTATGTTGACTGTTACCATGTATTCTTCTAAAAATAGGTTCAAGCTGAGGTTCAAAATATCGATAACAATCACTGCAGCCGAATTTTCCAGCTTTTTTAAATTGTGCAAAGGATAAACCGCAAGTTTTACATCTTAATGTATCTATGTCTGTTTTTACTTGTTGTCCATTCATCATTTGGTCGAAGCTAAGCAACCCCGAAAGCAAGTGATGGAATGAGAATTCATTATCGTTTCCAATTAATTCTCCATTCTCTTTTGCACATCGCTCGCACAAATGATATTCATTTTTTTCGTCGTTTATTATTTTTGTGAAATGCAGTGTCGCTGGTTTTTTTCCACAATTTTCACAGAGCATTATTTCTCCCCCTTTATTTAGAAAAAATAACTGTTAGAGCAGCTTTTAACATATTCGCCCTAATTTCATCTCTGATTGGTAATGGTAAAGTGATAACTTCCCTTGAAATTAGTGTTCGTAATAAATCATATTCCTTATCCACAATAAAACTTTCGCTTTTTAATCGCCCAATAATATTTAATCCTGTTGTTTGATTTATAGAATCACCTATTATCTTATATAAGGTTCTATAAAATATCCTCTCATCACCAATTTCTAGCTTTCTAATTCTAATATATCCACCGCCACCCCTTTTACTCTCAACCATAAAGCCTTTATCTAATGAAAATCTTGTGCTTATCACATAGTTTATTTGCGAAGGAACACATTGAAATTTTTCGGCTAATGCACTTCTTTGTACTTCTATTTCCCCACCTTCACTAATCTCAAGTATATTCTTTAGAAAGTTTTCAATGACGTCAGAAATATTTCGCATTTTAACCTCCAAATACAATGTTTTTTTGACTTTGACTAACTTTGACCTTTATATATATTATAATACTCTTTTTTTATTTTGCAACATATCTTTATACATAAAAAAATTTGTTTGAGACAAAAAGTGTGGTTCTTATTACGTTGAGTTTTTAGAAATTATCTAAAAAAAATACAGAGTAGCTATTATCCTACTCTGTATCCTTTCCAAATTGAATCTCTTTTACACCATTAATATGTTTGATATCATCCACTATTTCAGGAATATCTTCATTTTTAGGAATTCGCAATAGGAACACAATCGTAACAATCTCATCCCCATTTTCGCTTATTTCTTCATCGATTATACTTACACTTCTTACATTGATTTTCCTTTCCCCTAATTTGGTAGCTATCTCTCCAAGTTTCCCAGGTCGATCAAATACAGTTACCTTAATCTGAACCAACTGTCTCTTGCTTGCAATAAAAGAATCAAATTTAGTTAATACTGCTAAGCTAATAAGTACAAAAATAGTTGCTAAAATACTACTATAGTACATTCCTGCTCCAACAGCCATCCCTATTCCAGCAACAACCCAAAGGGATGCAGCCGTTGTTAAACCTGTTACTGTAAATCCATGTCTTAAGATGGTTCCAGCACCTAGAAAACCAATTCCAGTAACAACCTGAGCTGCAATACGTGCTGGATCAAAACTAATATTTTCTCCAGAAATATAATCTGTGAATCCATAAATCGAGATTAACATAAATAGTGCTGAACCAATGCTAACTAGTATATGAGTTCTAAAACCAGCAGGATGATTATTTTGTTCTCTTTCAAAGCCAACAACACCACCTAATATTAGTGCCAAAAATAGCCTAATAAAAATATGAAAATAATCATTCGATAATAATGCTGTCATCTCTTCACCTCTTATTTTCAAAATTATATCTATTACGCAAAGTGGGAAGAATTTCTTCAAAGCCACTGATTTTAATATCAGCTTGCCTTAACTCATTGTTTTCGCCAGTATGATTAGAAAATCCAAATTGGCAACCAATTACAAAAAAGTCATTACCTTTTCCAGCTTCTACATCAGACTGCCTATCTCCTACCATTACACCGTTATCAATATTAAAATCTCTTGCAAGCATGCTCAATAAATCTATCTTACTTTTAGTTTTGTAATGGCCAGCACTATATACTGCATCAAAAAAATGGTTGATCTTAAAAGCTTTAGTCACTGCTTGTACGTAATCCTCTGCACCATTACTAGCAATAAATAGCTTTACATTCAGTGACTTTAACTTAAACAAAGTTTCTATCACATTTGGGTAAAGAGCTCCGTACCCTTCATTTAAGCCATTAAGTTCATTTAAAAGCATATACTCATTAGCTTTCAAATGTACTTCACGGGATTGATTTGGTAATAATTTATGCCAAATATCTGGTAATATCATACCAATGACAGATAATAAATCATCGTCAGATGGCATATTTCCGATGTAATAGCCTTCATTTTCTAGTTGTAAAAATGTTCTTTTAAATGCAGGTAAAGCTAATTTTTCTGTTTGAAATAAAGTACCATCTAAATCAAAAACAACTCCGTCTAATTTGTTATACATATTTGTCTCCTTAACCGTAAAATAAAAAAAATTACTGAATGATGATTATTTTACTATTATAACAATTTACGTTTGTATATATATAGTTACTTCATAAAAAAGTTTAAATAATCGTACTCACATAAGTGATGCATAGCCCGTACCCTATTCCTATTACTTATGCGGGGCCCCATTTCTACACGTAGCCTTGCCAAATCCATCCTCTTGTAGCTGAGAGTAGGACGTTGCTACTAAACACAAAAAAGAACAGTTGTTTAACTGTTCTTTTTTAACTCGCCTGGCAACGTCCTACTCTCCCAGGACCCTGCGGTCCAAGTACCTCACTGACTC
>CAZEQK010000020.1:0-55016 GCA_964514395.1 uncultured Bacillaceae bacterium
GATTATTATATTTACACTAGGTTTAAAATTTGTCTTTGAGAAAAGTCTCGACTTTGTACAAAATAAAAATCAGCCAAACATGAAAGCCTTTCAGTTTATACTTTTTCTCTTTTCATTAAACATCATCGGATTTTATGTAACAAATAAATACTTTACTTTCCCACCTAGTTCATTGTCTGGGAATGGAAATCCTGGTTTATTGATCATGCTTCCTTTAGTTATTTTATTTGTATTATCTAATATCTTACTTAGCAAAATAGTTTATTCCTTTTTAAAAGAGAAGAATTTCACCCTTATTATGATAATCATCCTACTATCTGCTGTATTTACCTTTAGCATGATTCTTTTAGAAATTCATTTCATTCAAGCAATGATAGAAAAACTAAGTACCTCCGTGAGCCCTTCCATCTCTTTAGTAAATCCACGAACGAATAATGTTTTTTTTAATCAATTTACATTTCTTTTAGTTATTGGTTTATCATTATTCATTACGAGCTTAGTCATTCTTATTAAAAAAACAATAAAAATAGGGAGTAAATAGTTAGCTTTCTGGTATCATTGAAATAATCGCTAGAGGAATGGTCTGATTACGATGGTAACCAAATCATGGGCAATAACGCTAATAGGCATAAAAAGTGCTAATTCATCTTGGAATTAGCACTTCTATAGCTACTTTTCTTTACCTGCTAGTCTTTATAAAGGAATATTTCCATGCTTTTTCGCTGGTCTTGTTTCTTCTTTATTTTCTAACATCTCTAATGCCTGCTTTAATTTTTTTCTCGTCTCCCTTGGATCGATGACATCATCCACCATCCCCATGGAAGCTGCGATATAAGGATTTGCAAACCGTTCACGATACTCCTCAATCATTTCAGCTCTTGTTGCAGCGGGATCATCACTCTCGTTTATCTCTTTACTAAAGATAATATTTGCAGCTCCCTCTGGCCCCATCACTGCTATTTCTGCATTTGGCCACGCATATACCAAATCAGCACCAATTGATTTACTATTAAGTGCGACATAAGCACCACCATAAGCCTTCCTAGTGATGACCGTTATTTTAGGTACCGTCGCTTCTGAATAGGCATACAAAATCTTTGCACCATGCCTTATGATTCCACGATGCTCCTGCATGACTCCTGGGAAAAAGCCTGTTACATCCTCAAAGGTGATTAAAGGAATATTAAAGGAGTCACAAAAACGGATAAATCTTGACGCCTTATCCGATGAATCAATGTCTAATCCACCAGCCATAGATTTGGGCTGATTGGCAATAAGTCCAACTGATCTTCCATCAATTCTAGCAAAGCCAACCACAATGTTTTTCGCGAAATTCTTATGAATCTCCATAAAATCGCCATCATCAACAATCGAATGGATCACATTTCGCACATCATATACCTTTGTTCCTTCTATGGGGACAATATCGACTAAATCCTCACACCAATCCTCATCGTTCTCTACCTTAACTCTTGGTGGCTTTTCTTTATTGTTTTGAGGTAAAAACTCGATTAATCTGCGAACCTGCTCTAAAACCTCTGGTTCTGAAGGACTTATCAAATGGGCATTCCCACTGACACTGGAATGAACCTTTGCACCACCTAATTCTTCTGAAGATATTTTTTCGCCAGTAACTGTTTCAATTACCTTTGGTCCCGTAATAAACATTTTACTCGTTTTTTCCACCATAAATACAAAATCAGTAATGGCTGGGGAGTATACGGCCCCTCCTGCACTTGGTCCCATAATAACAGAAATTTGAGGTACCACTCCTGAATAGATAGAATTGCGATAAAAGACATGACCATAGCCATCAAGGGATACAACACCCTCTTGAATTCTTGCTCCTCCTGAATCATTCAAACCAATGATGGGACAGCCATTTTTAGCAGCTAAATCCATGACATTCGCAATTTTTTTCGCATGCATCTCTCCTAATGCTCCACCAAAAACGGTGAAATCTTGGGAAAAGACATATACTCCACGACCATTTATTTTACCATAACCAGTGACTACTCCCTCACCTGGTGCTTCTACCTTTTCCATCCCAAAATTATTACCTCTATGCTCAATAAAGGGGTTTAATTCAACAAATGAATTCTCATCCAACAAAAGAGCTAATCTCTCCCTAGCCGTTAGTTTACCTTTTTCATGCTGGGATTCTATTCTTTTTTCCCCTCCGCCTAATTCAATCTTTTTCCTACGTTCCTTTAACTCTTCAATTTTGTTTAACATCGTTCAAACACATCCTTGTCATTTACTAGAGTTTAGCCGCATGTATCTAATTTGATATTATTCTTTTCCCTTTTCACATAGCTCAATTAGAACTTTATGGGATGACTTCGGATGAATAAAGCCTATCTTTTTATCATGCGCCCCTATCTTTGGCTCCTCTTGTAATAGCTGAATCCCCTCATCACTCAAGTATTCGAATGATTTTACAATGTCATCTACCTCTATCGCAAAGTGATGGAAGCCCTCCCCTTTTTTAGCTAGAAATTTAGCAATGGGACTTTCTTCGTTTAAGGCTTCTAGTAACTCAATTTTTACATCACCAATCTTAAAAAAAGCAACTCTAACTCCTTCAGATGGTACATCTTCT
The DNA here is from genome assembly GCA_964514395.1 of uncultured Bacillaceae bacterium. Classification (GTDB taxonomy): domain Bacteria; phylum Bacillota; class Bacilli; order Tepidibacillales; family Tepidibacillaceae; genus CAZEQK01. The sequence continues at coordinate 2,603 of CAZEQK010000020.1, forward strand.
GTTCCAAGTAATTCTAACCCTAGTATATTTTGATAAAAGCTTATAGATTCCTCTAAATTATTTACTGCAATTCCCATATGATCAATTTTCTTTGCAGAAACATTATTATTTTGAAGATAATCTTTAATGAATGCTGCTATTTTTATTATAGGTGTACCTGGTGTGAAAATTGCTTTAATTCCCTTCTCCGTTAAAGCAGGTATATCATCCTCAGGTATAATTCCTCCACCTATAACCAAAATATCATCAGCTTGATTCTCATGTAATAGCTTTGTAACTTCAGGGAATAACTCATTATGAGCCCCAGATAAAATGGATAAACCAATACAATCAACATCCTCTTGGATCGCAGTGGCTACAATTTGTTCGGGAGTCTGTCTCAACCCAGAATAGATGACCTCCATTCCCTCATCTCTTAGCCCCTGTGCGATGACCAGCGCTCCTCGATCATGTCCATCAAGGCCAGGCTTTGCAATTAGTACCCTTATTCTTTTCTCCATCCTCTTTCCTCCTATATCAAGATCATCAGCACAAGCCTGTCGATAAATCATTCATTTTAGTTTGGCTGATATTCTCCAAATACCTCTCTTAATACATTGGTGATCTCACCAAGAGTGGCATAGTCTCTTACTGCATCAAGAATAAAAGGCATTAAATTTTCTTCTCCTTGAGCTGCTGCCTTTAGTGCTGAGAGCTTATGGTTCACATTCTCATTATCCCGTCTAGCTTTAAGTTCATTTATTTTTTGTACCTGCATCTCAGCTACCTTTGGATCTACTCGATGAAGCTCTGGTTTAGCTTCGTTTTCAATCGTCAGGGTATTCATTCCTACAATCCATTGCTTTTTACTATCAATATCCTGCTGATATTCATAGGCAGCACGGTGAATTTCTTTTTGGACATAGCCTTGTTCGATTGCTGAAACCGCTCCACCTAGCTCATCGATTTTCTGTAAATATTCATTGACACCCTTTTCAATCGCGTCAGTTAATTCTTCAATATAGTAGGAACCCCCTAATGGGTCAACTGTGTCTGTCACTCCTGTCTCATAACCGATGATCTGTTGGGTACGAAGTGCAATTCTTGCTGAATCCTGGGTAGGTAATGCAAGCGCTTCATCTCTTGAGTTAGTATGTAGGCTTTGGGTTCCTCCAAGCACAGCAGCTAGGGCTTGTAATGCTACACGAACAATATTATTATCTGGTTGTTGCGCCGTAAGTGTGGAACCTGCTGTTTGTGTATGAAATCTTAATTGCATCGATTTTTGTTTTTTTGCACCAAACCTATCTTTCATTATCTTAGCCCAAAGTCTTCTTGCTGCCCGGTATTTTGCTATCTCTTCAAAAAAATGATTATGAGCATTGAAGAAAAAGGCAACTCGTGGAGCAAATTCATCTACGTCTAATCCAGCTTTTAATGCGCTTTCAATATAGGCAATCGCATTTGCAAGTGTAAAGGCTACCTCTTGAACTGCGGTTGAACCAGCCTCTCTAATATGATAACCACTAATACTAATCGTGTTCCATTTAGGTAAATGAATAGAACAGTATGCAAAGATGTCTGTAATCAATCTCATTGATGGCTTTGGCGGAAAAATGTAAGTGCCTCTTGCTATATATTCCTTCAAAATATCGTTCTGAATCGTTCCAGATAGCTTGTCTTGGGAAATACCTTGTTTTTCTGCCACTGCGATATACATGGCTAGTAAAATAGAGGCAGGCGCATTAATGGTCATCGAGGTACTAACCTTATCTAATGGGATATCCTTAAACAATATTTCCATATCCTCTAATGAATCAATGGCAACCCCGACCTTACCAACCTCTCCTTTTGAATGAGAATCATCTGAATCAAAACCAATTTGAGTTGGCAAATCAAAAGCAACACTTAATCCTGATTGCCCTTGTTCTAGTAAATATTTATACCGTTTATTCGATTCCTCAGCAGAGGAAAAACCTGCATATTGGCGCATAGACCATAATCTGCCTCGATACATAGTTGGTTGAATTCCCCGTGTAAATGGATACTCGCCAGGGAAACCCAAGTTTTCGGTATAGGTATCATCCACATCGTTAGATAAATAGAGTCTATCAATTAGTAAATTTGAGCTTGTCAGAAATGAATCCTTTCTTTCTGGGAATTTCTTTATAAATGCTTCCGTACTTTCTTCCCACTCTTTTTGCTGAATCTTCTTATCCTCTTCTCTCATAAACACCCTCCGAGATCACTAATTTTCAAAAAAAACGCATTATTCAATAATTTTATTATATCAATTTATTCTGTAAATTTCCTTGTTATTGTAAAAGTTTTTACATCATGAAAGAAGATTATTCTAGACCAATACACGTTAGAAAACTCATGATGATGAAATTAAAAAACAACCATTAATAAGCTAATGGTTATCTATAAAAAAAGAAGTCACCAAGTGACTTCTTTTTCATTATTACTTATACCTTATGCATGGATCGCTTCATCTTCCACATCAAGGGCTGCTTCCATAATTGCTTCAGATAGGGTTGGATGTGGATGAATCGTATGGGCGATTTCCCAAGGAGTAGCATCTAATACCATGGCCAAGCCTGCTTCAGAAATCATATCTGTAACATGAGGACCAATCATATGTACTCCTAATAGATCGTTTGTTTTTTCATCTACCACTAGTTTGACAAAGCCATCCATTTCGCCATGTACTAATGATTTACCAATCCCTCTAAATTGGAACTTTCCAATTTTCACAGCAAAGCCTTTTTCCTTTGCCTCATCCTCTGTCAAACCAACGCTAGCTACTTCAGGATGGGTGAATGTACATTTAGAAACAGTCAAATAATCTAACGGATGTGGGTTTTTATCCGCGATATTTTCAACGGCAATGATTCCTTCATGGGAGGCTACATGGGCAAGCTGTAATCCACCAATCACATCACCAATCGCATAGACATTCTTTTCGTCGGTCTGATAGAATTCGTCCACCTTGATAAATCCTTTTTCTACCTTTACATTTACATTTTCTAAACCGATTTGATCAACAACAGCTTCTCTACCAACTGAAACCAAGACTTTATCAGCCTTTAGCTCTATTTGCTTATCTCCCTTTTCTGCTACTAATTCCACATGACCTTCAACAATTTTCACGGAGCTAGGGATTACTTTTGTATCCGTATGTAGCTTAACCTTGCGTTTTTTCATCGCTCTAGTGATATCCTTACTAATTTCAGCATCCTCAAGTGGAAGAATACGAGGTAAAAATTCAACCACCGTTACTTCAACACCAAAATCATTTAGTAAGGAAGCCCATTCCATTCCGATTACCCCTCCACCAATAATAACAATGGAGCTTGGTAGTTCCTCTAATGCTAGAGCATCGTCACTTGTCATAATAAATTTACCGTCTATATTTAGTCCTGGTAAGGATTTTGGTCTTGATCCTGTCGCGATAATAAGGTGTTTTGCTAAAATAGTTTCCGTTTTACCATCACTATTCTCTACAGCAACCTCACTATTCTCGCCATTTTTTTTCATGATCTTTCCATATCCATTGATTAGGGTTATTTTATTCTTTTTGAAGAGAAATTCAATTCCTTTTGTAAGTTGGTCTACAACCTTCTCTTTTCTTTCTTGTACTTTTGGAAAATTAAGTGAAACGCTTTCAATCATGATGCCAAACTCATCGGCTTCCTTAGAATTACGATAGATTTCTGCACTTCTTAATAATGCCTTACTTGGAATGCAACCTCTTTGTAAACAGGTTCCTCCTACTTTATCCTTTTCAATAACAGCAACCTTTAATCCTAGTTGAGCTGCTCTAATCGCTGCAACATATCCACCAGGCCCTGCGCCTAAAAAAGCTATATCAAACTGTTCTGCCATCGTTTTCATCCTCTCATCTTTCCATTCATCTAAATACATTTTAATAAAGCTGACCAAGAGAAACAAGTTATAAGTATAGGATTAAAACATTCTATTTCAAGATATGATAATACCACTATATACATGATATCCATAGCTTACCACATTGGTTATCATTTTATTTAGAAACCTATAATATCAAAGTAAAACAATAACAAATAGCTTACAACACTTGCTTTTTAAGCTGATGTGTATCAAGCATAGTGGATACTTTATTATTTATTTTAATAGAGACTTTAATGTGTTTATTAACTTAACGTAGTCTTTTTTAGTAGATTGAGTTGTTATTCTATCTAATTCATTAGAAATAATTTTATAATTTGCTTTCACCTCATTTGGATTTTGTTTATATCTCGCATAAGACCTGATTAAAAAACCGCTAAAAATTGACGTATCAACTTTATATCTCTTCTCCATTTCTGATGTTACAAGCAATGTAGTGTTTGCTGTCAAAAAAATATTGTTTTCTATATCGAGATCATTATTCGCTACAATCGAGATGTGCATTCTCCAATCGTCAAATAGGCGAAAATAAAGCTCATCATTTTTGTTTGATTCATTTAAATATAAATAGGTAGTAGATAAATTAAAAACAACTAAAATAATATAAATGAAGAACTTATTTCTTATATAATCCTCCTAATTCTTATAGAACAGGGTATAATAATCCTCTGTTTCATCTACTATTTTTACATTTCAGAGCACCTAGAAGTAGAAATATTAGACGAAAAATATTTTATATAATATGGTAATTATACTATATTTTGTTAAATGTTTAATTGACTTTTTTGATAGGAAGGGTTAAATAAAATACACGGGACCTATCCCCATGTATTACATGCAAACAAAACCTACTCTAATCAGAGTAGGTTTTGTTGAACAAACTTTATTTTACTAATGCTGCCCCTTTTTCTAAGGCTTCTTTATTGATTGGAATAAGATTGTGTCTTCTTTCTGGTAACACCTTTTTCAAGGATTCTATGACACTATCTGGATTTACTGCTTTTGTTAGCTCGAGGAAGGCTCCTAGGATAACAGAGTTTGCTACTCTTGTTTCACCCATATCTGTAGCAATCTGAGATGCAGGTACCTCGATAATGGTAATATCATCTCTTGTAGATTTACTATCTATTAAAGAGCTATTGATGATTAACGTGCCTCCTGGATGAACAAGTGGCTCAAATTTATCAAATGATGGCTTGTTTAATACAATCGCTGTTGATGGTCTTGAAATAACTGGTGATCCAACAGGCTCATCATCACTAATAATAACGGATACATTTGCAGTTCCCCCACGTTGTTCCGGACCATATGAAGGAAGCCATGATACGCTCTTATCTTCAATCATGCCAGAATATGCTAATAATTGTCCCATGGACATAACTCCTTGGCCACCAAATCCAGCTATAATGATTTCATGTAGCATATTATTTACCCCCCTCGACGTCTTTATAAACACCTAGTGGATAAACAGGTATCATATTTTCTTTTACCCAAGTTAAAGATTCGATTGGATCTAATCCCCAGTTTGTAGGACAAGTCGATAGTACCTCTACTAATGAAAAACCTAAACCTTTCTTTTGGGTTTCAAATGCCTTACGAATCGCTTTTTTTGTCTTTATGATGTTTGGCACATCATGGGTAGATACACGCTCTATATATGCTGCACCATCTAAGGTTCCAAGCATTTCAGATACACGAATCGGTGAACCTTGAATCTCTACATTTCTTCCTGTTGGAGATGTAGCTGTTTTCTGTCCAACGAGCGAAGTAGGTGCCATCTGCCCACCTGTCATACCATAGATTGCATTATTTACAAAAATAACTGTGATTTTCTCTCCCCTTGCTGCTGCGTGAACTGCCTCAGCCATTCCAATGGAAGCTAAATCACCATCCCCTTGATAAGTAAAGACAAACTTATCCTGAGGTAATACTCGCTTCAAGCCAGTTGCTACAGCTGGTGCTCTACCATGGGCAGCTTGACTCATATCACAGTTGAAATATTCGTAGGAAAGCACTGAACATCCAACAGAAGCTACACCAACCGTATCTTCGATTATGCCCATTTCCTCAAGTACTTCACCGACTAGTCGATGAATAATACCATGGGTACAACCTGGACAATAATGATTGGGCGTATCAGTTAAACCGTTTGTTCTCTCATAAACTACTTTCATTATTGTTCACCTCCGGCCATTTCTATGATTTTATTATAGATTTCCTCAGCGTTTGGTACCATTCCACCAGTTCTACCATAGAACTCTACAGGTGCATGACCCTCAACAGCTAGACGAACATCCTCAACCATCTGCCCAGCACTCATCTCAACCGTTAAAAAGGATTTTACCTTATCTCTAGTAGAGAAGAATGGCTGTTTAGGGAAAGGCCATAAGGTGATTGGGCGAATCATTCCAATTTTAATTCCATTGCTTCTCGCTTTTTTAATCGCATTTTTGGCAATTCTTGAAACGGTTCCATATGCGACTACTATATAATCAGCATCATCTGTATGAAAATCCTCATATTTTACTTCATTTTCAGATATACGCTTATATTTTTCTTGTAAATGAATATTGTGTTCTTCTAATTCAACTGGATCTAAACGTAAGGAGTTAATAATTTTTGGACCTCCATCACCACGAGTAGCGGATGCTGCCCAATCCTTTGGATAGGACTTTATCTCTGCCCCCTCAGTGAATTCAACCGGCTCCATCATCTGACCCAGCATACCATCACCAAGTACATAAACAGGAGTACGATAGCGGTCAGCTACGTCAAACGCTTCCTTCATTAAATCCACTATTTCTTGTAAAGTTGCAGGTGCATAAACAGGCATATTATAGTCACCATGTCCACCACCTTTTGTCGCTTGGAAGTAATCTGCTTGAGCTGGTTGAATACTACCTAACCCTGGGCCACCACGCATAACATTAACGACTACAGCTGGTAATTCTGCACCTACTAAATAAGAGATACCTTCCTGTTTTAAGCTTACACCAGGACTAGAAGATGATGTCATCACTCTCACACCAGCACTAGCTGCCCCATAAACCATATTAATTGCCGCAACTTCACTTTCTGCTTGTAAAAACAATCCACCAACCTCTGGTAAACGTTTTGCCATATAGGCAACTAATTCACTCTGAGGTGTAATCGGATAGCTGAACAAATATTTACAGCCAGCATTTACTGCTGCTTCTGCGATAACTTCGTTACCTTTCATTAATACCTTAGCCATTTGAACCATCCTCCCCCATTTTATTTATGATGCTGACTTATCCTTTTTATCAGGACGATAAACAGAAATGACACTATCAGGACAGATTCTTGCACAGGAGCCACAGCTAATGCAATTTTCCTGATCTGTAACTGTCGCAGGTCGATATCCTTTACCGTTGATTCTGTCTGCTAAAAAAATAACATTAGTAGGACAAACAGACACACATAAACTACAACCCTTGCAGATATCTTCCTTAAAGATTACACGTGATTCCATTTAAATCACTCCCCCATTTTATTTAAGCAAAGATAAATATATATAAAGAGCTTTATATATTTTCAATATAATACTCATTATTCCCAAGGTAATTTCATAAAACGCTCAATATAGAATACCTCATGTTCTTCAGCAAATACCATCGTTTCCTTCTGTAAATGCTTAGATATTGTGGTGTATTCAATTGGTATATTTAGTTCTTTACTGGCTGCAATAGCGATATCATATCCTTGAATAATATCATCGATTGTTGTTTCAATTCCTAAATTTGTATTATTGATGAAAGCTGATACCTTGAGACGAGAAACCATTTCGATCTGACGAATCGTCTCTTTTATTCCCTCGACAGTACTAACATAAGGACGATTTGTATTAATAACAAAATACAATTTGTGCTCTAAATGTTTTATTTCATTGTAGTATTGCCCTAATGCAGTAGCACCATCCTTATCTCCACCGACATCAATAATAAGCTGATAATTCGGATCATGAAGCACTCGATGTATTTCGCCAGACACGATTGGAAGATCTGCTGTCGCCAATTTACCCTTCGGTGCAATAAGTTCGATACCTAATTCATCAAAATACTTGCTTACTTCCCGTGAACGAAAATATGGATTGATGACATCTAAATCAGAGATAGCTACCCTTTCATGGGATTCCTTCTCTTTTACACTCAGATTAATGGATATTTCCGTCTTTCCACTACCAAAATGACCAGTAATAATCTTTATTCTAGGGTCGTTAGTCAATTTTCACGACCTCCTGGCTATAGATTTTTTCTTTCTCTTCACCTCTAAGTATTCTTAACCCACCCTCAGATAGGGCTTGTAGTTCATTTTCACCAGGATGTATCTTTATCGGTGCAATCCATTCAATATAATCAGTGATTTTTTGCATGAAATCCTTACCATATGCTAAACCACCTGTTAATATGATAGCATCAATTTTTCCCTTTAGAACGGTGCTATAGGAACCGATTCCTTTGGCAATGTTATAAGCCATGGCATCGTAAATAAACGCTGCCTTCTGATCACCATTCTTAATTAACTTTTCTACTTCTATTGCGCTATTTGTTCTAAGATAAGCAACAAGTCCACCTTTTCCAACAATTTTTCTTCTTATTTTTGCTTCAGAGTAATCTTTTGAAAAACACATCGTCACCAAAGCACCAACTGGTATTGAACCAGCACGTTCAGGTGAGAATGGCCCTTCTCCGTCTAAACCATTATTTACATCAATAACCCTACCTTGTTTATGAGCACCAATTGTGATTCCACCCCCCATATGGCAGACTACAAAATTAGCTTTCTCATATTCAAGGTTCATCTCTTTCGCAATTCTCCGAGCAACTGCCTTTTGGTTCAAAGCATGGAAGATACTTTTACGATTTATCTCTGGCATGCCTGTTACTCTAGAAATTTCTTTAAATTCATCTACAACAACTGGGTCAACTATATAGGACGGGATATTTAATTGATTAGCAATTTCAAATGCTAATATTGCACCAAGATTTGAAGCGTGCTCACCATATTTAGCTGTTTTTAAATCCTGAAGCATTTCTGATTCTATTCGGTATGTTCCGCCAGGAATGGGTTTTAATAGTCCCCCTCTACCTATGACCGCATTTAGTTTTGTAATATTTATCCCATGTTTATTTAATGTTTCAAGAATAATGTTTTTACGGAATTCATATTGATCGAAAATTTTCTTATATTGGTATAAGTTAAGTGTGTCATGCCTAATTGATTCTTCGAAAATTGGCTTCTCATTATCAAATATGGCAATTTTAGTTGAGGTAGAACCAGGATTGATTACTAATAGGCGAAATATTTGTTCCACAGCTAAACACCCCGTTTCATTTAGCATTGGGAAAAGCAAATAAACATGCTTTTCCCAACCATGAAGCTATTAAGTATTTTATTTATCTAAAATGCTTTTTTCTCTCTTTAAAAAATTACTACGTACGTTGCGCATTTGTGCAATTCTTTCCTCTGCCATTCTATCAGCAGCCTTATAGGAAGGAATTCCTTCACGGTCCACGATTTCAAATACTTTTAACATATTATCATAGATGGTTTCAACTTTTTTCATTGCTCTTTCACGATTATAGCCATTTAATTCATCAGCTACGTTAATAACTCCACCAGAATTTATGACATAATCAGGAGCATATACAATACCTTTTTCATGAAGAATATCACCATGACGCTCTTCCTTCAATTGGTTATTAGCAGCCCCTGCGATTAATTTTGCTTTTAATTGAGGAATTGTATCGTCATTTATAATAGCACCTAGTGCGTTTGGTGAGAAAATATCACACTCGACACCATAGATTTCGTTTACTCCTACTGCTTTGGCACCAAATTCTTTAACTGCTTTATTCACACTCTCTTCATAAATATCAGTTACGATTAGATTTGCGCCCTCATCATGTAGATGCTTTAAAAGATTGTAAGATACGTTACCTACTCCTTGAACAGCAACTGTCTTTCCTGATAAGCTATCAGTACCAAATGCAATCTTTGCTGAAGCTTTCATTCCTCTGTATACACCATATGCTGTAACAGGGGAAGGATTACCGCTACTACCAAAAGCAGGTGAAATTCCTGTTACATAATCAGTTTCTAAATGAATATAATCCATATCCTGAACAGTAGTTCCAACATCCTCAGCAGTAATATAACGACCATTTAGACTCTGTACATAACGGCCAAATGCACGGAACAATGCTTCGCTCTTATCCTTTTTAGGGTCACCGATTATTACTGTTTTTCCACCACCTAAATCAAGTCCAGCAGCTGCATTCTTATAAGTCATTCCTCTGGCTAAGCGTAATGCATCTATAATAGCATCCTCTTCCGATTTGTAAGTCCACATACGCGTTCCACCAAGAGCTGGACCAAGTGTAGTGTCATGAATCGCAATAATTGCTTTTAAACCAGATTGTTCGTCGTGTGCAAAAACCAATTGCTCGTAATCATACTTTTGAAGATAATCAAAGATAATCATTTTTATTCCCCCTAAGCATATTATGAATTTTATTCTGATTGTGCGGATAAAACCGCTAAAATCATTGAATTGAGCTTTGTTTCGTGTGAATCTGATCTTGAAGTTAAAACGATAGGAGCTTTAGCCCCAGTAATTACTGCACCTACTTTTGCTTTTCCAAAATAAACCAGAGCTTTATAAACTGCATTGCCAACCTCAATATATGGAACTAATAATATATCTGCTAAACCAGCCACTTTACTATCTATTCCTTTATGTTTAGCTGCCTCCATCGAGATAGCAATGTCAAAAGCTAATGGTCCGTCCAACAGTCCATTCGTTAATTGACCTCTGTCTGCCATTTTTGCTAACAAAGCAGCATCAATTGTAGCCTGCATGTTTGGATTTACCGTCTCCACTGCTGTAATTGCTGCAACCTTAGGTTTTTCTATACCAATGGATGTTACAAAATCAACAGCATTTTGCGTGATTTGAAGCTTTTGTTCTAAATCAGGTGCAATGTTCATCGCTGCATCGGTTAGAAACAATAAACGATCGAATCCTTCTAATTCAAAGGTAGCAACATGACTAAGTATTTTCCCTGTTCTTAATCCTATTTCCTTGTTTAATACCGCTTTAAGCATGGTTGCTGTTGGAATTAAACCCTTCATAAGTATATGTGACTTCCCACTGCTGACTGATTCTACCGCTATTCTACTTACTTGTGTTGGATCTAATTCATTTGTCACTTCCATTCCATCTATGGATAAGTTGATTTCTTTTGCATATTCTAAAATTTTCTCCTTATCTCCAATTAGATGAAATGTTGCTAGTCCAATATCTACAGCTTCTTTAACAGCTAATAAAACTTCTTTATCCTCTGCTGCAGCTACTGATATTCTAATCGCTTGTTTCTTACTGATGTTTGATTTGATTTCTTGAAAAGTTTTCAAACACATCACCTTCAAGATTTATTTTTAAACATTATATTATGATGCAATATACATGCCAAAATACAAATGTAAGGGCTTACAAAGTTTTTGCGTCGCAGGACCCTACTTTCCCACAAAAAAATATCCTGCATAATTTTGCAATATGCAAATATTTGCAGGCATTTTACTTCACTACTTCTGTTTTATTTTAATCTCACCTTTGGATATTATGTCCTTCCCGTTCTCACTCAATACCATGTTTTTCTAATTTATAATAGAGGCTCCGTATTGATATACCCAGTTTCTTTGCCGCTTTTGTTTTATTGCCATCCATTTGCTTCATGACATTTTTTAAATAATCCTTCTCCATTCTAGCAATCATATGATTTAATGGAAGTATTTCATCCTCTGAATGGAATGTATGAACTGTTTCCATTTCACTATTTATCATGGCTCTTGTTAATGGTGGTAGGTGATCTATATTGATAACGGTCTCATTAAAGGTCATATTCATAATCGCTCTACCTAATAAATTTTCTAATTCTCTCACGTTTCCTGGCCATAGGTATTCAAGGAATACATGTAGCACTTCCTCAGTTATTCCTTCGATATTTCTACCATATTCTACATTAAGCTTTTTAAAAAGATGACGAGCTAATAGAGGTATATCCGATCTTCTTTCTCTTAAAGAAGGTATGTTAATCGGTAGAACATTTAAACGATAGTACAAATCCTTTCGAAAGGTTCCATTTTTCATTGCTTTTTCTAAATTTAAATTTGTTGCTGCGATTACTCTCACATCTACAGATAAAGGCTTAGTTCCCCCCACTCTCACTATTTCCTTTTCTTGTAGTACTCTTAATAGCTTTGCTTGAGTATTAATTTCAAGCTCTCCTATTTCATCAAGAAAGATCGTCCCTCCACTCGCTACCTCAAAAAAACCTTTTTTCCCACCTTTTTTAGCACCTGTAAATGCTCCTTCTTCATAACCAAATAGTTCACTCTCTAATAGAGAAGAAGAAATAGCTGCACAATTCACTCGAATAAATTGATTATATTTCCGGTTACTAGCGTTATGAATGGCATGGGCAAATAATTCTTTTCCTGTTCCTGACTCTCCTCTTACCAGCACAGTTGCATGAGTAAGTGCCGCTTTTTGTGCAGTTTCTAACGCAACCTTCATCTCTTTACTATTACCAATAATATCATCAAAGGTATATTTTGCTTCCAATGTTCTAATGATTCTTCTCGCTTTTTCAAGTTCATCATTTAGTTTTTTTATCTCAGACATATCATGAATGATTCCAACACTACCTTTAAGTCTACCATCTACTAAAATCGGTGCAACATTTACGATGACGTCCTTGCGCTTTGGGCCAACCTTCATGTAGGCTCCTCGAACAGGCTTTTTGGTTTTTAATACCTTCATGTGCATACTCTCGCCTTCATAGATATCAACATCTGCAGGTTTGTTTATCACTTCTTCTTGGCTCAAGCCTGTTAATTTGGTATAGGCGGGGTTAATGATCAAGCCCTTCCCATATTCATCAACAACTGAGATTGCATCCTCTGTTGAATTAATAATAGCTTCTAATAAACTTCTTATATCTTTTAGATCCGTTATTTCCTCGGAAAGATGTATTAGCTCTGTAATGTCTCTAAAAACAGAAACTGCCCCAAAAATTTCTCCACTATAATCAATGAGCGGGATTCGATTACTGATGATTTTGATGTCATCCCCTAAATCAAACTCTTTATTTAACTCCGATTTCCCTGTCTCTAAAATAACTAATAACCTAGTGTTTGGAATGATTTCTACAATTTCTTTCCCAATAACATCCTTTGCTTTTTTCTTGAGAATCTTTTCTGCTGACCTGTTAAATAAAGTGACCATTCCTTCTTTATTAATGGCAATCATCGCATCATGAGTTGAGTTAAAGATGATATCTAATTCTTGTTTATTGCTTTTTAACTCAGATATTAATGCTTCCTTTTGCTCAATAAGTCCCATGATAAAATTAGCAACGGAACCTGGAATTAAGGCAGTATGATCCGATTTTAATTTTTTTAATTCATCAAAAAGCTCTTTATCACCTGTAGCATCAAATATGATATCTAAGGATTCATCTAAATAAGGGTAAAACTCAGCACTTGCTTTTACATTTAATTCCTTCGCCAATTTCATACCCTCTGCAGCTTGATTTTTATCAATAATAGCAACAACCTTTAATCGTTCTATTCCCTGTAAAGCCTTTATGAGCGCAGTTCCACCCCGGCCAGCACCAATAATTAATACTTTTCGTTCGTACATTTAGCCCACATCCTCATATTGTTCCTTTTCGTCCCAATAAATCTATTCTCTTTAAAAATTTATTATTTTCAATTAATACACTAATAGATTTTTTCTCACTATAATAATGTAGAAATAGAAGAAAGAAAATGATAAACCATTGCCAGATAAGATCTATATAAATGCTATACCATATTCCTAAATGTAAACCGATTAAATTAGCTCCACTATCCCCTATCATTATTTTAGCATGAAGATCCTGATAGAACACTACTAGTAATATTCCTAGTATAACAAAACCAAAATTATTAACCCTTAAGAAAGGTGTAGCTACACCTAAAAACAAAAATAAAAGAAAAAAAACCTTTAGTGCTCTACCAGGTCTTATATCAAATAAATTTATCATATTGATCATAAACAGTATTAATAAAAAATGAGTAACGATAGAAAATAGATGATCTCCAATATGAATACTTGCCATAAAAGCAACGACCACACCTGTTAAGGCTTTTAAAAACCCAGATGTTACCTTACCATGAATGAAAGCTGTCATGTGACCCCTTAGTCCTTTTACGCTTTTATCTCCAAGAAAATCATCATAGGTTCCTACAGTGGTGATTAAGATTAAAGAAGCCCATATACTTGATATATTTTTTGTAGGAATAAAATAAAGAAATGTTTCAAGCAATAAAATATACCCGCCAAAACCAACAGGGATACTTCTTTTATTAAAATTATAATCCAAACTACCAATTGTAAATAGTAAGGATTTATAAAAAGGAAACAGAATGAGGGCAGAAAAAATGGATAAGAGCAATATCATGATGAGCCTCCACTGACTAAACAGAATATGATTAGTTTTTATTTGTTGCTCGTTGTTTATACTTTTTATTACTTAGATATAACGCACGAATCACTGCGATAAATTCCTTTCCTCTATGATAAAACCCTTGTATATCTCGACCTGTCTCTCGATGCTGAAAGGGGATTTCTATCTCTCTAATAGAAAATCCCTTTTTAATCGCATCAATGGTTAAACCGACCTCAATACCAAAGCCATGAATAAGCTTCGGAATTTGTTCTATTACCTCCCTCTTCATTGCTCTTTGTCCTGATAAAGGAGCAAGGGATTTAAACCCAGTCAGATGATAAATTCCTTTGTCTGCTAAGTTTTTAACAAAGCCAAAACCTGCTTTCTTTTTTGACTTAGGTAAAATGGCTACTGTCATATCTGCTTTTTTTTCTAATATTGGTGTTAATAATTTTGTTGCATATTTTGCTGATTCCCCTAGATCTGCATCTAAAAACATGATGATGGAACCTGTTGCAAGCTTCAATCCTTCCATTAATGCTTGTCCCTTTCCTTGATTGCTTGTTAATGTAATTGATTTTATGGGTATATCCATTGCAATAGCTTCTAATATTTTTTCTGTTTGATCTTTGCTTCCGTCATTTACTACGATTATTTCCACTAAAAATGGCCAAAAAAAGATGGCTTCAATGGTTGATTTGATATAATTTTCTTCATTATAAGCTGGAATAATAACTGAAATATTCTCATTCATCACGATTTCTCCTGAAGGATATTTTTTAAAAAATGAATAAAACGATATTGTTCATTAGCTGAATCTAGATTCAACACATGTTGATAATGCTTAAACAATGCCTTACTCTCTTCATCCATCGATTGTTTATCATCTGTTACACATATAACAGGGATACCATAATTAAGTAGCCATTTATCATCTAATAAATTCACCTTGTTTGTGAAAAAAAGAATTAAATCATAATGATGTAAATCCTCTTCTTTTATCTGAAAGGTCATATCAATAGTCTTAGGATTATTTAACTCATGTATGCTTCCACCTGCTAATTCTATTGCGGTTTTTAATGGGTCTAGATCTTTAGTTGATTTATCGAACCATAAAAATTTGTCCCCTGCTATTGTATTGGTAACCGTTAAAGTAAATAACGTTTTAAAATCTTCCATTAGCTGTGCGGTACGGTCATTCAATTTTTGATTCATCTTCACTAAATCGTTGTTTTTTATTTCCATCTTTTCTATTTTAACCTCATAGTGCTCTATAATCTTCTGTTGATTATGGTTGATCCATTGTTGGCCCAACGTTCCACCTATTAATATCCCCATACTTAAGGACAAAAATATCGCTATGATTGTAGTAACATAATATCGGTTGGTAATCAATTTTTATCACCTACGTAAAAATCATTTTAATATTAATCCACATCATTTGAAGGATTCGAACCATATCATGATTGATTAGACTGATAGCGATAATGGGCATTGTTGCTGCAAAAGCCATTAAACTCAAGCTTCGCCACTCCAATCTCGGTTGATACAGCTTGCTAACTCCCTTTGCATCCACTAATTTTGTTCCGATTTTCATTCTCACTAAGATAGTACTAGCCATTCCCTTTCTCCCCTTTTCCAAAAAATCAATCATATTGGAATGAGCTCCAAGTGCAACGATGATACTAGCTTTTTCTTCATAAGCCATCAGCATTGCAACATCCTCACTCGTTCCTACAGAAGGAATGATTTTGGCATCGACCCCTATCGCCTGTACTCTTTCAAGTCCTGGTGCTCGTCTATCAGGATAAGCATGAACAATGATTTCCGAACCAGCCTTTAATGCTTTATCAGAGACACTATCCATGTCTCCAATAATGATATCAGGCTTTAATCCATATTCAATAAGTGCATCTGCCCCACCATCTACTCCAATAAGGATTGGCTGGTAATCTTCGATATAAGATCGTATAGCATGTAAATCCTGTCGGTAATGATTACCCCTTACGACAACAACGACATGTCTCCCTTTCATTTTTGTTCTTAAGCGTGGTATAGGTAGCGGTTTTAATACAAAATCCTTTTCCTTTGCTACATATTCAAGAGTGTTATCAATGAAACGATTTAGTTCACTCTCAATATTGTGACTAGCCCTATGAGAAACGTTTTCCCAATTTTTCATATTCCACTCTTTTATATGCAATAGATGCGTTTGTTCCTCTTCAATAAACACTATTTCATTTGAGTTCCTAACTATCATTACTTCATGGTCATCAGATAACTTATCAAATAGCTGATGATGATCTGTTACATCAAAAACAGGGATTCTTGCTTGTAGCAATTTTTTTAGCCCATCGGTTGGATATGTACCAGAAAAGGAGCTAGAAAAATTGATAATAGCTTTTACTTTCTTTTCAATGAGTCCATAAGCCGCAATTTCATCAATATCTGAATGCTTTATCACCGCTATCTGGTTTGCTAATATTTTTGTCAATAAATGCTTTGTTTTTTTATCTATTCTATATTTCGCTCTTAATTCATTATTATTCTTAGGAAATATCATTAAAATCATTCCTCTAATTATGTTTTTACAAAATACCATTATTAGTATAAGCATAGAATGTCATGCTAATGCTAAGGATTCATGACCAATATAAGTAAATTTCAAACCTTAAATCAGACATAATATCCTGCTTATCATAAGATTGATATGATAAAATATGACTAAACAAGTATTAGGAGATGTCGAGAATGGAAAAGCTGTCAAAGAGATTGAAAAGTATAAAAAAGATAATCCTAAGAAAACCGTTAAAGAAATAGTCAAATATTTTAATAATAAATATGGGGAGAGAACGAATGAAGTAAAGTTATCATTTACGAGTACTGTTTATGCTTCTGTTTACGACGAATGGAATAGATTAACAACGTCCGAACAGTTATTAATAGTATCTGACCCTGTAGCTGCTGGGCTAACTTACATGACTAAGGATTTAGCATATAGCCTACTCAGGATAATATGGGTTGGAATGGTTTAGGAGATCTATCCGACGCTTTTCATCATGCTATCTGGAATGCCTTGATGTCTAGATACATTAGTGAGGCATGGGCTTATTTATACGCTACTGCACATGAAGATAAATCAGAGGAAGAGTTAAATCAAAAAGCAACAGACGGATATTATGAGTGGCAACATCGAGATATGGATTTATATAATAATCAGCAAGGAAGAGATGTCTGGTATTGGTATGACTCTATACTTTATACATTTGATAGCGATTTGGTAGACCGAGTATTAACTAAGCTAAACAACGGAGAACTAACCTGGTTACATGAATAATTTTTTTTTGTATTGTACGTTTTTAATATCCATAGCCTAACATAAATATGAAGTAGTGAGATGGGGAAGATAAAAAGCTTTTTTTCGCCTTCCCCTTTTAATATTTTAATAAAATAATGCTATAAAAATATAGTATGGAGGTATGAAATGAAATATGGCTTTTTAATTCTTATCGTTATTTTATCGTTAATTATTATATCTATATTTGTTTTTAAAGTTTTTTATATAGATGATAAAAATATAGATTTCCAGGAAGTCAATATTGATAAACTAAATCCTGAAATCAAATTTTGGATTAACAATTATTGTCAAGAGAATAAAGGAATAAACATGTACCATATAGATAATAGCCGAAATGTTTTTGAAGCAATAATCTATTTTAATAAATATAAATATAAAGACAGATGGTTCTATTCTTATCAGGAAATAAAAATACAAAGAAATAACAATGTTATGAAAGTGTATATTAACGATGTAGATGCTTTAGATGAAAGTCAAGTTAAAAATTACTTTGCAATATATGTTAAAACGTCGCCCTTACCTAAGGAAATTGAATTTTATCACAATGGGAAAAAAATTGAGGTAAATTCTTTTCAAGCCAATAAAAAAAGTTTTTGAAAAATAATTTCTCTTAAATTGGCAACTTGATAAAGATGTTTTTTATATTTATAGAAAATTTAAGTAAGAAGGTAATAATAGGGTAGTGTTACAACGCTAATTATCCTCTTTTTAGTAAATAATTTACCTAGGTTAAAGAAAAAATCATTGTCTAAGATCAGGTTTTAAACAATGATAAATAAATAATATTAAAAACGTTTAAATCAGACCAATCCTAATTTGGAATAGGTCTGATTTAATTTTGAAGAAGTATCTCTGATATATCACCTTGATTATAATTCTGAAAAAAGCAACTTTTTATGGCAATATTATATTAAATTTTGGGTTAATAATAACTTGGTTTTTGTATTTATTATATGATTCCTCTTTTAATTCATTTCTGACTTGTTCTCTTGTTTTATTTATGTTTACTAGCTCTTTCATTTTTAAACTAATATAATCACTAATCATCCTGTTTTTTTTATAATTTTCAATCCAATAGTTATTCCAATATTCATCAAAAGTTAAACCTAATTCCTGTATTTTATCTTCTTGGATCTTTTTAATATCATCTGATACTTTTTGGTAATTTGTTAATTGTTCATCTTTTGCTTTATTAGCCTCATCATCACTAACAGGATTAATTCCGGCGTTTTTAGCTTCTAATAACAAAAATTCATTAACTAATTTACTTTTAATTATTTGTCCCTCTGATATTTTGTAACTATTATTTCCATGTAATACTTGATTAACTTTTTCAAATTCATTTTTTATATTAACAATATCTTCTCTTTTTATTTTTAAATCCTTAAATTGTACCATAATAGTGTCATCTTTTACTCGTATGGCTTTAATTTGTTGATACACGCTCCAGGGTCCTTTACTAAAAGCATGTGTTTGAAGAGTTACACCTATTAAGAGGATAAAACTAACTAATAATAAAATTATATTTTTCTTTTTCATAATATATTAACTCACTCCTTTTTATTAAGTAGTCCAATCACCAGATACAATGACATAATTCGAACCATATAAGATTGATAAGGAAGGATCTCCCATTAAGTAAACTTTAGTTTCTACAGGACCTGTTCTACCGTAGAGAAATAGGAGATTATTTGTATCTTCAGTCGCATAAGCATATCCATCTGCACCATCATACCAAAACGTATGTGTGCCTGTTAGTGGTTGACTCAGTTCATTTATTTTTATATAAGTTACGCCCATATAAGCTCCTAATTGATCTACATGTATTGCAAGTGCTTTAGCCTCAGTATAAAAATAATCGGTAAAAGTATTGTCTACAGAATCGCTAACATACTTTGCATTTAAGGTACCAGTTAGCCACGTATAATACATTTGTCCATTAGAATCACTATGAACTATTACACCGCTATTTTACCATGAATCATTAACTGCAGCTTTTACTTCTACATTAATTAAAAAAAAGATAAAAGCAAAAATAAGATATTGTATCCTCAATATCAACATTTAGTACAAAAATTAGGGTTTAAACAGTCCATGTCCCGTAAGGGGAATTGTTGAGATAATGCACCTATGGAATCTTTTTTTGGTCATATGAAGGATGAATTAGATTTATCTTCTTGTGCTAACTTAGGGGAAGTTCGTGCTACAATTGATGAGTACATAGTAGAGTACAATTGCCATCGATATCAATGAAATCTAAAAAAGATGACTCCAGTTCAATACAGAAGCCATCTTTTAAGTGCATAATCTTTAAAGTGTTTTTTTACTTTATCCATAAATCGGGTTACAGTTCAGAGACTTGAGACTAAGACTTTTTATTATAATTATAATTACCCTACTCGTGACTCTATTCTAAGCTTGTCTGCCACCATAGCTATAAATTCACTGTTTGTAGGCTTTGCCTTACTTGTATTTACAGTATAACCAAATAAACTTCTTATTGCATCAACATTTCCTCTGCTCCACGCAACCTCAATCGCATGTCGTATTGCCCGTTCAACTCGTGATGGTGTGGTACTAAATTTTTCAGCTATTCTTGGGTAAAGTACCTTCGTAATGGAGCCTAAAATTTCAACTTCATTATATACCATTTTAATTGCTTCCCGAAGGTACATATAACCTTTTATATGTGCAGGAACACCTATTTCATGAATGATATTTGTTATATTTGCATCTAAATTTTTGGATTTCATAGGTTGTACTGAAGAAATTCTTTGTGTTGGTTGATTGATTACTTGATTTGTTACGACCTGTCTTATTCTGTTCACTAATACATCCATATCAAATGGTTTTAGAATATAATAGGATGCTCCCAATTCAACCGCTCGCTGTGTAATATTTTCTTGCCCAAAGGCTGTTAGCATAATGATTTTAGGAGCTTTAGAAAAATGATAGTCCTTTAATTTTTCTAACACTCCCAGTCCATCTAAATGTGGCATGATAATGTCCAAAATCATTACATCAGGAATCTCTTCTTCTAAAATTTCTAAAACCTCATTACCATTGTAGGCAACGCCGACAATATCAATATCTGGTTGCTCTACCATGAAATCCTTTAATAAATCTACAAATTCTCGATTATCATCTGCTATTAAAACCTTAATGTTTGACACAATATCTTCCTCCCTTATAATACCTTTTAGTAAATGTTGGAATATGTTAAAATTACATATTATGTATAGGTAAATATTTACTATAAAAAGAAATTCGACAAATGAAAAAAAAATCCTGCTTGTCGAATAAAAATTTCTTTATTTTTTTAGTAATACGACTGTATTTCGTCATTATTTTAAGCTATACTCTGTTTTTCATTAAAAAAGTCTTAAGGCTTTAGCTTGCCTTAAGACCATTATTTGATGTATTATTATTAATTAACCCTGCATCTCTTACCATCCATTCAATAAATGATCCATATCCAGAGGTTGGTTCATTGACGAATACATGAGTAACTGCTCCAACTAGCTTTCCATTTTGGATAATGGGACTACCACTCATTCCTTGGATAATGCCACCAGTTTTTTCTAATAAACGTGGATCTGTCACTTTAATTATCATCCCTTTTGTAGCCGGATATTTTTGATCAATAACATTTTCTATTTCAATCTTAAACCTTTCAACTTTTTGGCCTTTAATCACTGTTAATATCTCGGCTGGTCCTACCTTTACCTCTTCTGGTAAGGCAATTGGTATTGCTTTATTAATTACACCGTTTAGCGGTTTATCATACATCGTTCCAAATATACCAAAAGGAGTATTTTTATTAATATCACCAATTATTTGGTTTTCATCTACAAAGCTTGCCCTTTTCCCACCTGGTTTACCACTTGTTCCCTTATCAATCGATGTAACGGTTGAATACAATATCTGTCCATTTCTTACAATGATCGGTTCCTGTGTATCGACATCGGTAATTACATGTCCTAAGGCTCCATATTGCTTTGTTTTAGGATCATAAAAGGTAAGTGTACCTACTCCAGCAGCTGAATCCCGAATATATAACCCCATTCTATAAGCATTTGTTTTTGGATCATAAACTGGTTTCACCTTGAATTTCAATTTTTCTTTGTTTCTAAGTATTTCTACTTCCATTCCACCATTGCTCTCGTTGTATTTATTTATTATTTTGACAATATCAGTGACTGATTTTACTTCATCATTATTTATCCGTATAATCAAGTCGCCAGTCTTTATCCCTGCTTTTTCAGCTGGGGAAAGGTTGGTACCATTTTTTTCTGTAATGGAGTGATGTCCAACAACCATAACTCCAGCAGATTTTAATTTGACTCCTATCGTTTGCCCTCCTGGTATTACTTTAATATCTTTAATCACTTTAAAATTAACTGATTTCAATGGAAGGATACCAAATAGCTTTAGTGTTAATTTAGAATTACCTTCCTCCTTAGGTTTAACTGTAATAGGACTGTTTAAATCGATTTTAAAGCTGTTTTCGTGACCATTAACTTCCAACACACCAGAATTACTTGAAACAACAGTAGCTGAAATAGGCAACGGTAATTTCACTTGTTTAATTGCTGATTTAAACATCCGAACTTCATTTGGGAAAGTTACAAATGATTGAAAGGTCGTTGTAAAAGAAAAGGCAATAACCATAATAACCGTAACTAATCCAAATATTTTTTTCATCCTTTTGGACAATTACATCACTCTCCTAATATCTCCTACCTACACCTCCTTGTATCTGTACCATTAAGGTGTCCTTTATCATAATAATTTATAAGGTTAAAATGATTCCATGTTATATAAAGTAAAAGCTGCATCATTAAGACAAAAGGAAGCTACCGTAAGTAGCTTCCCCCCAAAAAAAACAGAATACATTCCGTTTAAAAATTATTGTATATATAATTTTTAAACGGCACTGTCTTTTCAATCATTTCTTTAGCATGTTTTTTAGTTAGAGCAGTTACTTCAACTCCTCCTAACATACGTGCAAGTTCATCAATTCGTTTTTCCTCATCCAAATACTCTATCTCTGTATAGGTATTATTGTTATCTATTTTTTTCTGAATTAGATAATGATGGTCAGCCATCGATGCAGCTTGAGGTAAATGTGTAACAACAAAAACTTGCTTATCCTTTGCAACTATTGCCAGTTTTTCAGCAATAGCTTGCGCTGCTCGTCCACTCACACCCGTATCAATCTCATCAAAAATAATCGTTGGAATATCATCCTTACTAGCCAATATTGTTTGTATAGCAAGCATTATTCTTGATAATTCTCCACCGGAAACAATTTTTTGTAATGGCTTTAGTGGCTCTCCAGGATTAGGTGAAATCAAGAAATTAATTTTGTCTAGTCCTTCATGTGTAAGGTGAAATCTCTTGCCATCAATTTCTATCCCTTCTATATCTTCTTCATAAGTTAGCTCAACCATAAATTGAGCATTTTTCATTTGTAGATTCTTTAATTCTCTTTCAATCGCATTTGATAATTCTCCAGCATACTCTTTACGTACATGGGATAATTCGACGGCTTTTTCTCTTGCTATTGTCGTTAATTTATCAAGATGCTCTTGTTTTTTATGAAGGGTTTCGTCACGATTCATCAATATATTTAATTCTTCGGCTATCCCTTTTTCATATTCTAATATAGCATTAACTGAATCACCATATTTTCTTTTTAGATGATTGATTAACGATAATCGTTCTTCTACATGATTAATCTGATCAGCATCAAACTCTATTTTATTCACCTGTTCACTCAATTGACTCGATGCATCCTCAATCTGATAAAAAGCTTGAGATATTTGTTCTACTAATTTACCTAGGTCCTGATCTAATGAAGAAACCTGTTCAAGTATTCTAACCACATTTGATAATGAATCAATGACACCTTCCTCATTGTTTAGAATCTGATAGGCGTTTGTTAAATTTGTTGAAATCTTTTCCGCATATCTAATTTTATTTCTTTGCTTTGCTAAGATATCGTCTTCATTAACTTGTAATTTAGCTTTTGCAATTTCATCTGACTGATATTTCAATAAATCAATACGTTGGTTCATTTCTTTTTCATTGTCAATAAGCTTTTTAACTTCTTTTTTCAAAGCATCAAATTCTTGATAAATCAGTCTAAAAGCAGCAAGCTTCGATTCAATTTGACGATCACCATATGCATCTAAAAGAAAGAGCTGTTTATCTGAGAATAACAGATTTTGATGTTGGTGTTGACTATGTAATTGAATTAAGTAATCGCCAACCTCTCTCAGTATTGCCAGGGTCACAAGCTGGCCATTTACGCGGCAAACACTCTTTCCATTTCTTAATAGCTCTCTTTTTAGTATAAGTATGCCATCCTCAGATGGTGGTAATCCATTCTCTTCTAACACTTGAAATACCTGATGGTTTTCTAGAAGATCGAATAATGCTTCAATCGTCGCTTTTTCTTCGTTGCTCCTAATAAATTCTACAGAGCCTCGACCACCAGTTATCAACTGAATAGCATCAATAATGATTGATTTCCCTGCTCCAGTTTCACCTGTTAGGATGTTCAAGCCTTTCTTAAACTCAACCTTTAAATTCTGTATAATAGCAAATTGAGAAACAGTAAGTTCTATTAACATATTATCACCACTTTAAAGCATTTCTAAAAATTTTTTTGACATTAATATAGCATCTTCTTTGGTCTTACAAATGATTAGACAAGTATCATCTCCACAGATGGTTCCCATTATTTCCTTCCATTGAAGGTTATCAATTAATGCACCAATAGCATTGGCATTACCTGGCAAGGTTTTCATCACAATTAAGTTATCTGTATAGTCAATGCCAATAAAGCTATCACTTAACGTACGTTTCAATTTATGTAACGGATTAAATTTTTGATCAGCTGGTAGGGAGTACTTATATCGACCATCCTCTAGTGGAACCTTTATTAGGTGTAACTCTTTAATATCCCTTGATACAGTTGCTTGTGTCACATTAAAACCTGAACTTCTCAGTTTCTCAACCAGCTCATCCTGAGTGTCAATTTCGTAATTCGCAATAAATTCTCTTATTTTTAAATGCCTTTTTGCTTTCATTTTGTCCTCCAAGATAATTTGTTCTATTGTATAATTATACAATAGAACAAATTACAAGACAATTAAAACCATTTAATTAAGAAAATTACATAAAAAAAGCAACTTTTAATAAAGCTGCTGTGCTATTGAAGTCCGCGATGAGCTGATTCAACTGTTCTGGATATAACTTCAACAAAGTCAACAATGGTCTTTCCTGATTTTTTATTTCTTAAATACATGAGAAATTCAACATTTCCTTCCCCACCTTTAATTGGAGAAAAAGTTAAGCCCTCTATGTTATAATCCAATTCTAAAGTTTCGGTTAATACCTTTGTAACCACTTGTTGATGCACTTTTGGATCCTTAATGATTCCTTTTCTTCCAACTAACTCTTTACCTGCTTCAAATTGTGGTTTTATTAACGCAACAACCTCACCATTTTCCTCTAAAATATTTTTAAGATTTGTTAAAATTATTTTTAGAGAAATAAAGGAAACATCGATGGTTGCAAAATTCGGTTGACTTGATTTTAAATTTTCCCTAGTTAAATATCGGAAATTCGTCCTTTCTAAAACATGAACTCGTTCATCCTGCCTTAAACTCCAAGCTAATTGCCCATAACCAACATCAACTGCATAAATTTCTTTTGCACCATGTTGAAGTGAGCAATCACTAAAACCACCTGTAGATGCGCCTATATCAATAACAACTTTCCCCTTCAAATCAATATGAAAGGTTTTTATTGCTTTTAATAATTTTAACCCGCCTCTTGACACATAGGGATGAAGATCACCTTTAATTACGATATTAGCATCAACAGGAACTTGCATTCCTGCTTTATCCATAATTTCTTCGTTCACTTTTATTAATCCAGCCATAATCGATTTTTTAGCTTGCTCTCTTGATTGAAATAGTCCTTTTGTAACTAATAATACATCTAATCTTTCCTTTGCCATGATCTATGCCCTTTGCTTTATATTTGGTAGATACGATTTAATTTGTTTAGCAATACTCACTGATGAGATACCAACAAGCTCTCTTAATTCAGAAATACTCCCTTGTTCGATAAACTCATCTGGTATTCCAATTCTTGTTACACTAGGGTTTAAATGATTATTTTCATAAAACTCTAATATGGCACTACCAAAACCACCTTCTTTAATCCCTTCTTCTACCACAAAAATTGTATAATTTTTATCAGCTAAATTTAGTAAAAGTTCCTTATCGAGTGGCTTTATAAATCTTGCATTTATAATCATTGGATATATACTGGATTTAGCCAAAATAGCAGCCGCTTCTTCAGCAAATTGAACCATTGGTCCAACTGCTAAAATTGCTACATCTTGACCTCGTTGTATAATTTCAAAATCCCCAATAGGTATTTGCTTATATTCAGTATCTAAGGTTACACCAACTCCACTACCTCTTGGATATCTTACGGCAACTGGTCCTTTACAATGTTCCACTGCTGTATAGATCATATGCTGTAATTCATTTTCATCCTTTGGCATCATCACTGTCATGTTTGGCAAATTGCGTAAATAAGCCATGTCAAAAACGCCATGATGCGTTTCCCCATCTGCACCTACAAACCCAGCACGATCAATAGCAAAGGTTACATGAAGATTCTGTCTAGTTACGTCATGAATTAATTGGTCGTAGGCTCTTTGTAGGAAGGTTGAATAAATTGCTAATACCGGCTTCAACCCATCAATTGCCAATCCTGCTGCCATCGTTGTTGCATGCTGCTCAGCTATTCCAACATCAAAAAAACGTTGTGGAAATTCGTTTTGAAATTGTTTAAGTCCGGTTCCACTTGGCATTGCTGCTGTTATCGCAACGACATCAGGATCATTTTTCGCAATATTTACTATCGTGTCACCAAAAATTTGTGTATAGCTTGGAGGGCCCTCTTTCTTCATCACTTCACCAGACTCGATTTTGTATGGTGAGATCCCATGAAATTTATCAGAATCTAATTCAGCAGGCTTATAGCCTTTTCCTTTTTTCGTAACGACATGAATTAAAACTGGCCCTTCTGTCTTATCGGCAGTCTTTAAGGTCTCAAATAAATCCTCAAAATTATGTCCATCAATCGGACCAAAGTAGGTCAATCCTAATTCTTCAAAAAGCACACCATTTACGATAAGATATTTTAAGCTATCTTTAATTTTTTCTGCAGTCTTCGCTAATTTACCACCTATCGCTGGTACTTTTTTCAATAATAATTCAAGCTCATCTTTTGCTTTTAAATATCGATTATCAGTTCTTAGTTTTTCTAGATAATTATGAATAGCCCCAACATTTGGGGCAATTGACATCTCATTATCGTTTAAAATAACCATCATATTACGTTGTTCATGACCAATATGATTTAACGCCTCAAGCGCCATTCCACCAGTCATAGCACCATCACCTATTACAGCAATTACTCGATGTTTTTCTTTTTTAATATCTCGAGCAATGGTAAGTCCCATTGCAGCAGACAAAGACGTACTACTGTGCCCCGTTTCCCAAATATCATGTTCACTTTCTGACCTTTTCGGAAAACCACTTAAACCTCTGAATTTACGTAATTTATCAAATTGACCTGCTCGACCAGTTAATATTTTATGCACATAGGCTTGATGTCCTACATCCCAAAGTATTTTATCCTTAGGGCTGTCAAATAAGTAATGTAATGCTATCGTTAACTCAACAACTCCTAAATTCGGTGCTAAGTGTCCACCTGTTACTGCTAATTTTTCAATTAAAAAGGTTCGAATATCTTCTGCTAATTCCTGTAACTCTTTAACAGAAAGAGATTTTATAACCTTCGGATCTTTTATATTATGGAGTTCCATGTTTTCCTCCTGCTTTCCTTTTGTTCTTTTTATTCCCATTGAAAATTTTTATATTAAGATTTTTTTCTATAAAAGAAAAAAATCGACCTACTTTTAGAATAATTTTTGTTGAATTATTTATCGCAATGGTTTTCCCAACTGCTTTTCCCCCCACAGTCATCGCTGCTACTGTTGCTGTAAATAACACAGATATAAAAGTAAAAAAAACTGATTGCTCAGTAGCACCAAAGGAATACATTAATTGGATAACTACTCCTGCACTCGCAGTTCCACTCACTATTCCACTAATATCACCTACGACATCATTACAAAAATTAGAAAATTTATCTGCATTTCTTACAATTTGAATCGCATGCTTCGCCCCATCTAACTTTTCAGCCGCCATGGAATGATATGGCTTTTCATCAGCAGAAGCCGCAGCTAATCCAAGTATATCAAAAAAAATACCGATAATTACAATGATAAAGACAACTAGCATACCTATGCCCCAACCAACACCAGCTAATATCATCGTTGAGACAATAGAAAAACTTGAAGAAAGAAGCATCGTGATAAGAGATATAAATAAGCTCCACTGCAAAGATTCTTTATAAGAAAATTTCATTATGTACTTTTCCCCTAAAAATAAATTTAGGGAGTGGTAGCTTCATGGGTAAACACTGTGGCTTAGGTCCAGTAGGTTTTCCCATAAGAGACACCTTTTGTCACCAAAAAGGCGGTTTCCCATTATGCCCTCATCAATACTGTCACCAAATATTGGACTGGATTACCACTTAGACCACACTTTAATCCCCAAAAAGCTTCTGCTGAACAGTCTAGGAGTTTTCCTCAACAACCCTTAACTTATCCCTAGCCTCTTTTGCAATATAGATTTCATATAGAACGACTGTGTTGTCTTGGCCAAAGAAAACACAAGGTTAACCTATAATCCCAAACTATATCACGCAAGGCAGGCTACGCTGCACACAAGGTTTTTTCTCGCATGCAGGTTCATACCCCAAGTCATAATAATCAGGACGATGCCTTCTTACTACAAGCTTGGGCCTCCGCGGAAAGAGGGTCTACGCCCACATGCCATTGCGGATCGCCCCCAATCCTTAACTCCCAGCATCGACCCCCAACTGGGCGTCGGAAGCCAACACCAAGAACTTCATCGATGTGCCCTTTAGCGGATTTTTAGGCCCGCCTTCAAGATAAGTAGATTGACTAGAATACTGCACCACTCCCATATTCTAATTGTTATTATATCATATATAAAATAGCTTCACAAAAGAACTAAAAGGGTATAGAGGTAAATGTTGATATTATTAAATCTCACGATAAATGAGATAATCAGCTAAATCTAATAAACGATTTGGTTCAATTCCAATATCATTTATCAATTCTTTTGCCTCATTTGTCAATCTAATGATTTCTTGTTTTGAGGCTTCAATTCCCTTAAAGTAAGGAAAGGTTACTTTATTATTAGATTGATCGCTGCCTACATTCTTTCCCAACTTTTTACTATCACCAATCACATCTAATATGTCATCCTGAATTTGGAATGCCAATCCTATTTTCCTACCAAATTCAGATAAAGCATCCAATTGTAGTTGATTTGCATTTGCTAAAAGTGCACCTAATCGAATAGAAAAAACAATTAAATCTCCTGTTTTATGAGTATGTATATATAATAGTTCTTCAAAGGATGTCCTCTTTTGCTCTGACTGTAAATCTACAACTTGACCTCCTACCATCCCAGCCGCACCTGAATAGCTTGCAAATTCCTCAATGATTTGAAGGGCACGATCTAGGGAAAGATTGTTTAATTTTCTTAAATACTTAGCAAAATTACCAAACGCATGAGTCAATAAACCATCACCAGCTAATATTGCCATTGCTTCACCATATACCTTATGATTCGTCAGCTTTCCTCTTCGATAGTCATCATTATCCATCGCTGGTAAATCATCATGAATTAATGAATAGGTATGTAATAATTCCAAATTTATGACGACAGGTAAAATTTCATCCATACTTTCTTTACCAAAAGCCTCATAGGTAGCTAATGCTAAGATCGGTCTTATCCTTTTGCCACCAGCAGTCAGAGAATAATCCATCGCCTGCTTCAACAATGGTGGAACACCAGCATCTGGTAAATAATTGGTGATAACAGCATTAATCTGTTCAGCCTTTTCCTTCAAAAAAAAGGAAAGAGTGTTTTCCTGCTTCTGCATGAGCTACTACTCCTTCTCATCATCATAGTTAGTAAATGGTTTTTTAATAAATTCTCCATCTTTTTCTAATAGACTTTCAATTTTCATTTCAATATTTCCCAATTTTAGATGACATTTTTTTGCAAGCTTCATTCCTTCTTGAAATAAATCGATTGCTGTCTCTAATGGTACCTCTCCCAATTCAAGTTTATCTACGATTTGCTCCAGTCTTTCTAATGCTTCTTCAAAGGTAAGCCCATCAATCTGTTTATCTGTTAAAAATTTTTCATCCTTCATTCTTATTACTCTCCTTCAAACCCCATACTTGGCATTCCAATTTACCGTCAGTAATATGTACTTTAACAATGTCACCAAGCTGAACATCCTTTATGGACTTTATTAATTTTTTTTCCTTTTCATCATATGGAAGTGCATATCCCCTTTTCATTACCTTTAAAGGGCTTAATGCATCTAATTTACCTAGTTTATTATTTAATCTATTTTCATAGTCTTGCTTAATTCTATGCATTTCTCTTAATAATTGTTTATTTAATCTTTCAAGCTTATCACTACTATTATTTACTTTTTGTTTTGGGTTTTCATGTACAAGCTTTTGAAATACAGTTAGAAAGCGTTGTTTATGATTTGATGTCTGTTTATTTAAGGAATGCTGTAACTTATCTTCTAAATAGTCCACACGCTGTACTTGTTCCAAAAAAAATTGCTTTGGACGTTTAAACAAGACTGATTTTGATAGTTGATATAGAGAGTTCCTTGCATGTTCTATCTGTTTGTATATCTGTTTTTCCATGCGGTTGCTATAGTAAGCGATACTTATCTTTAGCTCATCGATATGCGGTACAGCTAATTCAGCAGCCGCGGTTGGAGTTGCTGCTCTAACATCTGCAACAAAGTCGGCGATTGTAAAATCCGTCTCATGCCCCACAGCACTAATGATAGGTAGCTGAGATTCATAAATACTTCTTGCTACAACTTCTTCATTAAAAGCCCATAATTCTTCAAGGGAACCCCCACCTCTACCAATGATTAATAGGTCAGCTTCCCCTTGCATATTCATTTGCTTAATACCATTTGCAATGGTTTTTGCCGCTGTTTCTCCTTGAACGAGAACAGGAAAAATCAAGATATCTACAAGTGGATACCTTCTTTTAATCGTAATAATCATATCTCTAACGGCTGCACCTGTAGAGGAGGTGATAATACCAATCGTCTGTGGAAAGGGGGGAAGCTGTTTTTTAATTGAAGGGCTGAATAGTCCTTCTTGCTCTAATCTTTCTTTTAATTGTTCATAGGCTAAATATAACTGTCCAATTCCATCTGGTTGCATTTCTTGAACATAGAATTGGTACTGACCATCTCTCTCAAAGACAGAAACATAGCCCTTCGCTATAATTTTCATCCCATTTTTTGGTACGAATTTAATAAAACGATTATTACCAGCAAACATAATGACGCGCAATCTACTTGCTTCATCCTTTAATGTAAAATACATGTGCCCGCTAGAATGGTGGGTAAAATTAGAAATTTCTCCACGTATCCAGACATCAGAAAGAGTCCCGTCATTATCTAATAGGTTTTTAATATAATTTGTTAATTCATTTATTGTATAAATCTTTACTTGATCCTTCAATCAAAGCCCTCCGTTATTCCACAAACACACTCTATATTGCATTCAACTCATCATCTTACTCATTTTATTTAAGACCATTTATTTTTTTTGCCGCCTCAAGCGTATTTTTTAATAGCATCGTTCTAGTCATCGGTCCAACTCCACCTGGTGCAGGAGTAATATAACCAGCAATCTTTTCTACTCCATCAAAATCGACATCACCCACTAGTTTTCCTGATTCAAGTCGGTTCGTACCAACATCGATTACTATTGCACCTGGTTTTACGTATTCTTCAGTAATCATTTGTGCTCTTCCAATGGCAGCAACAAGAATATCCGCCTGTTTAGCTACCTCTTTTATATTTTTAGTCTTTGAGTGGCATATCGTAACAGTTGCATTTTCTTGTAATAATAATATAGATACAGGTTTTCCTACAATATTACTTCTCCCAATTACAACAGCATGTTTGCCCTTAATATCTTCACCTGTACGATGTATCAATTCAATAATACCATTAGGAGTACAAGGTAGGTAAGCATCCCCTTCACCAATCATCATTTTACCAACATTTATTGGATGAAATCCATCAGCATCCTTTTCGGGATTAATTGCATTGATAATTGCCTCTTCTTCAATATGCTTTGGTAAAGGTAATTGAACTAAAATACCGTGAACATGATCATCATTATTCAATCTATTTACCTCTGCAAGTAATTCTTCCTGACTAATTGAAGCTTCCATACGTATCACTTCAGAATTCATACCAATTTCGATACAATCCTTTGCTTTCATTTTAACATAGGATTCAGAGGCCGGATTATTACCAACCAATATCACAGATAATCCTGGTGTAATCCCTTTTTCTTTAAGATTTGCAACCTCCTGCTTAAATTCTTCTTTCATTGATTTTGCTATTGCCTTACCATCGATAATTTTTGCTGACATTTTGTACTTCCCCCTTTTAAGTGATAGATATATATTATCTATGCTCAAAAAGCTATTAACTATCCGCTTTTTAAACAATAAAAAAAAATTGACTGTTTAAGAATTATCCTTTTTCATTATGAATGTATTGATTTAGAGCAATATTTGCTACACCAAATGCGTTATCACCTGAGTAATTTTTATGAGCAAAGAATAACTTCGCTCCAACAGCTCGATGCTCCAATCTCTTCATTAAATATTCTCTAATATATTCATTTTGGGCAACACCACCAACAATTAATATATCTTTAGAGTAGTTAGCTTCCACTGCCTTTCTTAATGCTTTTTCTACTGTCACTGCAATGACATGCTCTACTGCTCTGGCTATCTCTTCCTGAGGCTCTTGATTTTTGATCCTCCGAAACGCTTCCGCTTCAGCACCTGAAAAACTAAAGGAAAATTGGTGAACAAAGGAGGGAATCCGCCTAAAATCCTTTTCGCTAGTAGCCGCCAATTGTTCAAGATATTTCCCTGCGGGAAAGGAAAATCCTAATTGTACACCTATCCTGTCAATCAATTGTCCAGCATGTAGATCCATGGAACCACCAATTTGTTGTAAATGATAACCATTATTACTTTGCTCTACATGTAAAATTTCACTAGTTCCTCCCGATATATGCACGGCAAGAAATTGATTACCGCTTATTTTCTCTTCTAGACTATGTAGTCCAGCTACTATATGGCCTTCTTGATGTGTCGTATAGTAAACTGGGATCTGATTCGTATATGCAATCGACCTAGCAATAGATGTTCCTGCTAGAAAAACAGGCATATAGGAATTATCCTGTGGTCTCGGTGACTTACTTACAGCAATAGCAGTTAATCTCTTATGCTCGAAGTTTTGAATATCATAAAGTAGCTTCGGCAAATTTTTTATATGCTGAAAAAGTGCTTGAGATTGCTGTAATCCTCTCTCACCCTTTTTTACATCTAATAATTTTTTAGCTTCATAGATAATTTGTCTGTCCTCGTTTATATAACAAATAGAAGACATATAATTACTTGTATCAATTCCCAAAAAATATTTATCCATTTCTAACACCTATGATTGCTTACTATCAATTAAATCTTTATTTTCCTTTACGATAGAAGCCAAAACACCATTAATGAATTTTGGTGACTCCTCGGTTCCGAATTTTTTTGCTAACTCCACCGCTTCATTTAGTATGACATTAATAGATACATCATCGACAAATAATAATTCATAGGTAGATAATCGTAAAATACTTCGATCCACAATCGCCAATCTATTTAGTGTCCATCCTTTGAGATACGCTGATATTTTTTTGTCAATTTCCTTTAAATTTAGAAATGTTCCAAAAACCCTTTCTTTAATAAATAGTAGTTCTTCATCATTCATTTTTCCATATTCCAACATATTTGATATTGCTTCTTCAGCTTCAATTTTACTTATATCTATTTGAAACAGCAGCTGAAATATTATTTCCCTTGCTTTTCTACGTGTCACTCTGCATTGCTCCTTGTAATTTTTATATAAATAATTAGGTTTATACCTCTATATCATAATTCCCTTTTTATATTATCATACCAAAAACAAAAAACCACCATACAAGGTGGTTATTATTTAAAAAATTTATCTGGTAATATTTTTTCAATGATATCTCTAAAATCTTCGCGATTATCAAATTTCTTCCCAATATACAAGCCAATCGAAATGAATCCAATAAATATGACAGTTTTCCAGAATCCTACTAGTAAAAAAATAATACCAACGAGAATACCTAAGATTAATCCAACTAATTTACCAGGATGCTCTTCCAAGTATTTTTGGAACATAGTTTAACACCCCTATTCTACACGTTTTTTCTTTTGATTTGTTTGTCCTACATTTCCTACAACAATATGGACATTACCTACAGATATTCCAGCAATCTGTTCAATTGTCTGTTTAACGTTTAATTGGAGTTCTTCACTTATCTCTGGAATTGGTCTTTCCCCGTCAACGAAAACTTTAATAATCACGTTTACTGTCTCATTATCTTCTAATTTCACTCTAACTTTCTGTTCCAGAACACCTTTAATCTTAGCAGATACCTTTCTTGCGATATTCTCAATCGTTTCAGTAGATATCCTAATTTCGCCTATTTCGGAATGAGTTTCTGAAAAGGTATGTACTTCTCTTGATTTCATACTTTTAACCAAAAAGTAGATACTCATAATAGCAGTAATAACGCTAATTCCTAATATGGTCATTTTTACATCTTGATTACTGTATAAAGTATCTGAGACTTTATACAGCAGATCATAATTAAAAAATCCAATTCCAATTAATAAAGCAAACAATGATACAATCATGAAAGCCAAACTGTATACGAAAAGTAAAAATCGATCAAAACCTCTCATCGGTAGATGCCTCCTAATATAATTTACCCCCCTTAAAAATAACAGGGGGATCAAATTGTTGTAAAACATTATTCGTTTGTATCAATCTCAATTCCACTAATATAGATGTTAATTTCAGAAACATTTAGTCCTGTCATATTTTCTAAGCTACTCTTAATATTTTCTTGAATATTCAACGCTAAATTTTGAATCACATTTCCATATTTTATTATGACATAAGCATCTACTTTAACATTGTTTTCATCCAAAATAACCTTTACTCCATTAGTCCCATTTCCTTTATTAAAAAAATCTGTAATCTCGTTTGTAAATCCACCATCCAAATCTTTTACTCCATCAATTTCTAAAATACTATATTTAGCAATAAGTTCTAAAACATGAGGAGAGATTTCTAATTCCCCTAGATCTGATACATCCATACTCGCAATGGGTTGCAACATAAGTTGTTACCTCCAACACCTTTTCACATATTATACCAATTGATGTCTATTAAGACAATCATCCATTGATTATTTTAAATCCAAATATATTGGATATTTATCTAGAAACTTCGTATCAAATTCACCAGATTGAAACCTTTCATTATTTAATAGCATTAAATGAAACGGAATAGTAGTATGTATTCCTTCAATAGCAAACTCATCCAACGCTCGTTTCATTCTAGAGATAGCTTCATTTCTATTTTTACCCCATACAATTAGCTTTGCAATCATTGAATCGTAAAAAGGAGTAATTGTATATCCAGGATAAACAGCACTATCAACTCGAACTCCCGGGCCCCCTGGAGCTAAATAAAACTCAATTTTACCTGGGGATGGCATAAAGTTTTTCGCAGGATTTTCCGCATTAACTCTACATTCTATCGCACATCCATTAATCTCTATATCTTCTTGTTTGATCGTTAACTCTTCTCCTGCCGATGCTTTTAGTTGTTCGACTATTAAATCAACACCTGTAACAAGCTCTGTCACAGGATGTTCTACTTGAATTCTTGTATTCATTTCCATAAAGTAAAACTGATTGTCTTCTAGTAAAAACTCAATTGTCCCTACACTATGATAATTCACTGCCTTCGCTGCTCTTACGGCAGCCTCGCCCATTTTTTCCCTTAATTCAGGCGATAATGCAGGTGATGGCGATTCCTCTAGTAGTTTTTGATGTCTTCTTTGGATAGAACAATCTCTTTCTCCTAAATGAATAACGTTTCCATGTTTATCAGCAAGAATCTGTATTTCAATATGTCTAGGATTTTCTAAATATTTTTCTATATAGACCCCTGGGTTACCAAAGGATTTTTCTGCTTCCTGTCTTGCCATTCCAAAAGATTTTAACAGTTCACCACTGCTTTGGGCAACTCTCATCCCTTTACCACCACCACCAGCAGTAGCTTTAATGATGACAGGATAACCAATCTCTTCTGCTAATTTTACTGCTTCATCCTCATCATCAATAAGACCATCAGAACCAGGTACGACG
This sequence comes from uncultured Bacillaceae bacterium, assembly GCA_964514395.1. Classification (GTDB taxonomy): domain Bacteria; phylum Bacillota; class Bacilli; order Tepidibacillales; family Tepidibacillaceae; genus CAZEQK01. The sequence goes on from CAZEQK010000020.1 coordinate 38,956, forward strand.
GGAACCCCTGCATTTTTCATCGTTTCCTTGGCAACTGCTTTTGCACCCATTTTTTGAATTGCTTCTGGTTTTGGACCGATAAATTCTATTTGAAACGATTGACAAACCTCAGCAAAATCAGCATTTTCCGCTAAAAACCCATAACCTGGATGTATAGCATCTGATTCAGTAAGCTTTGCTACACTAATAATATTCGCTAAATTTAGATAGGAATCCTTAGATGCAGTGGGACCAATACAATATGCTTCATCAGCTAACTTTACATGTAAAGAATCTTTATCTGCTTCAGAATATACGGCCACAGTATATATCCCTAATTCCCTACATGCACGTATAATCCTTACAGCTATCTCACCTCGATTAGCTATCAAAACTTTATGGAACACATTAATCACCTTCCTATTTTTGCTTCACCAAGAACAATGGTTGACCATATTCTACTAGTTGTCCATTTTCAACAAGGATATCAACAATTTCTCCCTTAACTTCTGCTTCAATTTCATTAAATAATTTCATCGCTTCTACAATACATACAATAGAGTTTTCTGAAACAGAATCCCCTACTTTAACATATGATTCTGCCTCTGGTGAAGAAGCTGCATAAAAGGTACCTACCATTGGTGATTTTATTTTATATAAATCTGTCTCGTCCTCTTTATCTTGTTTCGTTTCCATCGAATCATTCTGTTTAGCTATCTCAGTAGTTGCTGTCACATTAACAGGAACTGCCTGTGGTGTGATTGGTGCAGTTGGCACTTGATTAACTGGAACCGTTGTAACAACCTGTCCTTTTGATTGCTTTCTTAAAGTAAGCTTAGAACCCTCATGATCAAGTTTAAATTCTTCAATATTAGACTGATCAATAAGCTTTATTAGCTCTCTAATTTCATGAATTTTAAACATTTTCTTTCCTCCATTCATTATCCAAAACATTTCATTTCTAAGATTATAACATAGTAAAATTTCATAGTAAGACCATTAAAATTATATCGTAAATCTTGACTTTTATAAAGAAAACTTTGAAAATTAAAAACCCGACCAATAATGATCGAGTTTTATTTCTATCCTAATACTGCCCATATTTATTAAAATATAGTCCTATTTAACAATTTTTATATGGACATTAATTGCTGGTATTTCTAGCCGTTCACTTACCATTTTAATTATTTTTACAGCTTCAGCATTTGAGAGATTACTAGCTTGAATCATCACATCTGCATTTTTATCGTTTGATAATACAGCGGCATCATTATAGCCATCCGCCATAATAAGTTTTTCTAATACAAACTCTGATTCGTCTACTGTTTGCAATTGATCTATCTTATCCTGTATTGTTGCAATCCCTTCTTCAGAAAGATTGCTATTATTTAGCATTGTGTAAAGCTGATCTATTTGCTTTTGTCTACTATTTGTTCTTTCCATTTTCAATCCCAATATTAAATCTCCATTTTTATTCAAATCACTTGATAATTCAACATCAACCACATTGCTCGTATCAAGCTTACTAGAAATTTCATCCGTATTTAGTTCTGTTACAACGTTGTCCGTTTTATCCCCTCCATTTTCAAACGCATTTTTTGAAATTAGTGGATCACTCAATAAATAATAGGCTGATAAAACAACCATAACAGTAACCATGGTTAATACCCATACCGTCTGTTTGGATTTTTCAACAACTTCCTTCATTCCTATTCCTCCCTTTTCATCGCACTTCGATTGGTTATTTATATTTTTGGAAAGATACCAATATTATAGGGCGGCACATTTAACAACCGTTGTACTGCTTCTAATATCATAGCTTTTATTTTTAAGTTTTCCGCCCCTCTAGCAACTACTACAACCCCCCTTACCTTTGGCTTTAATGTTTTTAGAACTAATGGTTTTTCGTTACTATCTAAACTATATAAAACCGTCTGTTCATCAAGCTTATTGTCCTTTATACTCCTAGTCCCACCTTGTTTATCCTTCTCTTCTGTTACTTGTTCTGTTTTACTAACATTTGATTTCACCACTAATTCTTCTGTCGAATCTAGATTAATTTTTACAGTCACTTCATCAATCCCCAACATATCTGTTATTACCTCAGTCAATTGATTTTCATAAATTTTTTCATAATCCTCCATCGTTTGAGGGTTCGTTTTTTTGTCAATAATTGAACCTGTTGGCTTACTTGATGGTTGTTGATCATAGGGAATTACCTGCTCTGTTATGTTTAGAAAAGATGACAAAATCATAATTGCCATTCCAATTAAAACTAGTACGATGATCCAGTAGAATGATTTTTGTTTTTTTGACCCTGATTCCCCTCCAAACCATCGCATAAACAACTGGAAAATTCCCTTTATATCCATCAACTACTCCTCCTAATCCAAATCATTTTCAACATAAACATGAATACTATCCTTTGCGATGCCCCAATTTTTAGCTAAGATTTCTTTTATAGGTGTTTCTATACCAGTAATGCTTTTATTTTCTTTGTTTTCTTCTATTGCTTGTTTGTTTTCTGATATATCGATATGCACAACATCCACATTTTTAATGTCTTTTACCTCTTTGGAAGCAACCTGAGTCTTTCCCTCTGTTTTTGCATTTTCCTTTGGAGTAACATAGACATTTATTTTGCTGATAATCCATCCACTATCATTATTACTAGCATCTAAATCAACTTTTTTGATCATAATGTCAAATTTATTTTCCAAAGAATCCTTTGCTTCCTTTAATAGCCTATTTTCTACTTCCGTGATAAGCTTCTGCTGATAGTTTCCATTTGCTATTTGTTGATTTGACTCTATTTTAGTACTAATCGTTTTCTCCTCGTTTGTTAGCGTCTGGGATTGTATCTTATTGATTAAATCTGAAGCTGATACATCAGAAAATATGCTTAATATCGGAGTAATAATCGTTAGTATAATTAATAGGCCAAGAACCATACGTGCATATTTTTGAATATTTGAATTGGGTAAAAGTACATCAACAAACGATGCAATTAGAACAATGATAATAATATTTTTAAGCCAATTACTTAGCCACGCTATCATTTTTCACACCCTAACGTACCATTACTGAAATATTACTTGCGGTTATAATGATTGTTAATGCTAAAAAGAACATTAATCCCACAGATGCTAAGGCTGCAAATACAAAGATTAAATTTTTACCGATCATGTTTAATGTATCTATGATTGGATTATTTCCTAGTGGTTGCATAACAGCTGCCGATAGATTATAGATAAAAGCTAAAGTCAATATTTTTATTGCTGGAAAGACAACGATAACGAATAAGATAATAACCCCTGCCATCCCAACTGCATTCTTCACTAATAATGATGCACCAATTACGGTGTCAGCAGCATCTGAAAACATCCTCCCCACAACAGGAACAAAATTGCCCGTAATATATTTTGCTGTTTTTAATGTAATGCCATCTGCGACGGATGCAGTCGCACCTTGTACAGATATGACACCTAAAAATATAGTCAAAAAAATTCCAAGTAACCCCATACCTACATTTCTTAATAGGTTTGATAATTGAGTTACTTTGAACTTGTCAGATATAGAACTTACAATAGACAATACAGCTGAAAAGAAAATTAATGGGAAAATTACGGTGTAAACCATGGTACCAATGACATGGATTAAAAAAATAATTAAAGGATGAAACATCGCTGCAGAAATCACATTCCCCATTGAAGCAAGCAACATTAATATGATTGGTATCAGAGCAATCATAAAATTTATCATTTCTTGGATTGCATCTCTAGCAGATCCAATTGCGACGCTAAAGCTATTGATGGCAATGATAATCAATACCATGTACGAGATAGAAAATGCTACCTTACTAACTGTATCCTTCTCAAAGGCAGATTGAATATTATGGAGAATCGTACTGAATACAGTAAGTAATATAATAGTGCCTATTAATTTTGTATTGTAGAGAATTTCATAAAAGAAATATTTTAACATTCCAATAAAAAAAGAATTCAACTTAAAGCTTTTATTAGGAAGAACCATATCAAATAAACTTTTTTGGTTATCTGGGAAAAATCCCCCATATTCATTCATTAATTTGTCCCAGTATTGTTCTATTTTCTGAGTATCAATAGTATTTAATTGCTTTTTTATAATCTTATTTGATGGGCTAGCAGTAACATGAATTTGCAAAGCAAATAAGAACAAAAAAGCTAGTAAGAAGAGATTCAAGATTTTAACCTTCATATAAATCATCCTTTGGTTGGTAGTAGTTCTATAACAGTCTCAATGATTGCTCCTATGATAGGAATCGCCATCACCATGATTAGAATTTTACCTGCTAATTCAATTTTTGAAGCGATTGCAGTTTGTCCTGCATCCTTCGTAATTTGTGCACCAAACTCAGCAATATATGCAATACCAATAATTTTTAAAATGGTTTCAAGATAAACCATATTGATATTTGCTTGTGTCGCTAATTTTTCAAGAATGTGAATGACTGAAGAAATTTTTCCTATTAAAAAAAGGAAAATAATAATACCGGTGAAAATAGTAATTATAAATGAAAATTGAGGGTTCACATCCTTTAATAAGATAGCTAATATAGTAGCAATGAACCCTAGTCCAACAATTTGTATGATTTCCATATTCCCACCCTCTTTATAAGCGTTTCATAGATTGATACAGATTCTATTAAAAATTTATTTAAAAAGAAAAACACGTTGGATTTCTTGAAATAAATCATTCACAAAGGTAGCGACCATATACAAAATTACAACAAATCCTATCAGAGTTACCCAATCAGCTACTTCTTTTTTATCCATTTGTTTTAATATTGATGAAATCATGGACAAGACGATTCCAATCCCAGCTATTTGAAAAATTGCTTCAACATTAAAATGCAAAGCCTTCACCACCTAATACATCAGAATCACGATTAAAAGTCCTAATAAGATACCTAAATTCTTACTTAATTTTTCATATTTGTTTTTTTCTTCTCTGGCAATGCTCTCTTCTTGTTGGATGCTCTGAATGGTTAATCTAATATGCTTCATTTGATCTTCTTTATCTGAAATGCCAAGGGTTTGCCCAAATTGAAGTAATATTTGCTTATCCTGTATTTTCAAAGCAGTCTCATGGAAATGATTATTTATCGCCATATCCCAGCATTTAAATGTTGATTCTCCATCTAGCTCACGTAAATTCTTAGACATAGCTAAAAAAAAAATTTTTACGATATTTGATAAACGTCTTCCTGTATGCTCCATTGCGATATAAAGTGGAACAGCTCCATAAACGATCTCTGTCTCAAGCATTTGTAAAGCCTGTTGTAAAGCACGTAGCTGTTTAGGTCTTTCACTGTAGCTATGCGCTATATAAAACCCTCCTAATGTAGAAGCAGCAATAATAAAGGCAGAACCAATAATTTTAAACATATTGCTTCTCCTTCTTAAAAATAGGTTTCATCTCTTCATCTAATATATTTTCGATCGTACCAACGCCTTTATTACGACTTAAAATAATATATCTTGTAAAAATTTGCTGTTGAATCAATGAAGAGATTGTTGGTCTTTTTATGATGTCGGTCATATTACTTCCATGAGCTGTAGCAATTACTTTTACACCAGCATTTCTAGCCTCTAGAATGGCTGTGGTATCCTCTTGTCGTCCTATTTCATCAGCAATCAGAACATGAGGAGACATCGTTCTAATCAGCATCATCATGCCTTCTGCCTTTGGACAAGCATCTAATACATCTGTTCTATAGCCAACTTGATTTTGCGGGACACCTTGTACACAACCTGCTATCTCTGATCTTTCATCAATAATTCCAACCTTTAATCCGTGAAAATAAAGAGAATCTATCCCTGAGCTAATTTGTCTAGCAATATCTCGTATAAGTGTTGTTTTTCCAGCCTGAGGAGGAGAAATAATCAAGGTATTATGAACACTACTTTCATGTATTTGAATAATGTAAGGTAGAATAGAGTTAGCACTACCAATTTTCTGTTTTGCTATTCTCACATTAAAGCTAGTGATATTCTTTATTGTTTTTACCTCTCCCTTTTCAAGTATTACCTTTCCTGCTATACCGATTCTATGTCCGCCAGATACCGTAATATATCCCCTTTTCAATTCCTCTTCTAGTCGATAAATGGAATGATTACTAATTAAATTCAGCATTTTAAAGGTATCGTCTTTAGTTGGTAGATAAGCATCACTTATATTCCCCAATAATTGACCTGTTGGTGTTAGGAAAGCATTTTTATTTTCGAAAATTATTTCAAGGGGTTGCCCCTCTCTAATTCTTATTTCTTCCAGCTTTTCTTTTATCTCTAAACTGAGTTTTTTAATAATTTCTCTTATGTTCGAAGGTAAAATTGCCATGATTTCTTCTTTCATTACCCTCCTCCTATCTTTGTCCCAAATAATTCTTAACTAATACATATGCCTTGTCGTACAAATTATGCTAAAAAAGAAAAAGGAGAACTATAATAAGATCTCCTTTTAAATCCGTTATTTAATTATGAAATTGTGGATTTCTTTCATTACTATGATCATAATCATCAACTATCAAGACTTCTTTACAATTGGGGCAGACAATTTCAGAAATTTGATTATTTTCTAATACATTTTCTTTAACCATTACCGATTCATGGCAAGATGGACAAACGACTTGGTAATATTCATTATCCTCATCATTTACTACATCCTCTTCAATTTGTTCAAAATAGTCTTGATCTTGATCATCGTCATCTTCATCTTCATAATAATCCCATTCGATATCGTTTAAATCTTCATCAATTGCCTCAACATATTCTTCTAATTCAGTCAGTCTGTTTGTCATGTGCTCCATTGAATGATTGACATCTGATAGAATGTTGATTAGCTCGGAATAAAACTTCCCTTCTTTTTTATCATTAAATAAATCCATTCCATCTGCCAATCCTTCTAAATAGGAAATTCTCTCATCAATATTATCCATACAATAACCCTCTTTCATTGAAATTTCACATATCCCATCCATGTGAATAGAATAAGTTCGGCTTTCCCAAATCTGAATAGTCTCCCACTTCTTTTGGTAATTCAAGGAGTTATACGTGGGAAATATGGAATCTAGGACATAGTGAGACTAACGACTTCAGTCGTATAGCGAAACTTGTACCTTTCGAGTGAAAGTCTCTCTAATTCAGATCTCTTTGCAATCCATCTGAATAAGTTCGGCTTTTCCCAAATCTGAATAGTCTCCCACTTCTTTTGATAGTTCAGAGAGTTATACGTGGGAAATATGGAATCTAGGATAAGTCTCTCTAATTCATATTTCTTTGCAATCCATCTGAATAAGTTCGGCTTTATTATTATGAACAATAATAGAAGTTTTATCCTATTTCCTAACCTCCATTTAAATAAAAGATGAACGGTTCATTTATACAAATCCCTTCTCAAAGCTATGTATAAATAACAAACACTTTCATATTTATACGCATATATTAAGAGCAATAGGAATAGGTATTGGAAACATAGGGTATCTTCTATAAAATGAAAGGTGTGTGGAGGTATGCATATTGATGTGATACCTAACGTAGACGAAATAAAAAACGATGATTTATTTCAAAAGACAGTTATTATTTTAGATATTTTACGAACATCAAGCACTATTATTGCTGCTTTAGGAAATGGATGCCAATATATTGTACCTGCTGAAACGGTAGGTCATGCAAAAATGCTAAAAAATCAGAATAGTAATTATCTTCTCGCTGGAGAACGTTTTTATAAGAAAATTGCAGGATTTGATCTAGGAAATTCTCCATTTGAGATGACTTTTTCACCTCTTGATGAAAAATCAATTGTGTTAACCACAACAAATGGAGTTAGAGGAATCCAAAAGGCTTATAAAGGAGAGAATGTACTAATTGGGGGGTTTTTGAATGGTTCATATTGCATTCAACAGGCCTTAGCTCTAAAAAAAGATATTGTTATCGTTGCAGTAGGTGACAAAGGAAAATTTTCATTAGAGGATGGATTAGCAGCTGGTTTTTTTATTGATTTAATCATAAAAAGTATGGAAGAAATGGTTGAAACTAATGATTTAGGAATTGCCCTGCATGGTATGTATAAATACTATGAGAAGGATATTGTAAACATTATTAAAACAGGGGAGTCAGCAAAAAAATTAATTCAGCATGGCTCCATTGAGGATATCGTTTTTAGCTGTCAAAAAAACAAATATGCTGTATGCCCTTATGTAAATAGTGACCAAATAGTCGAAGCAAGGTAACGCTAAATTAAAAAAAAGGACTAGATAGTCCTTTTTTATGTTTTTTATATTATTTCATTTTCTTATGTTAAATTATGCTCTTGAGAGATACTGTTCTGTGCGTGTATCAATATTTAATTTATCACCTATATTAACAAATAATGGTACTTGAATCACGAGACCTGTTTCCAAGGTCGCAGCTTTTGTTGCACCTGTTGCAGTATCACCCTTGATGCCTGGCTCTGTTTCTACCACTTCTAGTATCACCGTATTAGGTAATTGAACACCAAGAATCTCACCTTGATAATCTACAATATGAACATTCATGTTTTCTAATAAAAATTTAATTTCTCTTTCTAAACGACTTGCTGGTATATTGATTTGATCGTAGGTTTCTGTATCCATAAATGTGTACTCATCACCACTATTATATAAATATTGCATCTGTTTTGTTTCGATACGTGCTTTTGGTATTTTCTCACCAGCACGGAAAGTCTTTTCTTGTACTGAACCATTCCTCATATTTTTTAACTTAGATCGAACAAAAGCCGCACCTTTCCCCGGTTTTACATGTTGAAACTCAACAATCTGCCAAATATCCCCATCTACTTCAATTGTTAATCCTGTACGAAAATCATTTGTTGAAACCAAAATAAACCCTCCTAATTTAACATAAAATATATGTGTTTAATCAATGATAATTAAATTCTTTTTAGTTTTTGTTAATATTTCATTTCCTGATTCGGTTATCAAAACATCATCCTCTATTCTAACCCCACCAAAATCAGTGATATAGATACCTGGTTCAACCGTAACAATCATTCCAGTTTTTAGAATAACCTCGCTTTTTGGTGAAAGACCTGGACCTTCATGAACATCTAGACCAATTCCATGCCCTGTACTGTGTCCAAAATTATCACCGTAGCCATAACTACTGATAATATCCCGTGTAAGAGCATCTGCTTCTATCCCGCTCATACCTGCTTTTACATTTTCAACACCTTTTAACTGTGCTTCAAGAACGATATTATAAATCTCTTTTTGTTTATCATTTGGCTTTCCTACCATAACGGTTCTTGTCATATCAGATACATAGCCTTTATATATCGCCCCAAAATCTATAGTAACTAAATCTCCTAATTCAATGATTTTTTCACTCGCTACACCATGAGGTAGAGCAGAACGATATCCAGATGCTACAATCGTATCAAAGGACGCACCTTGGGCTCCTAACTCTCTCATCTTACATTCTAATTCTAAGGCAATTTCTACTTCTTTTTTACCTGGTTTAAGTACATTTAAGATATAGTTAAATGCTTGGTCAGCAATATCAGTTGCTTTTTTTACAAGAGTGATTTCTTCTTCATCCTTTATTAGACGTAGCTTTTCTATGACCTGTGATAAGGGAACTAAAGTTACATCGGTAAAAGTCTTTTCAAAATTTTTAAACTGAGAAAAGGTCACAAAATCCTGTTCAAATCCTAATTTATGTACTCCTGCTTTACTTAATTGCTCTCTTACTACCTCTACAATAGATCCCTGTTGCTTTACTATTTCAAAAATCGGAGCCTGCTTTTTTGCTTGATCTATATAACGAAAATCTGTAATAAATATAGCCTCTTTCTTTGTTACTAAAACATAGCCTGCACTACCAGTAAAGCCAGTAATATATCGACGATTGCTTTCGCTTGTTATTAATATACCATCTACTTGGTGTTCATTTAATAACTCTCTCAGTCTATTTACACGTTTTTCCACGTTCTCACTCCCTTTTATTCATTCTTTCTGCATTAAAATAATCCGCAAAAAAATGTATTGCTGCGATATAACCATAGCTACCCAAACCTGAAATCTGACCAACTGCTACATTAGCAATGACAGAGTGATGCCTAAATGATTCGCGTCTATATATATTTGATAAATGAACTTCCACAAGTGGAAGTCCAATAGCAGCAATAGCATCTGCTATAGCATAGCTATAATGTGTAAATGCTCCGGGATTCATAATAATACCATCAAAGCTATGGATAGCAGCCTGAATGGCATCAATAATAACCCCTTCATGATTTGATTGCTTAAATGTCAAAGAAATACCTTTATTCTTAGCTTCCTGATTCATTTTATCATTTAATTCATTTAGAGTCATCGAACCATAAATGGAAGGTTCTCTCACACCAAGCATATTTAAGTTTGGACCATTAATCACTAATACTTTTTTTTCCATAAATTACTCCCATGGTCTTTTTTCTCAAACATTTTATCATATAAACATTTGTTTGAATAGTTATAATTCCTTTCTACTGACTAGCTATTATCGATATTAGTAAATTCGATGGACAAGGAATAACCTGTAAATAAACCAATAAATATATAAATAGTGATCATGACAGAATTAGTATTGAACCCTAAATTTTTTACTGGTTTCGCAAGATCAAATATTGGACTTAATACCAAAAATAGTAAGGCCCACAAAGCAACTCCATAAATTATTCCAACCCAAGGAGTTTTAAATCTTACAAAAAAAATAGTATAGATTAACGAATAGATAATGGAATAGAAGATAAAAAAAGCTAATCCAATAAAATGCCCTTGCCATTTCATCACATAATTTGGATTCAATAATGGTTTTGCATAAATGGATGGACCAACACTTGTAAATTGAAGATAATAGAAAAATAAAGACAAAAAGCCCCAGATGATTCCTGAGGCCACTCCAATGCTTAATGCCATTTTTATTTTTTTTCTAAATAAATCTCCTTTTGTTTGGTTGTTATCATCTTTTTTTAGTTTTTTTGATTGTACCATCATGAATCCTCTTTCGTATCCTCATATCCACCTGAGGTCAGATTGTCTTTAATCATACTTGTTATTTCATTTATCTTTTTATCTATTTCTGCATTATTAACCGGAATCTCAATCTGATTTGAAGTAAATATTTCATAATAGGTATCCTCTTCATTTAATAAGGAAATAATTTTTTCTAATTTTTCGCTTCTTTTACTAATATTCTTTACAAAATCATCTTCAGAAATTGTCATACCACTACTAGGAATTGTAAAAGCAAGAAGTACTTCTAATTGATTATTACTATATGGATATAATTCGATTTCTACAAAAGGACTATTCTCATCAATTAAATCTAACCGAGCATGTATTTTTGTGTAAGAGTCGTTCATTACGGCTCCTAACGGTTGCTCTATCATCGTATGTACCATTGATACAGGTGCCATCTCATCCAACAAATCAATAAATCGCTTAATAAATAACTCCATTTCACTAACCTCCAATTCCATATACAGATATATGAGATGTAAAAAGCATATACAAAATATAGTATTTTGAAAAAGCATGAAAGATATACAAAAGTGTTGTAAATATTTAATTGATGGTATGATTATATAAATCGTGATAAAATATATTGTATATTTTATCTAGATACTAACGAGGTGATAATTTTTGTCCCATAAATCGCAAATAATGTATGGTGGCCAAGCAGTGGTAGAAGGAGTTATGTTTGGCGGTAAAAAAGTAAGTGTTACAGCTATCCGTCGAAAAGATGATAGTATAGAATATTATGAAGTGCCTAATAATGAAAATATATATATTAAGAAACTTAAAATGATTCCTTTTATCCGTGGAATTGTAGCTCTTTTGCATTCTGCCGCAAATGGATCAAAACACTTAAACTTCTCAACAGAAAGATTTGAATTAGAACCCGAGGAATCCGTTGAGGACAACAATCCATCGAAAATGACAATGATTTTAGGAGTGGCAGTAGTTGGAGTGATTTCAGTAATATTCGGGAAATTATTATTCACCATTTTACCTGCCTTTTTAGCAAACGTTTTATTTAGGAAGCTTGTTCCAAATCAATTTTATAATAATCTTATCGAAGGTGGAATTAAGATAATTTTTCTATTTGGATATATCATTGCTATATCCCAAGCTCTATTCATTAAAAGGTTGTTCCAATACCATGGTGCAGAACATAAGGTTATTAATACCTTTGAAGCTGGTGAAGAATTGACTGTAGAAAACGTAAAGAAGAACTCTCGTTTCCATTATCGTTGTGGAAGTAGCTTCATTATCTTGTCTGTTATCATTGGTGTTATTATCTACTCCTTATATAATCAGTATATAACGCCATACGATAATATCTGGGATAGAATTTTACAAAGAATTACTTTAATTCCAGTCGTTATCGGTGTATCTTATGAAGCTTTGAGGTTTACCAATTTTGTTAGAGATGTTAATTTTTTGAAATGGTTAGGAATGCCAGGAGTTTGGCTACAGGTATTAACAACAAAGGAACCAGATTCGGCACAAATTGAGGTTTCCATTGCAGCATTTAACCGTATGCGTGAGTTAGATAGTAATCAAGAAAGAATCATTCCTATCTAAATGAAAAAGGAGTGTTTTAATGAGGATTAATAGACGTTTCAATCCATTAGCTTTGGTGCTTTTTATTTTCTTTCTCATTGGCTTTGTTAATCAATTAATATTACATCCAATTAACATCATACTACCTATCATCGTTTTTGGTGCAATTCTTTATTTTGTGCGTCATCCCGAAAAATTGATGAATAGTAACCGTAATAACAACCCATACCAAAGCTCTAATCGGCAAAAAAAAAATAGAGATGTTCATTTTCGAGTGATTAATTTTCGTAAAGATGATGATGATTCACCACGATATCATTAAAGCCGTTTCGACGGCTTTTTTTATCTGTAGCTAAACTTTTGGATAAGTCTCTCTAACATTCAGTAATACCATCTGAATGAAGTTCCACTTTGCCCGACAGCTAACCGCCGCTAATTTCCCTCAAGCATAAGCGGCGCTAACCTCCTGGATAAGTCTCTCTAACATTCAGTAATACCATCTGAATGAAGTTCCACTTTGCCCGACAGCTAACCGCCGCTAATTTCCCTCAAGCATAAGCGGCGCTAACCTCCTGGATAAGTCTCTCTAACATTCAGTAATACCATCTGAATGAAGTTCCACTTTAAATTAATTTGTTTTTTACTCGATATTTTATGACATATTGATGGAAGCTCCATGAATCAAAAAACCTTTTCCCTGATTGGACACCAGCCTCAAATAACTCTTCACTTTGTTTTTTTGTAATATGAAAATCTGTAGCCTTTATACCTAAAGTCGGAACCATCATCGTTCTTACAAAATCCTGTTCTTTAATATGGTAACTATCATGAGCCTCAATCATCGTACTGATCAGTGCATAGCTAAGGGATAATAGTCCATTTATTTTATGTGGTTGCCCACTTTTTTCAGAGACAAGTCGAAAGCCAAAGGTTGGCCATCGAGGTGTTTGTTCATTATCAAAAATCCAAACAGGAAAGTTGCTTAGCAGACCTCCATCCACTATATAGTGAATCTCCTTTTTTCTTTGCTCCTCTATTTTCAACTTAACTGGCTGAAAAAAATAAGGTATGCTAGAACTCATTCTAACTGCTTTTGCAATTTCAAAGGAATCTGGATCTATTCCATAATTTTTTAAATCATTAGGAAGAACAAGTATTTCTCCACTTGTAATATCAGATGCTATAATGTAAAGCGTTGTATCTAAATCACGAAAGGTTCTGATTCCCTTTACATGTAATTTATCAGAAACCCATTTTTCAATATAATCACTCGAATAAATGCCGTAATGGTGCATTAAATTTAAAAAATCACCTGCAACAGGAATACATTGATACATATTTTTTTGAGTGAACTTACTGAAATCTAAGCTCATCATTTCTTTTTTTAATTCTTGAGCAGTATACCCTGCCGCTAATAATGTAGCAATAATAGAACCAGCTGAAGTACCAGCTAATCTCCTCCACTTATATCCCTGTTGTTCAGCTTCATAAATCGCACCCACAAGTCCAATCGCTTTTACTCCTCCGCCCTCAATCACTGCATCCGCATACATGAAACCCCCCCCATATTATCTATATGAGAGGGAAATGAAAAAAAGACTGCATGCAAATAGTCATTTATCTTTCTTTATTCTCTATCGTTTTTCTGTATGCTTTAAAGCTTTCAGAAACCTCTTTGTTTTGATTCAAAAATTTCACCAAGGATTCTATTGCTATGATGGATTTCGAGCTAAGATGATGCTCAATACCTTCTACTTCTATATAAATACTTTGTTCATCTTCCATTCCAAGCATTCTGAGAAAATCCTCTAAAATATGATGTCTTTCTACTAAGCTTTTTCCAACCTTAGCACCTTTACTAGTTAAAATGAGTCCTCTGTATTTTTCATAAATGACATAATCGTCTTTATCTAGCTTTTGAATCATTTTAGTTACTGAAGAAGGATTCACTTCAAGTGCTTCTGCTATATCAGTAGCCCTTGCATAACCCTTATCTTCTATCAATTGATAAATTTTTTCTAGGTAATCTTCCATACTTGGTGTAGGCATTATTAAACACATCCTAAAGTTATTCTTATTAAAGCCAGCTTTGTCCAAACCATTTTGTTAAAAATGCAGTTATTTTATTAAGCTGATCTGTAAATAATAGGAAACCTATCAATATTAATAATACTCCACCAATTTTCATGATTATGTCAGAATACCGAACAATCCAACGTGTAGAGCTAATAAAAAATGCCATCACAAAAAATGGAATAGCAAAGCCTAAGCTGTATGATGCTAATAGAATTGTTCCCCTTGATGGATCTTGAGCAGCTAACGTAAGAATCATAGCTAATATTGGTCCAACACAGGGTGTCCATCCAGCTGCAAAGCTAATGCCTATTAACGTGGACCCTAAATACCCAGTTGGTTTATTTTTTAATTCAAATCGTCTTTCTTTTAAGAGCCAGTTCCATTTAAACCATCCACCAATAAATAGACCCATTAAAATGATTAAGATAGCACCTATTTCTCTTATCAAATCTTTAAATTGATAAAAGAAATCTCCGATAATACTAGCGGTAAATCCCATCGAAATAAAAATAAGTGAAAATCCTATAACGAAAAATAGGGTATGTAACAATGCCCTATTGCGTATTTCACCTTTATCAAAATCGTTTTTTAATTTATCAACTGAAATACCTGTAATGTAGGATAAATACGAAGGATATAAAGGTAAAACACATGGTGAAATGAAGGATAACACACCTGACCCAAACGCTATCCATAGATTAATATTTGCAGCATTCATGACTACCATCCCTTACAACTTTGTCATCAAATATTTTTGTATGAAAATAAGCATACCATATTTCATTTTTAACTTCTATAGCTATACTTTAATCAGCCGGATCAGTCATTAGGACATGGTTCTCCATGTCCTATTTAAAATCTACATTTATTTCTTTTAATCTATCTTCAAGTTCTCCTGTTTTCTCTAATGAAATTTTTAATATTCCTTTATCATAGCTTGCCTTAGCACGATGAGTAGATACTTGGACTGGCAGAGGTATATTTCGGTAAAAATATTCAGAATAAGATTGCTTCACTTCTCTCCCATCGTCTGATATCATTTCCTTTGTTTTTTCTAGCACGCCATGTACAATTATTTGATTACCTATTAGATTAATTTTTAGTTGATGGTCCTTTGACAGTTCTGGGATTGTTAGTCTAACGTAGACCTTGTTATTTTTTTCATGTATGTCTATTTGCGAAAGATTGGTTTGATAAAGCTGGTCCCAATCAAAATGGGTGTTTAATAGCTCACTAATTTTTTGATAAAAAATCTTTTCAAAATCATGAAAGATTTTTTCTATTTCATACATAGCCTCACATCCTTTCTATTTGTCCAGGTACCTAACCGCCGCTAATTTCCCTCAAGCTTAAGCGGCGCTAAGCTCCTGGATAAGTG
>CAZEQK010000021.1:0-53548 GCA_964514395.1 uncultured Bacillaceae bacterium
TTTAGCCAGATCCATAGGTCAAAAAGACGTGTCAATAACTTGAGAAAATGTCACCTTACGGATATGAAAAACTATAGCTATCATCCCCAATATAAATAGGGAGAATGTATGAGTTAAAACCATTTTCCCTACCATACAGGATTCATAATGAGATATTCTTAATAAACTTTTTACGCTTATTTTTTTAAGGAAATATCTTCGAGCACACGGAGAATATCTTGATTGCTTTCCTCAAAAGTAAGAGGACTCTATAATTCCTTACCACGTTTAAAGTAATGATCATCTGGTGGGATATACGATTTGGCAGAGTCTGTTCTATTTTGGGAAGATTGTTGACGTTTAGGTTTAATAAAAGGAACAACATCATATATTGAATCCTTTTATTGTGCTTTTACACCAAAAGAAGGACTTACTAATACTTGAATTTGTGCCTTAACAGGAATTAAATTGTTACAAACAACCTGAAAATGGCGATTATAAAATGATCTGCTATTTTATCAGGGATAGAGTGACTTGGTGAACGACCTTTATTTTTGTGGATTAAAAATTCAGGACCATATGTTTGAACTCCCTTCTTTAGTCGTTTTACTTGTCGTTCACTTAATCCTTGCGTAATAGCAGCTTCTGAGATTGTCATAACTCCATTAATGGTGTTAGAGATTGCAGTAAATCTATTTAGTTGTTTTTGTGTCATTTGATAATGTGCCTCTCCCATAGTGACATTATCAAAAGATAATCACACATAGGTCAAAAAGACGATGACAAATTGGACTTTCTTGTATAAACTGAGAGTAATGATAAATTCAATAATATTAATGTATAGGTTAGTAAAGGTTTGAAGGAGGTAGTCACATGGGAGCTTCTCTTGAAAATTGCATACGTTGTGGGAGAATTTTTGTTAGAGAGAATAACGATAAATGTCCAGCTTGTTTACAAAAAATAGAAGAAGAGTATCATGTTTGTGCTGAATATTTACGAGAGCATAAATTGGTTAATATTTACCAGTTAAGTGAAGCTACTGAGGTATCGGTTAAACAGATTACTAGGTTTATAAAAGAAGGGCGAATTTCGGTTGCTGATTTACCAAACCTTGGTTATCCTTGTGAAACCTGTGGTACAGTTATTTCAGAAGGTAGATTCTGTAAAACTTGTTCAGATAGGTTAAATAATAGCATAAAAAAGGTTTTAGGCGATGACGCGACTGTAGAAGAGGAAAGAGAAAAAAATATATATTTTAAAATAAATGATCGGTTTAATAATAAATAATTAAACTTTGAAGAAATAAAGAGTATTCATGCAATAATAAAAGTTATATGGGAATAATTAAGAATAAACGGCTTAATAATATTTTTATAGAAGACGATATATATTATAAGGTATATATCGTTTTTTTGTTTAAGGGGTGAATGACGTGAAGATTAATGATATTGAAAGATTGCAAGGTGTAAATAAATATAAAAAGTCGAATCAAAAGGATAAAAGTCTAAAGAATAAAACATCGAAAAAAGATGAGATATCTATTTCAAATGAGGCAAAAGCCCTACTAGAACAAAATAAAGAAGTGGTAAACAAAGATAAAGTTAAGCAGATAAAAGAGCAGATTAACAATGGCACATATCAAGTGGATTCAAGAAAAGTAGCCGCAAAACTACTTGAGTGGTTTACCAAGTGAGTTTATGATGGGGGTAATATCTAATGGCTTCGTTGGATAGTTTGTTAGGGATTCTAAATGAGATTTATCATCTATATATGGAAATGATTGATCTAGCTAAACAAAAAAAACAAATTCTAATCAATGGAAAAATCGATGAGCTATCAAAACTAATAAATTTGGAATCCAATTGGGTAAAAAAAATAGGGAAGCTCGAAGAAAAGCGAGTGCATAGTATTCAAGCTTATTTGGAAGAAAGTCAATATCAAACGAATGAAATTACAATGACTGAGTTAATCGATAGTATTAAATCAAGTGCTGAAAAAGAACAATTAATAGAAGTAAACAAAAAACTGCAAGCAAGTATCGAGGAAATAAAACAATTAAATGATTTAAATACGCAATTAATCGAGCATTCTCTAGACTATATTAGCACTTCACTTGAGCATATTACAGGGCCTAAAACTCAGTCCTATACCTATTCAAAACCCGAAGCAAAAACAGCGAATATTACTTCGTCAAATGGTTTTTTTGATAAAAAGGCATAAAAAGGAGTGGAAATATGCGTTCCACATTTCATGGATTAGAAACGGCAAGAAGAGGGTTATTTTCACAGCAAACAGCCTTACAAACGACTGGACACAATATTGCTAATGCAAATACGGAAGGATTTACTAGGCAACGAGTAAATTTTGTAGCAGCTGAAGCAATTGAGGTTCCAGGAATTTCCCATAGCACAGCACCAGGGCAACTCGGAACTGGGGTTAAGTTTTCTGATATCGACCGGCTTAGAGAATCTTTTTTGGATGGGCAATATCGTAATCAGAATAAACAATATGGTGAATGGAATGTTCGCAAAGACACTTTAGATAAAATTGAATCTATCATCAATGAACCATCAGAAAGTGGATTACGGTCAGTGGTAGATGGGTTCTGGCAATCTTTACAGGATTTAGCAAACAGACCAGATGGTTTGACCGAAAGATCTGTAGTGATGGAAAAAACAGTTACAATGACGAATGCATTTAATAGTGTTGCAAATAGAATAACAGATTTAAAAAAGGACTTAAATGATAGTATTAGCGCAAAGGTAACTGATCTAAACACCATAACCTCCCAAATTGCTAAGCTAAATGATCAGATTTTACATATCGAGGCTTTAGGTGATAAAGCAAACGATTTGAGGGATCAAAGAGATTTATTGACTGATAAATTATCGAAGCTTGTTAATATAGATGTTACCAATACTTCAAAGGGCTATACTATTAAAATAGGTAACACTCAGCTGGTTGCAGCCAACCAGTCTACCCCTTTAGATGCAAATGCGTTACCAGCTGATATCAATAGTGGTGAAATCTATGGATATATCTATTCTAGAGATCAAATTACAAACAGTTTTCAAGGACAATTAGATCAAATGGTAAACGGTTTGGTAAATGGTGAGTTTCAATTGACATTGCCAGCAGGAACCGTTCTTCCTGATAATACAACGGTTACTTTACCAGATAATACTACTTTAACCTTTACTGGAGCAGCAAGAACGTTAGGTAGTGATTTAACCGTTAAAGTAAAGGGGTTTAATGGCCTGCATCAGCTTGGATATACCATGCAGGATCCACTTCAAGCTGGAGGTGCGTTTTTTACTACGAAGGATGGTAGTAGTAATTTTACAGCTGCTAATATAACCTTAAATCCAAGTGTAAAAAGCGATGTTAGAAATATTGCTACCTCAACTCGAACCTATATGGTTGGCACAACAGAAAAAGTAGTAAAGGGAGATAATCAATTGGCACTATGGGCAGGACAATTAAGCCATACGCTTATTGATTTCTCAACAGCATCTGGAACTGGCAATTCTGCAATAAATGGGCAAGGAACCTTTGGAGATTATATTCGTTCGATGATAGGAAAGATCGGAGTACAATCACAGGAAGCAACAAGACAAGCACAAAACCAGCAAATATTGGTAGATCAAGTAGATAGTCAAAGACAGTCCGTAAGTGGTGTATCCATAGATGAAGAAATGGCAAATATGATTAAATATCAGCATGCATATGATGCCTCAGCGAGAATGATTACTACGATTGATCAAATGTTGGATAAAATTATTAACGGTATGGGAGTTGTTGGTCGCTAATAAGTTAGTATGGAGGTAATACGACAATGAGAGTTACACAAAGCATGTTAAATTCACAAATGCTAAGAAATATAAATAATAATTTAACTAAAATGAGTGATTTACAGAATCAATTGTCTACAGGAAGAAAAATAAACAAACCCTCTGATGATCCAGTAGGTATGAGTTTTTCTTTGAGATATAGAAGTGAGATCAATGCAAATGAACAATACAAAAGGAATATTGGTTCTGCTACATCATGGACTGATAAAAATGATAAAGTTATTGGTGAGGTAAATAGCGTGTTACAACGTGCAAGGGAGCTTGCTGTGCAAGGAGCCAATAGTACAAATCCAGCACAAGCAATGGATGCCATGGGAAAAGAAATAGATCAGCTTTATCAACAAATGGTTCAACTGGGTAATAGTCAGTTTAATGGTAAATATATATTTAACGGTCAACAAACAGATATTAAACCATATGTTGTGGGTACGGCCGAGACAACCTCTACAGATATTGGTGTTAATCAATTAGAGGTAAGTACAGGAGTAACTATACCTGTGAATGTGACCGGTAATGAACTATTTGGGAATGGAACCGATCCTACTAATGCCTTTCAAGTATTAGTAGATTTAAGGAATGCGTTAAATAATAACAACCATGCTGCAGTAGGGAATTTATTAACAAATATAGACAGCAGAATGGATAAAGTATTAGTGAAATGGTCTGAAGTAGGTGCGAAATCAAATAGACTTGACCTAATAACCAATCGACTTGATAACGAAGGGATTAACCTACAGTCCTTGTTATCAAAAACGGAGGATACAGATGTGGCTAAGGTAATGGTGAATTTAAAAACGGAAGAAAATGTTTATCAAGCATCGCTTTCAACAGGGTCGAGAATTATTGTACCAACACTTGCAGATTTTCTTAAATAAGAAGAATTAGTAAAGGGGAATATTTTTATGAATAATATTTCTCAACTACATATAGAGCATCAATACCCTAAAATAGGGATGAGATCAAAACGAGCTGAACTCCTTATACAGCAACCTAAGGCAAAGATTGATATTCATCAAGAGCAAGTAAAGGTGGAGATAAGGCATAAGGACGCCAAAGTGCTGATTGATCAATCTAGTGCATGGGCTGCTTATGGGAAAATTCCTCCAGTAGAGGAATCTAAGAATGTAAGCGAACAATATAAACAAATAGGGATTGAAGCGATTGGGAAGATAGCAGAAGATGGGGATCAATTAGCAGCAATACAAAACAAACAAGATCCGATTCCAGAGCTAGCGAAGGAAGATCTATTTAAACTTCCTGAGATTAACTATCTAGGGGAAGCATCAAGCTTGAATGTGAGATATGATGTGATACCTGGCTCTTTAGATATGAAATGGCATGGGGGTAAAACTCAAATCAATGTATCTATCGCGAAACCAATTATTACCTATACACATGGAAAGTTAGACATATATCTTTTACAAAAGGATTATTTAAAAATAAGTTTCTCAAAAGTAGATAAAATGATTTAAAAATAATAGATTTTGCTATAGTGTATATACTATAGCTTATTTTTTTATCCGATGGACAATGCCGATAATAAGGTAAATCATCTAAATGAAGTTTCACTTTACATTAATTTTGGAGGTAGATAATATGAGTACGATAAAAACAGCAAGCTTTGGAGATATTGAATACATAGCAGATGAGATTATACGATTTGAAAAAGGAATTCCTGGGTTTGAAAAGGAAAATGAGTTCATCATCATAAAGCCTGAAGAAGAAAATCCATTGGTATTTATGCAATCATTAAACAGTCCTAACCTTATGTTCTCCATGGCAGATCCCTTTGCATTTTTTCCTGACTATGCATTTAATATTGATGAACTGTCAATTAATGAGCTGAAGATTGAAGCTGAACAGGACGTCTCTGTATGGGGAATCCTATCGGTTCCAGAAGCATTTCAAGAGACGACGATTAATTTACGAGCACCTATCATTATTAATATGAAGAATAAAAAAGCAAAGCAAGTCATTTTGAATGATTCAACCTATATTACAAGGACCCCACTGTTTCCTCACCTTCAACAAAAAGGAGGAGAATAATATGTTGGTCTTAACGAGAAAAAAAGGAGAATCAATCATTTTAGGTGATGATATTGAGATTACGGTTATAGATGTAGAAGGGGACCAGATTAAATTAGGAATAACTGCTCCAAAGTATGTGGATATACATCGAAAAGAAATCTATATGCTGATAAAAAATGAAAATGAACTTGCTGCTAAACGTAATGTATCCATCATAGATTTTCAAAAATTTTTACAGAAAAAAAATAACAGAGATACATAACATGATGATTTAGGGCGATATTTGATGAAAAATAGAGTAAAATGGGGATAATGAAGTAAATAAAGGCAGAAAGTTTATATGGCTATGATACGATATTATAAATAAGGTATTTGTTCATATCGGCCGAATGAACTGATACATCTTACCACAAGGATGTGGGAATACAAAATTCAAGGAGGAAATATATCATGAGAATTCAACACAATATTATGGCTTTAAACACTTTTCGTTCACTTTCTTTTAACAGTGCATCTACAGCGAAATCCTTAGAGAAATTATCTTCAGGATACCGCATTAACCGTGCTGGTGATGACGCTGCAGGTTTAGCTATTTCCGAGAAAATGAGAGGTCAAATTCATGGCTTAGAGCAAGCTAGCCGAAATGCACAGGATGGTATTTCATTAATTCAGACAACTGAGGGTGCTCTTAATGAGACTCATTCTATCCTTCAACGTATGAGAGAATTAGGAGTACAAGCTGCTAACGGTACTTATTCAACCACAGACCGTCAAGCTATAGGTGATGAAATGACAGCACTACAGAGCGAAATTACTAGAATTGCAAACCAAACACAATTTAATGGTAAGAATGTTCTTTCAAGTGCTGGTTCCTATGTATTCCAAGTTGGAGCTAATAATGGTCAATCCATTACATTAACTGTAAGTGCTGGTATGACTGCCACAGCTATTGGTCTTTCGGCAGCTGCTATTACTGTTGATACAATTACAAATGCAGGAATTGCAATTAGTAATATTAATGCAGCTATTGTTAAGGTTTCTACTACCCGTGCTAAGCTTGGTGCTGTTCAAAACCGTTTAGAGCATACGATTAATAACGTAGATACTGGTGCTGAAAACCTACAAGCTGCTGAGTCCCGTATTCGTGATGTGGACATGGCTAAGGAAATGATGGCATTCACTAAGAACAACATTCTTGTTCAAGCATCTCAATCCATGCTAGCTCAAGCAAATCAATTACCACAAAGTGTACTTCAATTACTTCGTTAAGCTTAACTTATTAAAAGGAGTCGAAGGATTTTTCCTTTGGCTCTTTTTCATAATTACCAATTTATAAATAAGGAGTTCAATTTGATGAGTGTAATTACAAAAAATAAGGAAGCTTATGCGAAAAGATATGGTGAATATCATATCACCTCTATTGCAGATAACATAGTATCGGAACCAGCTAAAAAGGAAGAAGCATATACAGTTAAAATAATGAAGGATAATCATTATTATTATCTTCATAGTAGATATAAACCAATTTTTGAAGCAGAGAGAATAGCTGATGAATTATATACAATGGGGAATATGCATATTATAATAGGAAATGGGTTGGGATATCTTGCGAAATCTTTATTATCTAAGTTTGATAAAGAAGATTTTCTCCTAATTATTGAACCTTCAGTAGAATTATTTCATAAAAGTATGGAAACGGTGGATTTAACTGATTTATTAAATAACGACCAAGTTATTATTCATATAGGAGATATATTAATTGATTTAGAGAAAAAACTTTATAGCATGATTGGCAGTAGATATTTAACTCTTTTTAAGATGTATATATCTGCTAATTACGATAAAATCTTTCCGAATAAGGTGTTAGATATTTCCAAGACGGTAAAAGAAGCAGTTTGGTTAAATCGAGTAGTACTTAATACTTTATTTCTTTTTTCAGAGGAGTGGCATGAAAACTATCTATTAAATATGAAACATGCTATCAAATCAATTCCATTTAATAGCTTTAGGAAACAATTTTCATTACCAGTAATTATTGTTGCTGCGGGTCCTTCCCTTGAAGAAGAATTGGATTTATTAAAGAGTGTACGTAATCGGGCGTTAATTATTGCTGCTGGTTCAGCAGTTACAACGTTAAAACATTATGGGATAAAACCTCATATTGTCGTTTCTTTAGATGGAGGAGAAGCGAATTATAAACATTTTAAAAACATTGATTATGAGGATATACCATTATTTTATACACCAATGATTAATCGAAAAATTCTTGATGAATATAAAGGACCAAAGGTTATCTTTCAAATGGAAAATAACAAATTTATAGATTGGTATAATCAAATGATAAAATTTGATCCAGGCGAAACCGCTAAAGGGCCATCAGTCGCAAATACAACATTAGATATAGCTTGTAAAATTTCAGATGGACCAATATGCCTTATTGGGCAAGATTTAGGATATATAGATGGATATTCCCATGCGCCAGGCAATAAGCATAGGAAATTGATTAAACCATCAGTTGATAATAAGCAAAAGGTCGAATTAGAGGCTAATGATGGCAGTATCATTAATTCCCATTTTTCTTTTTTATCTATGAAAAAATGGTTTGAGCATTACCTGAATACTTCTAAAAATCAAAATATTTATAATGCGACAAAACGAGGGGCAAGAATCGAAGGAACAAAAATAATTGATTTTCAGGAATTTATTGATAAATTTTGTTTAACAGAAATGGATATTGATTACATAATTAATAGAATTATTTCTAAATCTAAACATACAGTCAATAAAGAGAGGTTTTATAGTGATATCGAAAGTAATAAAAAAGTAATCCAAGAGATAATAGAAAATACCTCTGAAGGGAAGAAAATTGCAGAGGAATTATTGAATCGAATTAAAGATAATCCTTTAGATAAGAGTATTACCGGATTTATAGAGCAATTAGATTTGTTAGACGAGAAAATGAAATTAGAGGAAATGAAAGATACATTTATGTTTTTTATCATACGACCTCTATTGGTTAAATTAGATACTTGGGATTATGAGAAAAGTTATGAAAATGATATCGAAGAAATGTTGGATATCGGTAAAAAGAATTATTACCTATATGATAAATTAAATCAGATTGCTAAAAGGTTAAAAGAGATTTTTGATAATATATAACTGGAGGATCAAAATGAAACAAGATTTAATAAATCTAGTAGATTCACAAATAAACTATCTACCCAAATTAATACAAGCAACTGAAGACATAGCAGGGAAGATTCAAGCTGGTCGTGAAGGAGAGGCATTTAGGATATTAAATAACTATTTTGGTGGGATGATGTGGATAATAGATGGGATAAAGGCTATTCAGAACGCTAAAAATGGTTATTTGAATAATATAGATATAAAACTATTAAATAAGAAGCTAAATGAATTAGAAGAATCCTTTAAAAATGAAGATTTTGTTTTATTTTCCGATATTTTAGACTATGAATTAAAAGAGGATTTAACTATATTTTTGGATGAAATAATAAAACTTAAAGAAGAGATGGCAGATGAATAATTTATGTTTCGAATAAAAGAGACGAAATCGGGAAGCCTAACTTGTTTAGTAATAGATGAAAAGAAAGACTTTTTTCTGCATAGTTCTTATGATCCTCAGAAGGAAGCGAAAAGATTTATAACCTATCATATGGATGAAATAAAAAACAGGAGTAAAATTATTGTATACGGGTTAGGCTGTGGTTATCATATATTCGAATTACTAGAACAAACAAAAAATACATATCAAGAAATAGAGGTTTGGGATTGGAATGTGGAGTTCTATCAATTTATCAAAGATAAAATAGATTTTGAGGAACTATTTGGAAATGAAAGAGTTACTATTCATATAACAGATGATAAGACTTTTATATCAAATAAATGGAGAAGTTATAAAAATAATTTCTATCTATTAATTCATGAGTCATCATTAAGAATTATACCTAGCCATTTAAATGATTTAAAGGAATTATTGAAAATTTATCAATTAAATACGAAAACCATGCTAAAGGATAGAGGAATTTTAGAACAGCACTTTAATATAAATTTTAAAGATAGTAGTTTAAAATATCATTTGCTTATTAATTCTTTAGAGGAAATTCCGATGGTACTAGTTTCTGCAGGTCCCTCATTAAAGAAGACGATTCCTATTTTAAAAGAAAATGCTAGTAAAGTATTAATAGGTTCAGTTGGTACAGCATTAAAACCATTAGTTCATAACGATATAATACCAGATTTTATTATGATGACTGATCCTGCTGATTCTTTACAAGAGCAATTTTTGAATATCAAGCCTACGATTCTTAAAAAAATTCCACTATTTTACTTAGCGACAATTTCTCCTAAAGTTATATCTTTATATCAGGGTCCAAAAATAATGCTTTTACAAAAAGGTTTTATTCCTGCAGAAAAAATAGCTAATGAAAAAGGGCTACCATTACTTAATACAGGTGGGTCTGTTGCTACCACTTTGTTAGATTGGATGGTCAAGCTAGGGGCTAAGCAGGTTGTTTTTATTGGACAAGACCTAGCTTATACAAATAATGAGACACATACAGTTGGGACACACAATTATCGGAAAATAAATGATGTGAAAATGCAGAATCTACAATTTGTAAAAAATTACTATGAAGATGATAAGGTTTTAACCTCTATGAATTTATTAGTTTATAAAAAGTGGTTTGAAAACTATATTAGAAGAAATGGCAATATAGCATTTTATAATGCCACGCAAGGTGGAGCGTTTATAGAGGGATGTATGAATGTTAAATTAGAGGAATATGTACAACTAGTTTCTTCTGACATTGATATAGATTATTTTCGTACAAAATTCAAAAAAATGGTTAATGAAATAGTCGATTAATTAAAAGGAGATGGATTCCTTGTTTTTTACTGATAAAAGCATTCTAATACTAGGTGGTACAGGTTCAATAGGCAGGGGGATCTTAAATCATATTCTTAAGGATAATCCAAAGGTAGTAAGAATATTAAGCAGAGATGAATATAAACAATTTGAAATGCAGAATGAATGGAGAGATATTCATAATTTAAGATTTTTAATAGGTGACGTGAGAGACTACAAACGAATCCTAAGAGCTATGAATGGGATTGATTACGTTTTTCATGTAGCAGCTATGAAGCATGTTCCCTCTTGTGAGTATAATCCTTTTGAAGCAGTTCAAACCAATATTATAGGGACCAATAATGTGATCCGAGCAGCCTTAGAAATGAATATAAAAAGAGTTGTATTTACTAGTACAGATAAGGCGATATCTCCTACAAATACATATGGAGCTACAAAGCTAACTGCCGAAAGATTAGTAGCTGCAGCACATTTTCATAAAGGATCGAATGATACTATTTTTTCAGTTGTTAGATTTGGGAACGTAATGGGTTCAAGGGGCTCTGTGATTCCATTGTTTAAAAAACAAATTATCGAACAAAGGAAAATTACTGTAACCAATATGGGAATGACAAGATTTATGATGACTTTAACCCAAGCAACCAAACTTACAATAAAGGCAATGCAAGAGTCAAAGGGTGGCGATATTTTTGTATTGAAAATGCCTGTAATACGATTAAGCGACTTAGCAAAGCTGACCATTGAAGAAACAGCTAAAAAAAATGAATTGGATAGCAATTCGATTAAGATTGAAGAGATTGGCTTAAGAGTGGGAGAAAAAATGTATGAAGAATTAATGCTTGAAGAAGAGTCAAAAGGAGCAATTGAATTAAAAGATATGTTTGTTATTCCATCTCCATTTAATAAGAATAATGATAAATATATAGATGGAAAAAGGGCTGTAGTAGGAACCTATAGTTCCCATAAAGAAAAACCAATTTCAAAAGAAGCATTACGCCTATTGATGATAGAAGAGAAATTAATTTAATGGAGGATAGGTCGATGAAAAAAGTTTTGGTTACTGGTGGTGCCGGCTTTATTGGGCGATGGGTGGTAAAAAAACTATTAAATGATGGGCACCAAGTATGGGCATTAGATAATTTATCGAATGGTCAAAAGGAAAATGTTATTGAGTTTGAGAATAACAGTAATTTTATGGGGTTAATTGAAGGAGATATTAAAAATAATGAATTAATTGATAAGACTTTTAAACAAAAGTTTGATATAGTCTATCATTTAGCCGCCAGTATCAATGTACAAGATAGTATCGATGATCCAAAAACAACATTTGAAAATGATACTATAGGAACATTCAATATACTGGAGCAATGCAAAAAGTATTCAACAAAACTAGTATTTATGAGCACTTGTATGGTGTATGATCGAGCAAATGATGAAAATGGTATTACAGAAAGACATTCAATTAAACCAGCTTCACCCTATGCTGGATCAAAAATAGCAGCAGAAAATATGGTGCTTTCCTATTATTTTGCCTACCAATTACCTACCGTAGTGATTCGACCATTTAATACATATGGTCCTTTTCAAAAAACAGGAGGTGAAGGTGGAGTAGTTGCCATCTTTATAAAAAATAAATTAAACAATAAAACCATTAATATCTATGGAGATGGAACACAAACTAGAGATTTATTATATGTGGAAGATGCAGCAAGGTTTATTATAGAATCAGGATATTCTAACAAGGTAAATGGCGAAATTGTGAATGCTGGTTTAGGAAGAGATATTAGTATAAATGATTTAGCAATGTTAATAGTAAAAGATGAAAGTAAAATAAAGCATGTTGAACATATTCATCCACAAAGTGAAATACAGAAGCTGTTGTGTAACTACAGTAAGGCTAAAAATTTATTAGATTGGAATCCGACGATTTCATTAGAAGAAGGAATTAAAAGAACAGAACAATGGATAAAAAATACAAACATGATTTAAGTCAAAATGCCACCTGAATAAATATAACTCTATTAAGGAGAATCGATGATGGATAAACCTGTGATTGAAAATGGACAACCTATTAGGAATTCTTTTTTACCATATGGTAGGCAATGGATAGATGATGAAGACATTCAGACGGTAATCGAAGTTTTAAAAAGTGACTATTTAACTACAGGTCCTTCTATCGAAATTTTCGAAAAAAAATTAGCAGATTATGTTGGCGCAAAATACGCAGTAGCATTTAGTAATGGTACAGCTGCACTTCACGGTGCTACTTTTGCAGCAGGAATTGCAAATGGTGATGAGGTGATAACGACACCAATGACCTTTGCTGCGAGTGCGAATTGTATCTTATATCAAAGTGGTATTCCTTTTTTTGCAGATATTGATAATAAAACCTATAATATTGATCCTAAATTAATTGAAGGATTAATTACAAATAAAACAAAAGCAATCATTCCTGTTGATTATACAGGACAACCAGCTGATTTAGATGAAATTCTAAGGATAGCAAAAAAACATAACCTAATAGTAATTGAAGATGCTGCCCATGCGTTAGGGGCTACTTATAAAGGTAGGAAAATAGGATCAATATCTGACATGACGATGTTTAGTTTCCACCCTGTTAAGCATATTACAACTGGAGAAGGTGGAGTCATTACAACAAATAATAAAGCATACTATGATCGACTTATTCAGTTTAGAACTCATGGCATTACAAGAAATCCTTCTGACTTAATTGCTAACCATGGACCTTGGTATTATGAGATGAAATATCTTGGTTATAATTATCGGATGACGGATATTCAAGCCGCTTTAGGGATTAGTCAATTAGATAAATTAAAAGGATTTATTGAAACACGCAAGAAATATGTAAAAATGTATAATGATGCTTTTTCAAAAATGAAAGAACTTACTATTCCATATCAATCTACTGATAGCGATTCGAGCTGGCACTTATATATTATCCGTTTAAATACAATTAAATTAAAGGTTGGTAGGAAAAAAATATTTGAAGCATTACTTAAGGAGAACATAGGCGTTAATGTTCATTATATTCCTGTTTACTTTCACCCATATTATCAGGACCTTGGATATGAACAGGGTTTATGTCCACGGGCAGAAAGTCATTATGAACAAATTATTACCATACCATTGTTTCCAAAAATGACTGAGAAGGATGTAGATGATGTGATCGAGGCAGTTAAAAAAGTGATATATTTTTATAAGAAGTAGGTGTAGATAATGAAAATAGTTTGCAATTATACAGGCTAGAATGACATCTACTAGACTACCAGGAAAGGTCTTGAAAGAGATTCTTGGTAAGCCTTTATTATAATATCAAGTAGAAAGAGTGAAACGTTCGGAATGGATTGATGAAATAATCATTGCAACCACAACAAATAAAACGGATGATCCAATTATAAATTTTTGCGACAAATTAGGATTAAAATATTTTAGGGGTTCTGAAGAAGATGTACTAGAAAGATTTTATTATACTGCTATGTATAATAATGCTGATGTCATTATTAGACTAACATCCGATTGCCCTCTTATTGATCCTAAGGAAATAGATAAAGTAATCAGTGTTTATATAAAATCACCAAACTATGATTATGTTTCTAATACCTTAGTTCGTAGTTATCCACGAGGATTAGATACTGAAATATTTTCTTTTCTTTCTCTTAAAAAAGCTCATGTAGAAGCGAAAAAAAACTTTGAAAGAGAGCATGTCACTCCTTATTTGTATAAAACAAATAAGTTTTTAGTTGGGAATGTAACATATGAGAAGGATGTTAGTAATTATCGTTGGACAGTAGATACGAATGAGGATTTTGAACTTATAAAAAAAATAATAGAAAATATCTATCCTCAAAATGAATTATTTTCACTAGAAGATTTATTAGAATTAATGATTAAATTTCCGAAATGGACAAATATTAATAATCATATTGAATAAAAAAAATTAGGTGAATAATCATGAGAGAAGAGAGAGTAAAAGGTATGGAAGTATTTATTAGGGTAGATGCTTCGATTATCATTGGTACAGGTCATGTGATGAGAACATTAACGATTGCTGAAGAATTAAAAGAGAATGGCGCAAAAGTTTCTTTTATTTGTCGTGAGTTACCTGGCAATCTATGTGACTTTATTGAAGATAAAGGATATATTGTTTTTAGATTACCAGTGAAAAAGATATTCGATATTCTTAATAATGATCAATCTTATATTCATTGGTTAGGTAGTTCAATGGAACAGGATGTAGAGGATACTATTCATATTTTAGAAAAAAATCATGATATAGATTGGCTTATTGTCGATCACTATGCCATCGATAAAAGCTGGGAAACAAAAGTAAAAAAACACACAAAAAAAGTTGTAGTTATTGATGATTTAGCAAATAGAGAGCATGATAGTGATATATTATTAGATCAAAATCTATATCCTAATTTAGGTAATAGATATGATAATTTAGTACCTAATAACTGTATTAAACTTTTAGGTCCGCAATTTGCTTTGCTACGCAAGGAATTTAAATTAGCAAAGTCATCTTTAAAAAAACGAGATGGAAGAGTAAATCGAATCTTAATCTTTTTTGGCGGATCTGATCCCACTAATTCAACAGAAAAAGCAATTAAAGCCATTCAATTAATGGGAGAAAAAAGAAATAACATAGCGGTTGATGTCATTGTTGGTCAATCTAATCCAAATAAAGAAAATATAAAACAATTATGCGAAATATCGGCTAATTTTAACTATTATTGTCAAGTAGAAAATATCGCAGATCTTATTGTAAATGCTGACTTAGCAATAGGTGCTGGTGGAAGTTCTACTTGGGAAAGATGTTATTTAGGGTTACCATCAATAACAATGATATTAGCTGAAAATCAATTTGACGTAACAGAGGAAGTAGCTAGTAAAGAGGCAGTCATTAATCTAGGATATGATAACAAAGTAACCATAGAAAAGCTCTCCGATACGTTGTATAGATTGATTCAAAATCCTGCATTAATATCAAAAATGAGTGAAAACGGATTAGAATTGATGGATAATCATTCTGATGAGTTGAAAAGTTTGTTAGATATTATGATGGAGGCTATTTAAATGGAGAATTATGAATTACGAGAAATAAAGGAATCTGATTTGGAAAGAGTATTAACATGGTGGAACTCTGAAAGAATTAGTCAATTTATGTATACAGATGCCCTCATTTCAAGTGATGAACACCAAGCTTGGTTTCATAGAATGAAAAGTGATATAAATACATCCTTTCATATTTTCGAAGTAAATGATACTCCTGTAGGTGTTATTCATTTTTATCAAATAGATAGAAAAAATAATAAATGCATGTAGGGATTTTATTTGGGAGAAGAGGATTTACCTAAGGGCACGGGATTAATGATGGGATATTTTGGTCTCACCTATACTTTTGAAAAATTATCTATACATAAAATAGTTGGTGAAGCATTTGGCTTTAATCAAGCCAGTATAAAATTTCATAAAAAATTAGGTTTTTCACAGGAAGGTATATTAATGAAACATATTCTTAAAAATGGTCATTACGAAGATATCATTAGTTTTGCAACTTTTAAAGAAGACTGGACAAATAACAAACTACGTCTAAAAGAGTTTTTAAATATCTGATGATGATAAGGAGAAAGAATTATGAGGGATATAACGATAGCAGGTAGAAGAATAGGTAAAAATGATAAGCCTTTCATTGTGGCTGAAATGTCAGCAGAGGATGTTAAGGACGTAATTCATGCCGTTCAAAAAGTTATTAAATTTTATGCAGGGTAGGGAATAAAATGAAAAAAGTAGCGATAATTCAAGCAAGAATGACTTCTACTAGATTACCAGGTAAGGTATTAAAGGAAGTATTAGGAAAGCCCTTGTTAGCCTATCAAATAGAACGGGTCAAACGTTCAAAATTAGTCGATGAAATTGTAATCGCCACAACAATTAATGAAACAGATAT
This sequence comes from uncultured Bacillaceae bacterium, assembly GCA_964514395.1. Lineage (GTDB taxonomy): Bacteria > Bacillota > Bacilli > Tepidibacillales > Tepidibacillaceae > CAZEQK01. Next base: position 16,715 of record CAZEQK010000021.1, read on the forward strand.
ACCAATTGTCAATCTATGTGACAAGCTAGGGATAAAATACTACAGAGGCTCAGAAGAGGATGTTCTTTCTAGATATTATGAGGCTGCTGTTATAGCAAAAGCAGACATCATTATACGCTTAACCTCTGACTGTCCAGTTATTGACCCTTATGTTATTGATCAAGTGATTAATTATTATTTAATATCAAATAATAATTATGATTATGTTTCAAATTCTTTAGTAAGAACTTTCCCTCGTGGTATGGATACAGAGGTTTTCTCATTTGAGGCATTAGTGAATGCATATTATAATGCTAAGAAGAAATATGAAAGGGAGCATGTAACCCCTTATATTTATCAGAATACAGATAAATTTCAGATTGCAAATGTAGAAAATAAGAGTAATGAAAGTAAGTATAGATGGACGGTTGATACAGAAGAGGATTTTCTATTAATTAAGAAAATAATCGAAGAGCAATATAAAAAAAATAGAAATTTTACAATGGTAGATATATTATATACTTTTCAATTTCATCCAAAATGGATAGATATTAATAAACATATAGAACAAAAGAAATTAGGAGAATAATAATTTTTATAAAAAAAGAAGTGATTTATTTGGAATATAAAATTTTAAAACATGATACTTTCTTCGATGGGGAGTATTCCCTTACCTCTATTCGTAAAGAAGATTTATACCTAATTAAACAATGGCGCAATAATCAAATGGACGTCTTAAGGCAAAATAAAGTCCTTACCGATGAAGATCAATTACATTATTTTCATCATATCGTATTTCCTGAATTTGATAAAAATAATCCTAAACAAATCTTATTAAGTTTTTTATATGAAAGTAGATGTATTGGATATGGTGGATTAACGAATATTGACTGGGAGAGTAAAAGAGCAGAGATTTCCTTTTTGCTTGATGATGGAAGGATAATAATATTTATGAGAAGGAGTTCTCGATTTTTCTTCGTCTATTAAAAGGTGTTGCGTTTAATGAATTAAGCTTTAACCGTTTATTTACAGAAACCTATGATATTCGCCCATTACATATTGCTACTCTTGAAGAAAACGGGTTCTTATTTGAAGGGCGTATGAAAGAACATGTAAAGATTAATGACATATATGTTGATTCTTTAATACATGGTTGCTTAAATAAAAACGATTAATAAAAGAAGGAGAATATTATGTTAAAGGGAAAAAAGGTTTTTATTAGTGGTGGAGCAGGGGTAATTGGAACAGAATTAGTAAAAAAACTATATCGTATGGGAGCAATTATTTTTATTGGAGATTTAAAGCCTAGACCTATGGAATTGCCTAGTGATATTTTGTATAGACAAGGAGATTTGAATTTTATTTCAAAGAAAGAATTAGATGATTTTTCTCCTGAGTATTTCTTTCATCTTGCTGCATCGTTTGAAAGATCAGTAGAAGAGTATGATTTTTGGTATGAAAATTATCATCATAACATAAAGCTATCTCATCATTTAATGAGTTGCCTAAATGATAATAAGACTTTAAAAAAGATGATTTTTGCATCTAGTTATTTAATATATAATCCAGAACTCTATACTTTTTCTGTGCCACAAAAAAAACCTATTAGTTTAAAAGAAGACAATCCCATCTATCCAAGAAATCTGACTGGAGTAGCAAAATTACTGCATGAAATTGAATTGCGTTTTCTTGAGAAATTCCAGCAAGTTAGTTTTGAATCAGTGGTAGTCCGTATTTATCGAGTTTATGGTAAAAATTCAAGAGATGTTATATCTAGATGGATTAGGGCATTATTACATGGAGAAACTCTAACCATCTATAATCAAGAGGGATTGTTTGATTATATTTATGCTGAAGATGTTGCTGAAGGACTTTTAAAATTAGCAATAAGTAATGTTAAAGGTATTGTCAATCTAGGTAATGGAAATGCAAGTCGTGTTTCTGAGATTCTAGATATATTAAAAGATTATTTTCCTAATATGAAAACAAAAGAAATAAGTGGAGACAATGCCTTTGAAGCCTCTGAAGCAAATATGGAATTATTTAAGAAATCAACAGGTTGGCTTCCAGAATACAAATTAGAAACTGCGATTCCAAAGATAATTGAATATGAGAAGAGGGAAAAAGCTGATAATGTTAGACAAGCTAAAAACATTTTGATTACTAGCTTATCAAAAAAGGTACCTCTTATAAAGTATGTAAGAAAAGCAGTTGAGAAATTGGGCGGAGAGATTAAAATATTTGGTGGAGATTTTAATCCCAATTGCATAGGGAGGTATTTTATAGATGAATTTTGGCAAATGCCTAAAATGGACGAGCTTTCTACCGAGAATATGATTAATTATTGCAAAGAAAATGATATTAAATATATTATCCCTACAAGAGACGGTGAATTATTATTTTACGCAAAAAATAAGGACTTATTTAAACATAATAATATCTATGTTATGATATCTGAGTTTAACGGAGTTGAAATTTGTCTTGATAAGTATAAGTTCTATCAGAAATTAAAAGAATTAGATTATCCAGTAATTCCTACTGCAAATGATATTGATGAGATTGACTCAGAAAAATATGTGGTTAAAGAAAGGTTTGGGGCTGGATCCCAATCTATTGGCATAGGTTTAAACAAACAGGATTCAATTGAACATGCAAAATTGTTAGATTTACCTATTTTTCAACCATATATAAAAGGTACAGAGGTTAGTGTAGATTTATTTATAGATAAAAACAAAGAAGTTAAAGGTGTTGTTGTACGTACTAGGGATGAAATAGTGAATGGGGAATCCCAAATTACGACTACTATTCGGAATAAAAAACTAGAAGATATATGTAAGAGAATAGCAATAGATTTGGAGTTATACGGACATATTGTCATGCAAATAATAGTAGATTCAAATGATGACTTCCATATCATCGAAATTAATAGTCGCTTTGGAGGGGCATCAGTTTTAAGCCTAGAAGTTGGATTAGATAGCTTCTATTGGTTTTTATTAGAATCTATGGGAGAGTCAATAAAGAATTATAAGTTTTATAGATCTGTTACTGAAAAAAAGCTTATTCGTTACCCTGAAGACTTAATCAAGAATAGAAGTTTGTAAAACAAATATAGAAGGAGTTGAGGATTAATGTACACAGATGTTATAAGAAATAAATATGGATATTATGAATTAATGAAAAAGCCCACTGAAAATGAATTAAGGGATTACTATGCAAATAAATATTATCAAGAATCAAAGAGTACGTATTCAAATGAATACTCTGATGAGGAAAAAACATATATTCGAAATAAAATTCAACAAAAATATGAGATAATTAAAGATATGTTAAAGGAATCTGAAAAAGCTAATCCTTCTATTTTAGACATAGGATTTGGTGAAGGATGGGCTTTAAGCTTTTTTAAAGAACTCTCGTGGGCTGTGACTGGTATAGACTATAGCGATTTTGGAAGTAGAACTCATAACCCGGAAATAGTTAAAGATGTTATATTAGGAGACGTCAATGAAACAATATCAAATTTATTAATTTCAGGGAACAAATATACTGTAATCTGGATTGATAATGTGTTAGAGCATGTGCTTCATCCTTTGGAGCTCTTAAAAAACTGTCGGGAATTACTTAAAGAAAATGGAGTACTTGTCATTGAAGTTCCAAATGATTTTTCAATCGTTCAACATAATTTATATAAGAATGAAGTAGTTCAAAATCCATTTTGGGTTGTTAATCCAGATCATATCTCTTATTATAATAGAGAAGGGTTAGTATCAATATGTAATGATAGTGGGTTGAACTGTATGGATATTATCAGCGATTTTCCAATTGACTTCAATCTATTTAATGAGAACACAAATTATATTCATGACAAAAAGGTTGGAAAATCAGTTCACGAAGCTCGGATCAAGGTTGAAAATTTATTACACAGCATTTCTATAGAGAAAACAAATCAATTATACAAAGCATTGGCAGAATTAGGACTTGGTAGACAAATAACGGGATTTTTTATAGTGGGAGATAAAATATGAAAAAAATAAAAACAATTGGAATGTCTAATAATAATGAAATAGAGAATAGAAACAATTTTTATAAATTGTATAAGAATAGCCCATTACCAGAAAATGAGACTTTAGATAACCTTGGTTTATATATAAAAAGGCAATCATTGTCCAGAATTCTATTTATGCATGAACTATATAAAAAAATTATAGATGTGCATGGTGTAATCATGGAATTCGGAGTTAGATGGGGGCAGAATTTGGCTTTGTTTGAATCATTTAGAGGAATGTATGAACCCTACAACTTTAACAGAAAAATTATTGGGTTTGACACCTTCTCTGGATTCCCAGAAATTCATAAGAATGATGGTGAAAAGGTTGAGGTAGGAGACTATAACGTTAGTGTAAATTATGAAGAATATTTAGAGGAAGTATTAAAATACCATGAGTCAGAAAGCCCTTTATCTCATATAAAAAAGTACGAAATTATTAAAGGCGATGCTTCGAGCAAAATTAACGAGTATCTGGATGATAACCCTGAAACCATTATTGCATTAGCATATTTCGATTTTGATATTTACTTACCTACAAAAAAATGCCTAGAGGCTATTAAAGATCGTGTTACGAAGGGTAGTATTATAGCTTTTGATGAATTAAATTATCATTCATTCCCTGGAGAAACCATTGCACTGAAAGAGGTTTTTGGTATCAATAACGTAAAACTTAGACGAAGTCCATTAACACCACTAATATCATATTTTGTTGTGGAATAAAATGGAGGGAAAATTAATAATGCCTGTTTTAGTCTTCGATCTTGATGATACACTATATGATGAACTTAGTTTTGTGAAAAGTGGCTTTAGAGAGGTAGCAAATTACTTATCAGAAAAATACTCAATTCCATGCGAAGAAAGCTATGAGTATATGTCAAGGAGACTTAAATTAGGACGAGGAAAAATTTTTGACGATCTTTTGAAAAAATTTAGTATATATAGCAAAGAAAAGGTTAGAAAATGTATTTCAATATACCGTCAACATAGCCCAAATATAAAATTATATGAAGATGCGAACGAAACTCTAACTCGACTACTTAAAAATTATTCTCTTTATATAATAACAGACGGCAACAAGATAGTTCAAAAGAATAAGTTGGAAGCACTAGGACTAATTAATCGAGTAAAATTTTCTTTTATAACCTATAGATATGGTATAAAAAATTCAAAACCTTCACCGTATTGCTTTTACAAAATATGTGAAAGAGAAAATGTAAAAGCCTCAGACGTGGTTTATATTGGGGATAACCCGCATAAAGATTTTGTAGGAATTAAGCCATTAGGGTTTAAAACAGTTAGATTGATCAGAGGACAATATGCTGAAATAAAAAAAGATAGAGAATATGAGGCTGACTATGATATACGTTCTTTAACAGAATTAACCGAGAAATTTATTACTGATATTTTTGGAAAAGATAATGGAGGATGATACAAATAATGTCAATTACGATAAAGGATAAAAAAATTGGTAAGGAGTATCCGCCCTTTATTGTTGCTGAAATGTCTGGAAATCATAATCAATCACTAGAAAGAGCATTAAAGATTGTAGATTTGGCGGCAGCTACAGGTGTTGATGCAGTAAAACTACAGACCTATACAGCAGATACTATGACGCTAAACATTGATGAAGGTGAATTTTTTATTAATGATAATGAGAATTTATGGAAGGGTCAGTCTTTGTATAAATTGTATCAACAAGCTTATACTCCGTGGGAATGGCATAAGCCTATTTTTGATCGTTGTGAAGAATTGGGACTCCTTTGTTTTAGCTCACCCTTTGACCTATCTGCAGTTGATTTTCTTGAGGAATTAAATGTACCAGCGTATAAGATAGCTTCATTTGAGAATATTGATATACCTTTAATAAAAAAAATAGCTTCAATTGGGAAACCGATGATCATATCTACAGGTATGGCAACGGTTGCTGAATTAGATGAAACAGTACGTACTATTAGACAATTAGGTAACAATAATATTATCTTGTTAAAAACGACTAGTACGTATCCAGCTACACCAGAGAATACAAATATACTTTCCATTCCTCATATGAAGGAATTGTTTGGTACGGAAGTAGGATTATCGGACCATACAATGGGCCTTGGAGTATCCGTTGCAAGTGTTTCTTTAGGAGCAACACTAATTGAAAAACACTTTACGATTTCTAGAAATGATGGAGGTGTAGATGCTACTTTTTCAATGGAACCTGATGAAATGAAACAATTAGTTATAGAAACGAAAAGGGCATGGCAATCTCTTGGAAAGGTCAGTTATGGTCCTACAATTAAAGAGATGGCTTCAATGAAACATAGACGTTCTTTATATATAGTGGAAGATATTAAGAAAGGTGAAATTATTACAGAAAAAAATCTTAGGGCTATAAGGCCAGGATATGGATTACCACCAAAGTACTATGAAATAGTACTTGGAAAAAGAGTTAACCAAGATGTTAAAAGGGGTACTCCTTTAAAATGGAGTTTTATAGAATAAAATAAAGAGGTAATTTTACCTCTTTATTTTGTATTTACTGATAATTCCCCATGTTGACTTTCTAATTTTATAGAGTAGGTGCCATCGCCTAGTATAGCTTTTTTGTTAGCACCTAGTTTTATATTTTCAGATTTGTCAACATCCGCCCATGGTATATTTCCAGTTATATTTCCGATGGTAGATTTAGCGGAAATGGTAGCATTGGTTTTATTAGGAATCTCTAAAGAAATGGTTCCATTGACTGTTTCTACATACCAATCACCTAACACCTTGTCAGAATTTACTTTTATTTTACTATTAACTGAACTAATATTTAAAGCACCTGCTACATTATTAACGTTAATTTTGCCATTAGTCGTTTTTGCATCTAAATCACCTTGAATATTATGAAAAGACAATTCCCCGTTGACTGTTTTTATCTCATAATTTCCTTCTACATCTTCTAATGTTATTTTTCCATTTACACCTGTGATATCTCCATTACAATTCATCTGTCTAAGGTCAATATCGCCATTTACCAAATTAGCTTTAATATTTTTATCCTTAGGGATAGATAAATGCAAATTTGCCTTTAATATACTTCTATCAAATAAATTTATTGAATCACTATTTTCAATACGAATGATAGCTTTATTTCCAATTGTTTTAATAGAAAGAACCTGCTTTATTAATTTATCAGCTTCCGCTTTATTCGCTGCACTGATTCGGATGGTTCCAGTAATATTAGCGTTGTTGCTTTCATTACCTATAATTGATAAACTACCATTTGGTGCATTAACCTCTACTTCATCGATAGAATCATCTAGCTCTAATGATTTATTGATGTCGATGGTGTAGGAGCTATCATAGATGGTCTTATGAATGGCTGAAAAGATACCAGTCTCTTGTACAGAATAGATGACAAATGTAAACATGATGGCTAAAAATAAAATGAAGATACTAAAGAAATCAAATTTTAATCTACCCTCTTTTTTAAATAATGAAAATAATAAGACTTCTAAGCCTAACAGTATAAGAATAATAGGCCAGCCATAAACAATGATTTTACTCATATCAATATGCCATAGTGTATTTCCTAATAATAGTACTCCGAAAGCAATTAGTAGAAGTCCCATCGAGAATGTTCCTACGCGCCATTGTCTCATAAAGCATTTCCTCCTTCAGCATGTTCTTCCTTAGGATTTTGTTTAGATATTTTTTTCCCAGAAAGTAGATACCAACCAGAGATAATAAATATTCCAGCGACAAATACAACCCGAAACGTATCATAATAACGGTAGCTAAATAAATCGAAAAATAATTTGTCTAAAAACAGATAACCACCAAGTATAATGAGTCCCCAACCTACCCACTGCTTCTTTAATTTAATTTTTTCAATAGTAATCATTGGTTTATCAATAATTTGTTGCTCCTTCGTGATGATACGATGCTGTTCAAGAGCATCGAAAAGAGAATAAAACCAGATAATTGGCAGTAGAAAAGGAAAATAATCTAATCTTAAAAAGCTAAGGATAAATATTGATCCAAAAAAGAATGACATCATCTGTAAACCTCTTAGCATTTGCCCTAAGTAGTAATGGCCTAGACCTGGAACAGCAGAGAGAAAAAAGGTAAGTGCTTTTGATTTCTTCATCGTTATTACCTCACTTTCAAAATAGTTTAAAGGAATGAATAAACTGTAAAAGCTGAAAATTGAGAGCGTAAATAAAGTTTATCCCTTTACCTGTGGTCAATTGTACGTAATGAGTTACATTCGTAAATGCTAAATTGAATTTATTTAATAAAGCTGGTATTTCTCCAAAATACCCAGTATAAATCAGGAGAAAAGTTGCTACTGATGCGACCAAAACATGTATTGTAGTTTTATATTTACTGAAAAGGCTGGTCGATTGAATGAATGCTTCCTGATAAATCCCCTCCATAATATTGTCAATGAGAGTGAGTGGTGGACTATTTGTAGGATTCTTCCAAATATCCTTTAATTCATACAACTCAATCAATTTTGCCTGACAGGAATAGCATTTCTCAATATGTTCTTTTAGTACTCTTTTATCCATTAGGGTTAACTGATTCTCTAAGTATAAAATTAATTGTTCCTCATTTATTTTACAATTCATTCATATCCCCCCTTTTTCCATAAATCTTTTAATAATGTCTTTCCTCTGTATAACCTAGATTCAACAGTTTTTTTAGCTATACCTAATCGCTCAGCAATTTGCTGGTAGGATAGATGATCAAAATAATAAAGGATGATAACCGATTGATATCCTTCTGGAAGTTTTTTTAGTAAGATTTTAATTAATGATTGTTGGTCTTTCAATAATAGTAATTCCTCAGGTTGTTTCATTTTATTTTGTTGCAATAGAAGATTAGTATATTCGTTACTGTTATACAAAAGCATCATTTTATTTTTCCTTTTCCAATCCAAACATTTGTTAATGGTAATACGATATAGCCAAGTTGAAAGACTAGATTGGAAGGTAAAGGAAGCTAAGGATTTATATGCTTGGATAAATACTTCTTGGGATACATCTTCTGCATCTTTAGGGTTATTTGTATATTTTAAGGCGACGGAATAGACTCTATTTTGATAGCGGGAGACGAATTCGCGATATACTTCCTGTTTACCAGCTAATATTTCCTCAATGACTTGTTTATCTTTTTCCATTGCCTCCCCCTTTCTATCCTTCCATCATATTAGACGTGAAGAATTAATAAAACCCTGCAAAATTTAATAATTAATTTTCTATGAAATATCTAAAAAAAACTAAGTGAAATACCGATATAAATATATATAAAAGGAGGTATAGTTATGGGGATAGAAGGTATATCATCAATAAATTCAACTAAATCACCTGTTAATATTGGTCGAGAAAAGGTTGATTTACCTGAGCTGAAGCCTATAAATAATAATAAAGACAATGCAAATACAAATAAACAGGATGAAAAAATTTCAAAGGATCAAATAAAACAAAAGGTTGATGCTGTGAATAAGTTTTTACAGCCTGAACATACATCTATTAGATTTCACTTTCATGAAAAGCTACATGAATATTATGTAGACGTAGTAGATACTAATACTAAGAAGGTTTTAAGGGAAATTCCACCAAAAAAATTCTTAGACATGTATGCTTCTATGTTGGAATCGATTGGACTATTAGTAGATCACAGAATATAAGGAGGAATTATAATGAGAATAACGGGTCTAGCATCTGGAATGGATATTGATAGTATAGTTGCCAAGCTTATGAAAGCAGAAAGAATGCCATTAGATAAGTTAACACAACAAAAACAAACATTAGAATGGCAACGTGATCAGTATAGAGATATGAACAAATTATTAGATGATTTAAGTCAAAACATATTCAATGGGATATATCTGCAAGCGAATTTTATGAAGCAAAAAATAGTTAACTCTAACACTGCTGCCGTTGATGTTTCTAATATTAGTTCTACCAATAATATCACAAATCAACTATCTATTACTCAATTGGCAAAAAATGCATCCATGTATAGTCAAACGGCAATCACTGCGGACCCTACTTTTGATCCCAATGCTACGATAAACTCTCAGATTACAAAATTCACGAATCAAGTATTTTCAGCAAATACATTTACCATTCAAGCAGTTCAGGCGGATGGAACCTTGGGTGCAGCACAAACGGTAACATTTGATCCAGCGGTAGATAGCCTCAATACTATTTTAGGGAAAATATCATCAACAACAGATGCCACAGCATTCTATGATGCTCAAACGCAGACTGTTTCTATCGGTGCTAAAAATTCAGGAGATGTAGGTGGAACTACAGTAAATGATACAGCAAATGCTGAAATCGTGATAGGAGGAGCAGGGGCTGATTTCTTAACCAATGTTTTACAAATGGGGACAACTACCAATACTACTGCAGCCGCGGCTGGGCATGGCGTTTATGGGCTAAATGCAGAATTTACCTTAAACGGTTTACAAACCTATCGAGCTAGTAACACATTCACTGTTAATGGGTATCAATATACGTTAAAAAATACGACAGGTGCTACACCAGTTACAATAAGTTCAACAACTGATACAGACAGTATTTATAATATGATAACAGATTTCATCACAAAGTATAATGATACCATTGATAAGATAAATGGAAAAATTGACGAACCAAAGTATCGTAATTATCTACCATTAACAGATGAACAAAAATCTACAATGACGGATACACAGATCAAGTTATGGGAAGATAAAGCAAAAAGTGGATTGCTAAGGTATGACTCTACCTTAACTACTGGATTAGATAAAATGAGACAAAATTTATATAATAATATCAGCGGACTTACCACAGCTTTTGGACAGTTAGGTGATATTGGAATAGAAACATCTAGTAATTATCTTGACCATGGAAAATTAGTGATTAAAGACGATGCAAAGCTACGTTCTGCAATAGCTAGTGACCCGATGGCAGTATATAATTTATTTAATAAAGAAGTCAAAAATCCAGATGGCACTTTAAATTATACTCAGAGTGGAATTGCAAGACGCTTAAAATCTACAATAGATAGTACAATAACAAACGTAGAGACTAAAGCTGGTAACGTACTTAAAACCATGCAGCAGTATACAATAGGACAAAATTTAATTGATGTAAACGATAGAATTATAACTTTTCAAGATAGACTTACACAAATTGAAAGCCGTTATTATAAAGAGTTTATAGCGATGGAGCAGGCAGTACAAGCATCTAATCAGCAAGCGGCATTTTTACAATCAAAATTCGGTGGTTGATATTAAATAAAATAAGGGGTGTAGCTAGATGTCATTAAATAATCCGTACCAAACATATAAGCAGAATACCGTAACGACTGCTTCTCCAGGTGAGCTCACGCTCATGCTATATAACGGGTGCATTAAATTTATTAAACAAGCGAAGGATAATTTAGCGGAACGAAAGTTCGAACAAAAAAATACCAACATTATAAAAGCTCAGAATATTATTCGGGAGCTTATGGTAACATTAAATATGGATTATGAGATATCCAAGCAAATGCTGCAAATGTATGATTATATAGTACATCTTTTAGTAAATGCCAATATAAAGAATGATTCCTCACTTTTAGATGAGGCAGAGGGTTTTGTAACGGAGTTTCGAGACACATGGAAGCTAGTCATCCAACGAAATCGACAAATGCAATATAACCAAGGAAAGTGAGTAAAATGGGGATTATAAATGATATATATGATAAAACTGAAATTCTTTATCAATTTTTAGATACTTTTCCTAAGAAAGAAGTGCGGGAGGAGTATATTGTTCGGTTAAATAATATGCTTGATGAACGAGGGAACATGCTTAAATCATTACCTGATGTATATAGTCGTGAAGAAGAACAAATTGGGAAAAAGATTATCATATTGAATGAAAAAATTAATGTACAAATAGAACAAATATTTAAGGAAGTGGAAGATGATTTACAGCAGGTTTCTCAAAAAAAGCTGATGCACAACAAATACTCTATTCAAGCCATAACAGGGGATGGCATGTTTATTGACAAAAGAAAGTAGTCTATCATGTAGAGGAGGCAATAATTTGGGGCATAAGCATGATGATGATCATGAGCATTATTATGATGACTCATATTTACATGATAATCAATTTGTGTTTCTTAAACATTATCTTAACACGATACAAACCTGTGAGAAGGGCCTTCAATTTATTATTAAGCAGGGGGAAGATAATAATTTTGACTTACAAATGATTAATGATTGTATTGGAGCTGTAAAAGCGTTAAAGGATGCTAATTTTTTAGCGGGTAACCTTATGAAGAAAATTGATAGACCTGCATATGAGAAAATCCATTCCTATAATAAATTAATGATTACTTCTCTGAATGAAATTGAGAAATATGTTGAAAAGCTTGATAAAGAAAATGTTTTACGAACCATAGCAAAAGAATTATTCCCTAATTACACGATGTGGTCAAAGGATGTTAACGAAACTGTAAGCATTCATCTAAAAGACTAATTTTGGTATATGAAGTGTGACCCTATTACTGTGGATAAAAATTCAGTAATAGAGTCACATTGCAAAACTGAGGTTATTTTTTTTTCTTTTTTGAGAAGAACACATATTCTTGTTAACAATGTGAACAAAAAAATGTGGATAATGTTGATAAGTGTGTGAATAACTTATTTATCAAGCATTGAAATGTGGATATAATTGTGGAACATATTCCCCGTTGTGGATAAGTTTTGAGATTAGTTTAAATGTTATTGTTAAATTGGATAAAGGATTTCATTTTGCTTATAAAAACAGATATGGAACAGCAATGGTTAAATAAAAATGTTAAAATAAGTTGAAAAATTAAGAAAATTATGAGAAAATAAATAATAAAAATTAATATTGAAATATTATTCAAATCTAAGTATAATCATGCATATAGTTGAATTAATAATTCAAAAAGATATAAAAGGGGGATATTATGAAAAAAACAACTATAATTTTATTTGTACTTGTATTTATTATTTCTAGTATTGGTCTAGCTGGATGTAGTAGCAGTAATACTGCATCTTCAGGGAAAGTCATTCAAGTAGGTACGGACGCGGCTTATCCACCATTTGAAAAACAAGAGGGAGGAAAAATCGTAGGATTTGATGTTGATATTTTTAATGCGGTAGCAGAAGAGGCAGGCATTAAAATTAACATTCAACATACAGGCTGGGACCCATTATTTGAAGATATTGATAAAGGGACTGTAGATGCTGGCATATCAGCCATTACAATTACAGAAGATCGTAAAAAGCTTTATGATTTCTCTGACCCATATTTTGAAGCAACTCAGCTTATCATGGTATCTAAGGATTCAAATGTAACAAAGCTTAAGGATCTTGATGGTAAAAAAATAGGTGTACAATCTGCAACAACTGGTGATTTAGCAGTTCAAGCTGTATTTGGCAAAACCTATAGTGGATTAAAGGGTTATGATGATACACCAGCAGCAGTAGATGATTTATTATTAGGTCGTTTAGATGCTGTTGTGGCTGATAATGCGGTACTTCAAGAATATATTAAAGTGATTAAAAATGATAATTTTAAATTAGTAAAGGATCCTTCCTTTGAAGTTGAACACTATGGCATCATGGTTAAAAAGGGCAATAGTGATTTATTAGCTAAAATTAATGAAGGATTAAAGAAAATTAAAGAAAATGGAACTTATGACAAAATATTTAATAAATATTTTGGTAAATAAGTAAGGGCATTTTAAACCTTATTGAAAATCAAAAATACGTAGCTCCAGTAGCTACGTATTTTTTCCTGCAAGTATTAAAATATTTATTATGCTGTTTTGCATTCTTTGTTATAGTAGGATTTAACGGGGGCGAATTTATGGATTTTACAACTTTTACTAAGGTATGGGAATATAAAGAATTATTCATTCGTGGATTTTTTAATACAATATTACTAACCAGCTCAGGAGTCTTATTGGGCTTAATATTAGGGTTATTCTTTGGCTTAGCTAAGCTTTCAAAACGCTGGTATGTACATTATCCTGCGAAAATCTATGTTGATGTATTTAGAGGGACTCCTCTATTCGTACAGATTTTAATCATACATTTTGCAGCAATACCATCAGTATTTAAAATATTTGGACTTCTACCACCTAGTCCAATTGTTTCAGGGATTGTGGCACTAACTTTAAATTCAGGTGCTTATATAGCAGAAATCTTCCGAGGTGGAATTCAATCCATTGATCGAGGACAGATGGAGGCTGCTAGGTCATTAGGTATGTCACATGGACAGGCTATGCGGTATATTATCATACCCCAAGCATTTAAACGAATGCTACCACCATTAGGTAATGAATTTATTGCATTATTGAAGGATTCATCTTTATTAGCTATTATTGCGGTTAATGAATTAGCATACGCTGGATTTAGTACAGCAAAAAGTACTTTTTATCGTTGGGGACCATACTTAACGATAGCTGTTTTATACCTCTTTCTAACGATGGTATTTTCACAAATTGTTGCATACCTTGAAAGGAGGCTTAAAACAGAATGATAAAATTAAACAATGTAAAGAAAAGCTTTGGTGCTTTAGAGGTATTAAAGGATATATCATTAGATGTGGAAGAAAAAGAGGTTGTTTGTATTATCGGTCCATCGGGATCAGGTAAAAGTACATTACTTCGGTGTATCAATTTATTAGAAAATGTACAGGGTGGACAGATTATCGTTGATGAAAATGATTTAACCAATCCAAAGACAAATATTAATATGGTAAGAACGGAAGTAGGCATGGTTTTTCAACATTTTAATCTATTTCCGCATAAGTCTGTTACAGAAAATATTACTTTAGCGCCAATTAAAGTAAGGAATTGGTCTGAAGATAAGGCGATAGAGAAAGCAAAGGAGCTACTTCATAAAGTAGGGCTATCAGATAAAGCAGATGCCTATCCATCCTCCTTATCTGGTGGGCAAAAACAACGGGTAGCTATTGCGAGAGCATTAGCGATGGAACCAAAAATTATGCTGTTTGATGAGCCAACCTCTGCATTAGACCCAGAAATGGTTGGTGAAGTGCTAGAGGTAATGAAACAGCTTGCTAAAGAGGGAATGACGATGGTTGTAGTAACCCATGAAATGGGGTTTGCTAGAGAGGTTGGAGATAGGGTAATTTTTATGGATGAAGGTAATATTATTGAAGAAAATGTACCAATAAAGTTATTTTCTGAGCCACAGCATCAAAGAACAAAGGCTTTTTTAAGTAAAATATTGTAATGTTAAACTTATCTTGATTCTTACCATTAAATAAAAGTAAGAATTTGAATAAAAAACGGAATAAAAGTTATAATAAATTTATCTCAGTTAATAATAAAAGTGCTAGTCTTTATACAGAAATATTGACCCAATACAACAATGGGTGGTATAGTTTAATTGACTGAAGCTTTTAGTGATATTAATTAATGAAGGGAATGTGTTTGATGCAAGGCAAAGTTAAATGGTTCAATGCAGAAAAAGGTTATGGTTTTATTGAGACAGAAGAACAAGGAGATATTTTTGTTCATTTCTCTGCTATTCAAGGAGATGGTTTCAAAACCTTAGATGAAGGTCAATCAGTTGAATTCGAGGTTGTTGAGGGAGAAAGAGGACCTCAAGCAGCTAACGTTATCAAGTTATAAATAACATATTTTGGTGTTCATATACGATTATATCCAAGAAAAAATTAGTAGCAATTAGCTATCGGATAAAAAATCAAATAACTATGATAACAGAAAACCTCCTTATAATATGGAGGTTTTTTACATCTGTGTTAATTTGTATTACGCTCATAGTACAAATGTATTTTTGTTTTATTTAAAATGTAAAATTTGAAGGATTTTTTAAAAAAATGGGGAATAAATATAAATATGAAAGGAGGAGTTTAACCATGAAATATAATATTCGTGGAGAAAACATTGAAGTGACCAATGCCTTAAGGGAATACGTCGAAAAGAAAGTAGGACGCATTGAAAAATACTTTGATACTCCGCCTACCTCAGCTGTTAATGTTACAATGAAAGTAGTTAAAGATGTTCATTCAATTGAGGTAACGGTCCAACTTCCAGGGGTTGTTTTAAGGGGAGAAGAAACAAATGGTGATATGTATGCTGCTATTGATCTTGTAGTTGAAAAGCTTGAAAGACAGATTAGAAAACACAAAACAAAAGTAAATCGAAAATTTAGACAAGAAGGAAGTTTAAGAACTTTATTTAAGGATGAACCACAAAACAAACATCAAGATGAAACCGATGAGGATTTACAGGTTGTCAAAACAAAACGTTTTAATATTAAACCAATGGATATAGAAGAGGCTATTCTTCAAATGGATATGCTTGGACATTCTTTCTTCGTATTTTCTAACTCTGATACAGAAGAAATGAATGTAGTTTATAAACGTAAAGATGGTAAATATGGGTTAATAGAACCAGAATTTTAAGCAAATAATAACCAGACAAGGCTAGCTTGTCTGGTTTTTTAAATTTATTGCACCGATAGGCAATAGCCTACATATTGTAATGTAGGGGGTGAGTGTATATGTCAATCATTAGCTTTTTTCTCAATATTGTCATATTCTTTTCAGTTTCCTCTTTATCAAAGTGGCTATTTACAAGATATACGAAGAACAAGGTAAAATTTAAATGGATTTCCACCATATTAGTTATTATTACAATTATAATATGGATGTCAATTCCTAATCATTGGTTAACATTAGTATTTTTTGCAATAACCTTTGGTACAAGAATCAGTGAGAAAAAGATAAATACCAAAAATAAAATATTATATTAGCATGTGCTGCCATAAGGGCAGCAATATTTTTGTAATAAAAGGTAACATGATTTTTTAAATTTTTTTCGCTTTTTACCTATGAAAAATGTTAGAATATAATTTAGAGTATTATTTTTCAACACCTTATTATGATGTTGGACAGGTTTTCTTATGAATAGATATAATTTAAAATTATTATAGAGTATGAGAGGAGAGGTTCCCGTGTTTGGATTGATAAAAAAGATTGTTGGTGATACAAACGAGAGGGAATTAAAACGATTAAGTAAAAAGCTTGAAAATGTAAATGAATATGAAGAACAAATAGCAAAGCTGACAGACGAGCAATTAAAGCATAAAACAGTGGAATTTAAAGAACGTTTTGAAAATGGTAGTACCCTTGATGATCTGATGGCTGAGAGCTTCGCAGTTGTTAGAGAGACATCAAAAAGGGTATTAGGTAAAAGGCATTTCGATGTACAAATTATCGGTGCTATTGTTCTTCATGAAGGAAAAATTGCTGAAATGAAGACTGGTGAAGGAAAAACATTAGTGGCCACCTTACCAGCCTATTTGAATGCCTTAACTGGAAAAGGTGTTCATATTATAACAGTGAATGAGTATTTGGCTGAGCGTGATAGAAATGAAATGGGTAAAATTTTTGAGTTTTTAGGCTTAACAGTAGGATTAAATATACATGATTTAATGCCACCTGATAAGCAGGCTGCATATGCTGCAGATATTACCTATGGAACCAATAATGAATTTGGTTTTGATTATTTAAGGGATAATATGGTGCTATATAAAGAACAATTAGTTCAACGACCCTTAAATTATGCAATTATTGATGAGGTGGATAGTATTCTTGTTGATGAAGCTAGAACTCCTCTTATCATATCTGGTCATTCTGGGAAATCAACTGACCTATATTATGCAGCTTCTAACTTTGTTAAAAGATTGAAGCTGGAAGAAGATTATACGTTAGATGAAAAAACTAATTCTGTCGTATTAACTGAGCAGGCTGTAGAAAAAGCAGAGAGATCATTTGGAATAGATAACTTATATGATAACCAACATCTTACTATAAACCATCATATCACCCAAGCCTTAAAGGCAAAGGTGCTAATGAAGCTGGATAAGGATTATGTCGTACAGGACGGTCAGGTTATCATCGTTGATAGCTTTACAGGACGATTAATGCACGGTCGTAAATACAGTGATGGTTTACATCAGGCAATTGAAGCAAAAGAAGGACTAAAAGTACAAAATGAAAGCATGACCCTTGCTACTATTACATTACAAAACTATTTTAGAATGTATAAGAAATTATCAGGAATGACTGGTACAGCGAAAACAGAGGAAGAGGAATTTCGTAAAATCTATAATCTAGATGTCATCGTAGTTCCTACAAATGAATCAATGATTCGTATGGACATGCCTGATGTTGTTTATAAATCGGAAATGAGTAAATTTCGAGCAGTTGTAGATGAGATCGTGAGATTACATGATAATAGACAACCTGTTTTAGTAGGGACTATCTCAATTGAAAACTCGGAATTATTATCAGATATGCTTAAGAAAAAAGGGGTACCACATAACGTATTAAATGCTAAATACCACGCTCAAGAAGCAGAGATTGTTTCTAATGCAGGGATATCAGGAATGGTGACCATTGCAACAAATATGGCTGGTCGTGGTACAGATATTGTTTTAGGTGGTGGAGTTAAAGAGGTTGGCGGTTTGCATATACTAGGAACGGAGCGACATGAGAGCAGGCGTATTGATAATCAGCTACGTGGACGTTCAGGACGACAAGGTGATCCTGGTTCATCTCAATTCTATATCTCTTTAGAGGATGACCTGATGCGTAAATTCGGCTCCGACCATATTATGGGCATGATGGATAAATTGGGTATGCAAGAGGATCAACCGATTGAGAGTAAAATGATTTCAAGAGCGATTGAACAGGCACAAAAGAGAGTTGAAGGACAAAACTTCGATTTACGTCGAATCGTCTTACAATATGATGATGTGATGAATCAACAACGTGAAATTATCTATCGTCAAAGACGTGAAGTACTTGGAAGTGAAGACCTGCGAGAGGTTATTATTAGTATGATTATGAATCTTGCTGAGAGACTTGTTGCTATTCATTGTCCTGAAGAATTAGTACAAGAAGAGTGGGATTTAGAGGCAATTATCAATCAAGCAAACGCAACGTTCCTTCATGAAGGAACATTAACAAGTAAAGATATCTGGGGCAAGGAGCCAGAAGAGATAATAGAGGTTTTCAGTGAAATCATTGAAAAACAATATAAAGCCCGTGAAGAAGAGTTAGGCGAAGGAATGCTAGAGTTTGAAAAAGTGGTTTTATTACGGGCAGTTGATAGTAAATGGATGGATCATATCGATGCGATGGATCAGCTAAGACAGGGTATACATTTGCGTGCCTATGGACAGACAGATCCTTTAAGGGAATATCAAATGGAAGGCTTTGAAATGTTTAATGGAATGATTCAATCGATTGAAGAGGAAGTAGCCACATATATTATGAAGGCACAAATTCAAAACAATCTAGAACGTGAAGCCGTAGCAGTTGGACAAGCGGTTAATCCTAAAGAAGAGAATACTAAGAAGACACCAGTAAAGGCAGATAAGAAGGTTGGACGAAATGAATTGTGCCCATGTGGAAGTGGGAAAAAATATAAACATTGTCATGGCATGGAATAGCTAATGATTAGAAAACTTGGCATCATGCCAAGTTTTCTTTTAGGTTACATTTGATTTCGTTTCTACTATTATGTATATTGGAACTCTTTAAAAACTATGTTATGATGTTAATTGAATTTTCACTAAAGGGGTGTAGTGTTATGTTTTCAGATATTGAGTTAAAGCAAGAACTGGGAAAGATGGCCAAAAGGTTGGCGGAGATCAGGGGGTCTCTTTGACATAGATCATAAGAAAGAGAAAATAAAAGAATTAGAATTAAGCATGACAGCTCCGGATTTTTGGGATAATCAAGAGATTGCTCAAAAAATAATGTCAGAAATGAATCACATCAAAGATCAGCTAGAAAAAATAGAAGCTTTAGAAGAGCAATATGAAGAAGTCCAAGTTTTAATAGAAATCGCCGATGAAGAGAATGATGAATCCTTTCATAAGGATATTGAGAAGAATATGATCACCTTAAAAAATAACTTTCAGGAATTTGAATTACAGTTACTATTAAATAGTCCCTATGACAAAAATAATGCCATTCTAGAAATTCATCCTGGAGCTGGGGGTACGGAGTCTCAGGATTGGGGTGCTATGCTATTAAGGATGTATATTAGATGGGCAGAAGACCACGATTATAACGTGGAAACCATTGATTATCTAGCTGGGGATGAGGCAGGCATAAAGAGTGTGACATTATTAATAAAAGGACATAATTCTTTTGGCTATTTAAAAAGTGAAAAGGGAGTACATCGGTTGGTTCGGATTTCTCCATTTGATGCTTCTGGAAGAAGACATACATCCTTTTGTAGTGTCAATGTGGTACCTGAGGTAGATGATGATATCGACATTGAAATCAAAAGTGAGGATTTAAAAATAGATACCTACCGTTCAAGTGGCGCTGGTGGTCAGCATGTCAATACTACGGATTCAGCTGTTCGTATCACTCACCTTCCTACTAATACAGTGGTTACCTGCCAAAATCAGAGATCGCAAATTAAAAACCGGGAAAAAGCGATGAAAATTTTAAAGGCTAGATTATATGAGTTACAAATAAAAGAGCAGGAAAAGGAATTGGCTGAAATACGGGGAGAACAAAAAGAAATTGGCTGGGGTAGCCAAATTAGATCCTATGTTTTCCATCCGTACTCTATGGTGAAGGATCATAGGACCAATGTCGAAGTTGGGAATGTAAATGCAGTAATGGATGGAAATATAGACGCTTTTATTGATAAATACTTAAGAAATAATATAGCAAAAGATTAATATGAAATGTGAATTCTTATAACTGGAGAAATTGATGAAACCGAATAATATGTTAATAAAGGATAGGCCTATTGTTACTGAATATGTTTACTTGATTTCTGGTTCTATGATTGTAGCCCTAGCCTTTAATCTATTTTTAAACCCAAATAATATTGCACCAGGTGGTGTAAGTGGTTTAAGTACAATCATAGAATATCAATTTGGTATAGAGGCAGCTTATAGCCAATGGGCGCTTAATATCCCTCTATTGATTGCGGGTGTGATACTATTAGGGAAAAAATTTGGTACTAAAACGCTACTAGGAACCATGATATTTCCGTTTTTTGTTTTTTTAACGAAAGATCTCATCCCTTTAACAACGCAATTATTGTTAGCATCCGTTTATGGTGGAGTTGGAATAGGGATTGGATTAGGATTAATTTTCCGTGGGAAAGCCTCTACAGGCGGAACAGATTTAGCAGCTCAAATTATACATAAATATACTGGGGTTAGCTTGGGTGTTGCTATTTTAATGATGGATGGAATGGTTGTTATTACGTCTGGAGTTGTCTTTGGTCCTGAACGGGCGATGTATGCGCTCATGTCATTATATATTACTAGTAAAACCATTGACATCATTCAATTGGGACTGGGTTATACGAAAATGGCATTTATCATTTCCAATAAAAAGGAAAGAATCGGACAGACTATTATTAATGACTTAAAAAGAGGCGTTACGATAATGGAAGGCACTGGTGGATACACAAGAAGTGAACGACAAATATTGTTGGTTGTCTTTCAACAAAGAGAAACAACCAAATTAAAGGAATTAGTGAAACAGGTTGATCCGCAAGCCTTTGTTATTGTTACTGACGCGAATGAAGTTTTAGGACAAGGATTTAAAAGCTATTAATATATGTTATGAATCATTCTAAATGAAAGTGGAGGGAAAAGAACATGGCATTTGACGAAACAACATTATCTTTATTACAAGAAAAAGCTACAGCCATTCGTCAGAGTATTGTCAAAATGGTTGCGGAAGCAAGCTCTGGCCATCCTGGTGGCTCACTGTCTGCAGCTGATATTTTAACGGTATTGTATTTTCATGAAATGAATATTGACCCTAAAAATATTGATAACCCTGATCGAGATCGGTTTGTTTTAAGTAAAGGACACGCAAGTCCAGTACTTTATGCTTCATTAGCAGAAAAGGGATATTTTCCAAAGGAAGAGCTCATGACATTTCGTAAAATAAATTCGAGATTACAGGGACATCCAAGCAAAAAGTCTTTACCTGGTGTGGAAATGAGTACAGGTTCATTAGGACAAGGTTTGTCTGCTGCAAATGGCATGGCACTAGCAGGAAAAATCGATAAAAAGGATTATCGAGTATTTGTCATAATGGGTGATGGCGAGATCCAAGAGGGTATGATTTGGGAAGCGGCGATGGCTGCTGGTCATTATAAGCTAGATAATTTAACAGCGTTTATAGATTATAATCACTTACAGATAGATGGGGTCATCGATGACATTATGAACCCAGCTCCTATAGATGATAAGTTCAAAGCATTTGGCTGGCATGTCATTGTTATTGACGGACATGATATGAATCAAATCGATGATGCGATTCAAGAGGCTAAGAAGATAAAAGGAAAACCAACCATGATCATTGCCAATACGATAAAGGGGAAGGGCGTTTCCTTTATGGAGAATCAGGTTGGCTGGCATGGAACGGCTCCAAATGAAGAACAATTAAAGCAAGCATTAGCAGAATTGAATGGAGGGGAAGCAAAATGAGTATGATTGCAACCCGTGATGCATATGGCAAGGCATTGGTAGAGGTAGGAGAAAAATATCCTAATATTATTGTTTTAGACGCTGATTTGTCAAAATCTACGAAAACTGTAGAATTTTCAAAGGCTTTTCCAGACCGATTTTTTGATATTGGAATTGCTGAAGCGAATATGATAGGAACAGCTGCAGGGTTAGCGACGACTGGTAAAATTCCATTTGTTAGTACCTTTGCGCTTTTTGGAACCCTACGGGTAGGAGACCAAATTCGTAACTCCATCTGTTATCCAAACCTAAATGTAAAAATTGCGGTGACCCATTCAGGACTGACATTAGGAGAGGATGGAGCATCTCACCAAGCGATAGAGGATATCGCTTTAATGAGGGCGATTCCAAATATGACCGTTATCGTACCAGCAGATGCAGAAGAAACAAAGCAAGTGATTCATGCAGCAGCAGAATATAATGGACCGATGTATATCCGATTAGGACGTCCAAAGGTTCCAGTGGTATTTGATGAAAGCTATACCTTTGAAATAGGAAAAGGTACGGTTGTTCATGATGGTACAGATGTAACGGTTATTGCAATGGGTGTGATGTTAGGTCCAGCAATTGAAGCAGCAAAGGAATTAAAAGAAAATGGTATCTCTGTAAGAGTGATTAATATCTCTACCATTAAACCAATCGATCAGGAAATTATCCTTAAAGCTGCAAAGGAGACCAAAGGGATCGTCACTGCGGAGGAGCATAATATTTTTGGCGGACTTGGAAGTGCTGTTGCTGAAGTTGTATCAGAAAGTGCTCCAACGATTGTGAAGCGAGTTGGTGTTGAGGATACCTTCGGGGAATCTGGGAAACCAGATGAACTATTGCAAAAATATGGTTTAACGAAAGAGCACATTATTGAAAAGGTAAAGGAAATCCTATAGGGGAAATTCTATATCTAGGAATCTTTTATTAAAGAAAATAAAAGAATGACAAGTGTTTAGAATCTATTCTGAACACTTGTTTTTTTATGCCTATCGATGAATAAAAAAGAATTAGCGATCTATTCTTCCTTTGTTTATATTGGTAAAAAAATAAAGATATATTCAATAATTAAACAAAAAAAAGATGTTGTATTTTTATGCTTAACAACGTATAATAATTCATAAATGTTTATAAATATTAATTAAGGTAATGAAATGGGGAGTAAATGATGAATGTAGTTGTTGTAGGTGCTAGTGGTTATAGTGGAATTGAATTAATTAGAATTTTACTCCAGCACCCGAGAGTGAATATTACCCATTTATTTGTTAATAGCCAAGATTATAAATCAATTTTAGAAATATACCCACATTTACAGGACATGATAAATGTACCGATTGAAGCTTTATCTCATTTGACAGAGGAAAGGCTACGAAGGATTAAGGAAGAGGTGGACGTTGTATTTCTAGCAACTCCGTCTGGTGTAAGCAAAGAATTAGCACCGAAATTTATAAATAATCATTTAAAAATAATAGATTTATCTGGGGATTTTAGATTGAAGGATACAGCTGAATACAAGCAATGGTACCAAATGGAGCCGGGAGATCCTGATATATTAGCTAAAGCAGTGTATGGATTACCTGAATGGTTTACAGAGGAGATTAAACAAGCGCAGTTCATAGCAAATCCAGGTTGCTATGCAACAAGCATCATCTTAGGATTAGCACCATTGTATAAGCATAGTTTTCCTGTGAGGAATGTGATTATTGATGCGAAATCTGGTATATCAGGGGCAGGTAGAGGACTAAGCAGAAAAACTCATTACGCAGAAGTGAATGAAAATATCAAAGCATATAAGCTTGGCAATCATCAGCATATTCCGGAAATAGAGCAAACCTTGCGAAGGATAGATAAGGATGCGAATACGATACAGATGATTCCCCATTTAGTCCCAATGACAAGGGGGATTCTATCGACGATCTATGTTGAATTTGAAGAAGAGGTTGATGAAGAGAAGATTCTTGCTACTTATCAACAAAGCTATCATAAACAACATTTCGTTCGCATACGACCTGATGGGACTTATCCCCAGACAAAAGATGTTTTCGGTACTAATTATAATGATATAGGTTTATTTTTTGATGAACGGACAAAAAGATTAATTATTATTTCAGTCATAGACAATTTAATGAAAGGTGCAGCAGGTCAGGCTGTTCAAAATTTTAATATCATGATGGGTTTTGAACAGACGATGGGATTATCTTTTATTCCGTTATACCCATAAACCTGTGCAGGAGGGGACCAAATGATGATAAACAATAAAGAGGTAGCTTTTAAGGAGGTTTTTAAAGGAAGTGTGTCAACTCCTATAGGCTATAAAGCTACTGGTATCCATTGTGGTATTAGAAGAAAAAGAAAGGATTTAGCCATTCTTATTAGTCAAAAACCAGCGATTAGTGCTGCTGTATATACAACAAATAGTTTTAAGGCTGCTCCATTAATCGTAACGGAACAATCGCTAGCATTATCTCCTACACAGAGGGCTTTGATTGTAAATAGCGGTAACGCCAATGCATTTACAGGTAAAAAAGGAATAGAAGATGCAAATCAAATGAAAAATGAGGTAGCAAGCCAGTTTAATCTCTCTGCAAATGAGGTGCTTGTAGCATCTACCGGCATTATTGGCGAACAGCTACCCATGGATCCAATTTTAAATGGTATTGCTAATATCGGTCATAAGTTAGACGAAGATGACAATAGTCTTGCTTTTGAAGAAGCTATCTTAACAACCGATACGGTAATTAAATCATTAGCGATTGAGCTTATCATTGATCATAAGAAGGTCACCATTGGTGGTGCTGCAAAGGGATCAGGGATGATACACCCTAATATGGCGACGATGCTCGCATTTATTACCACGGATGCCAATATAGAAAAGGCTGCTTTACAGAAGCTATTAAAAGCTGTTACAGATGAAACCTATAACATGATTACGGTGGATGGGGATACTTCAACAAATGATATGGTAATCGCCATGGCAAACGGCATGGCAGGAAATGATTTATTAAATGAGACGCACACGCAATGGGAGCAATTCTATCAAGGCTTTAAATACGTCTCCACAGAGCTAGCAAAAATGATAGCTAAAGATGGTGAGGGGGCAACTAAATTAATTGCAGTAAAAGTAGAGGGTGCAAAAACACAAGAAATGGCAAGAATGATTGCTAAAAAAATAATAGGGAGCAATTTAGTGAAAACGGCAGTTTTTGGTGCTGATGCTAACTGGGGTAGAATCGTCATGGCAATAGGGAATAGTGGTTACCAGTTTGATGAAAATCAAATAGATATTGTAATAGGTGGAACACAAGTTGTTAAACTTGGGAAAACAGTATCCTATCATGAAGAAGAGATTAGGAACCATTTGCTTCAGAATGAGGTTACTATTTCCGTTGATTTAAATTATGGAACAGAAAAGGCTACAGCTTGGGGGTGTGATTTGAGTTATGACTATGTCAGAATCAATGCATCCTATCGTACATGAGCTTAAGACGATTAAAGTAACGAATAATCAATTCATCGTGATTAAAATTGGTGGAAGTGTTTTAGCTGATTTACCTGATAGCTTTTATCAGGATTTACTTTATCTTCAGAACAATGGCTGGTTTCCTATCATCGTTCATGGGGGAGGACCAACTATTACCAAGGTTCTCAAAAGTATGGGAATAGAATCATCGTTTGTTAATGGATTAAGGGTAACGGACGAAGAAACTCTTAAAATAGTCCAGATGGTATTAGGTGGTATAGAGAATAAAGAGCTTGTAAAAAAAATTCAGATGGCTGGGGGTAGAGCATTAGGGATTAGTGGCATTGATGATGGAATGATTCTAGCAGAAGCACTTGACCCAGCCTTAGGCTTTGTTGGGAAAATTAAAAATATTTCCTTCTCTATCTTAGATGCATTGCTTTTAAATGGAATCATACCTGTACTCAGTCCATTAGGAATGGATGAAAAAGGGCAAATCTACAATATTAATGCCGATACTGTGGCCCAAGCGTTTGCAACCAATTTAAATGCGAAAAAGATTTTTATGATTTCCGATATTCCTGGTATCTATCAGAAAAAAAATGGAAAGCAAACCATATTACATCTATTGACACCAGAATCAATCAACGATTTAAAGAAAGGCAATCAAGTGACTGGAGGAATGATTCCTAAAGTAGAGGCTGCTATACAATGCTTAGAGCAAGGGGTCGAGGAAATCTTTATATTAGATGGTCGTGAAGAAGGAATTCTTGCAAAAGCATATAGGAAGCAATTAGTTGGCACACGGATTTTAAAGAGAGAGGTGATATGATGGGGAGCATCTTTCCAACCTATCCTAAAGGGATCATGACACCAGTAAAAGGTGTAGGAAGCTGGCTTTGGGATGACCAAGGGAAAAAGTACTTAGATTTGACATCGGGAATTGGCGTTAATCAATTAGGGCATGCACCAGAAGCAGTGAAAAATCAAGTAATAGAGCAATTAGAAAAGCTTTGGCATACTTCAAACCTATTTACCATTCCCTCTCAGGAAAAATTGGCAGAAGAATTAACGAAGCTAAGTGGTTTAGACTATGCCTTTTTTTCTAATAGTGGAGCGGAGGCAAATGAGGCTGCCATTAAAATAGCAAGAAGATATCAGCAAAAACTAAAAAAAACAAAACGCTATCAAGTGATAACCTTTCAACAATCATTTCACGGTAGAACCCTTGCAACTCTGACGGCAACAGGCCAAGCGAAGGTGAAGGATGGTTTTTCACCCCTACCTGAAGGCTTTATCACTGTTCCCTATGGGGAAATTGAACCTTTAAAAGCAGCAATTAATGAAAATACTGCAGCAATCATGCTCGAGGTTATTCAGGGGGAAGGTGGGGTAGTTCCTGCAGATGCTAACTGGTTAAAGTCAGTAGAGAAGCTTGCGAAGGAAAGGGATATCCTACTGATTATCGATGAAATCCAAACAGGCATGGGGAGAACGGGTAAATGGTTTGGCTTTCAGCAGTATCAACTAGAACCAGATATTATCACCATAGCGAAGGGCCTAGCTAATGGCTTTCCTATTGGAGCCATGTTGGCAACGGAGAAAACGAAGGAAGCATTTAATTTAGGAAGCCATGGCTCAACCTTTGGTGGTAATTTTATCGTTACAACTGCAGCATTGGCAACAATTCAGACCATAAGTGATCAAGGTATTTTAAGCCATGTAACAGAAATGGGTCCTTATCTTTTTGAAAAAATAGAGAAGAAGTTCGCTAAATATGAGGAGTTTGTTGAAATTAGAGGAAAAGGATTAATGGTTGGTATCGAATGGCGTAACAAGGTAAGTGACTTAGTGACGATTGCACGTGATGAAGGTCTACTAGTACTTACTGCAGGTGAAAACGTGGTGAGATTATTGCCATCATTAAATATTTCCAAGGAAGAGATAGATATCGGTCTTGAGAAACTAGAGCGTAGTGTTGTGAAGTGGAGGGATTTACATGAAGGGTTATTTAATACTAGAGACAGGGGATTGGTTTGAAGGCGAATGGATTGGTGCAGATGAGGAAATGGTTGGCGAGGTAGTCTTTCAAACGGGAATGACAGGTTATCAGGAAGTAATCACAGATCCCTCCTATGCAGGACAAATTGTTAATTTTACTTATCCTTTAATAGGGAATTATGGCATAAATACATTAGATGATCAAAGTTTTCGACCACATGTAGCTGGGGTAATTGTTGCTGAGTTATGCACACAACCTAGTCATAGTCAATATACCCAAACCTTTGAACAGGTTTTAAAGAAGTATCATATTCCAGGGCTATCTGGGATCGATACAAGGGAATTAACAAAAATCATCAGAAAGCATGGAACAATTTATGGAAGGATTAGCCACACATTGAATAAAGAGAAGGAAAAACTGGGAATTGAAGCGAAACAAATGAATCCATTTATCCCAGCCTTAGTCGAAAGGGTCTCAACGAAAACCCCGATATATTATCCGGGAAATGGACCCCATGTAGTTGTTATCGATTATGGGACTAAATTTTCGATCATTCAATCATTGCGTAGCTTAGGTTGTGCTGTTACCGTGGTACCATATCAATATCCAATGGAGGAAATTAGGAATATGCATCCAGATGGTATTCTCCTTTCGAATGGGCCTGGAGACCCGAAGGATTTAAAGTCACTTTTACCTGACATTAAAAAGCTAGTTCTAACCTTTCCGACCCTTGGTATTTGTTTAGGTCATCAAATATTAGGATTGGCATTAGGTGCCGATACAGCTAAGCTGCCATTTGGACATCGTGGCGTAAATCATTCAGTTATCAATTTAGAAACTAACCAAGTTTGGATCACCTCACAAAATCATGGTTATATGGTGAGGGAGGACTCATTACATCATACAGATCTTAAAGTTACTCATAGGAATATTAATGATCATTCAGTTGAAGGGATGCAGCATCGTTATTTACCAATTCAATCCGTTCAATTCCATCCAGAAGCACACCCTGGCCCAGTTGAAGCATTTACTATATTTGAAGACTTCGTAAATCAATGTAACATCAATAAGGGAGCAAAACGATATGCCTAAGCAGATTAATAAATATAAAAAAATCTTAGTAATTGGCTCTGGACCAATTGTAATTGGGCAGGCCGCTGAATTTGATTATGCGGGAACACAAGCATGTATGGCATTGAAGGAAGAAGGAATTGAAATCGTATTAGTCAATAATAATCCAGCAACGATTATGACGGACGAGGAAATTGCAGACCATGTCTATTTTGAACCACTGACGGTAGAATCCTTGGAAAAAATTATTGAGAAGGAACGTCCTCATGCATTATTAGCTACATTAGGTGGGCAAACAGGTTTAAATCTAGCGATAGAATTAGAAA
Organism: uncultured Bacillaceae bacterium; assembly: GCA_964514395.1. Taxonomy (GTDB): domain Bacteria; phylum Bacillota; class Bacilli; order Tepidibacillales; family Tepidibacillaceae; genus CAZEQK01. Next base: position 46,151 of record CAZEQK010000021.1, read on the forward strand.
AAAGAGGAATTCTAGCGAAATATCATGTAACCCCCATCGGAACTCCTATTTCTTTTATCGAAAAGGGGGAAGACCGGAAACTCTTTAAACAAGCAATGGAAGTTATTGATGAACCTGTACCAGAAAGTATGATCGTTAGTAATGTGAATCAAGCGTTGGCATTTGCAGAGCAAATAGGCTATCCTCTTATCATTCGTCCTGCCTATACCTTGGGAGGTACAGGCGGAGGTATTGCCGAAAATGAGACTGAACTAGTTGATATAGTGTTAACGGGCATAAATGAGAGTCCAATCGGCCAAATTCAATTAGATAAGAGCTTAATCGGCTGGAAGGAAATCGAATATGAGGTGATGAGGGATAGCGGTGGAAATAGCATTATTGTTTGTAATATGGAGAATATTGATCCAATGGGAATACACACGGGTGACAGCATCGTTGTAGCACCATCTCAGACACTAAATGATCGTGAGTACCAGATGTTAAGAACAGTAGCTTTAAAGGTAATTAAAGCACTTAATATTATTGGGGGATGTAATATTCAATTTGCATTACATCCTGATGGAGAATCCTATTATATTATTGAAGTGAATCCAAGGGTCAGTAGGTCTAGTGCATTGGCATCTAAAGCGACAGGATATCCTATTGCTAGAATTGCTACTAAATTAGCCTTAGGCTATTTATTACATGAAATAATGAATCCTATTACAAAGCATACCTTTGCAAGCTTTGAACCAGCTCTTGATTATGTAGTGGTAAAAATACCAAGATGGCCATTTGACAAATTTCCCTATATTAATCGTCGTTTAGGAACACAAATGAAGGCAACAGGGGAAGTGATGACAATTGGACGCTCCTTTGAGGAGACCCTTTATAAGGGGATAAGGGCATTAGAAATTGGGAAATATGGACTATTAAATGATTCTTTCAACATATATAGCGATGAACAATTAGAAAATGGTATAAAAAAGGCGGATGACCAACGATTATTTTTGATAGGAGAAGCTTTTCGTAGGGGACTAAGTATACCAACCATCAATAGGTGGTCGAACATCCATCCATTTTTTCTATCGAAGCTAAAAAAAATGGTGGAAGCGGAACAAAAATTAAGTCAACATGCTAAAAAACTAACGGACAATCAACTAAAGGAATTGAAGGAATTTGGGATTTCTACAGAAACCATTGCAAAATATTTGGATGTTACAACAAAAGAATTGATGGAAAAATGGACGAAAACAAACTACAAACCAGTATATAAAGCTGTGGATACCTGTGCTGGAGAATTCGAAGCAAAAACACCCTATTTTTATTCTACACATGGTGGAAGTGATGATGAAGAGCATATCAGTGGCTCAAATGTAGCCATTATTGGGGCCGGACCGATTCGAATTGGGCAGGGTATCGAATTCGATTATTGTGCGGTACACACTGCTTTAGCACTTCAAAAAGAAGGTCTATACTCTATTGTGATTAATGACAACCCAGAAACAGTAAGTACGGATTATCATATGTCAAGTAGATTATATATGGAGCCACTTGTTTTTGAAGATGTACTACCTATCCTAAGAAAAGAAAAGGTTGACGGCGTCATCTATCAGGTTGGAGGGCAAACTAGTCTAAAGCTAGCTAGAGAATTAGAACCCTATGTAAAACTATTAGGAACCTCCATTTCAACAGTAGAAAAAATGGAGAATCGTGAACTATTTAATCAATTTTTAATAGAGGCTGGGATTGAACCGATTCCTGGTGAATTTATTAAAGATTCCTATCATATTGAGCAAGCGATCAATAAGCTAGGTTTCCCCATTCTTATTCGTCCCTCCTATGTTATCGGTGGCCAATGGATGAGAATGATCCATGATACATCGGAGCTAAAGCAATATCTCAATGATTTAAATACGGCTATTGAGGATCAAACGATTTATCCCTTATTAGTAGATAAATATATAAGTGGGAAAGAGATAGAGGTGGATGCTATCGCAGATGGCGAGGATTTTTTAGTTCCGGCTATTATGGAACATATCGAGCCTGCTGGTATTCATTCTGGAGATAGTACGGCTGTTTTACCACCATTTTCGTTGACAAAGCAAGAAAAGGAGAACATAAAAGAAACAGTGAAAAAGGTTTTAGCCCATGGAAAGTTTATTGGTTTAGTTAATATTCAAATGATATTAGCCGCTTCAAAGGTATATGTTTTAGAAGTGAATCCAAGAGCATCTAGAACAATTCCTGTTGTAAGTAAAGTTACAGGTATACCGATGATTCATATTTCAACAATGGTGCAATTGGGGGAAAAATTAAAAGCATTAGATTACGGATTGGGATTTTTACAAGAGACTCCTTTTTTTACGGTTAAAGCACCAGTATTCTCAAACAAAAAACTACCGGGTATGGAAGAAAAACTAGGACCTGAAATGAAATCGACAGGTGAAATGATGGCATTAGGCTGGTCGATGGAGGAAGCATTAGAGAAAGTCAAACCAAATCCAAATTTAAGGCATCTGAAGCCATATACATTAGATGAATTTCGCGAAGGATGGATAATGAAGGGAGAGGTAAGTAATGATTATTAGGGAAATGAAGGAACGACCGTTTGATTTTCATGGTAATGATTTTTTAACCTTAGCAGATTATACAAAAGAAGAAATTGAATATTTACTTCATTTTGCAATTGAATTAAAGAAAAAACAAAAAAAGGGTATTCCACATCAACTGTTAAAGGGAAAAACACTAGGAATGATTTTTGAAAAATCTTCAACTCGTACTCGAGTTTCTTTTGAGGTTGGTATGCTTCAATTAGGAGGAAATGCTTTATTTTTAAGTAAAAATGATATTCAGTTAGGTAGGGGAGAAACAATTGCTGATACAGCTAAAGTGTTATCAAGATATCTTGATGGTATCATGATGCGTACAGATAATCAGCAAAAGCTGATAGAGCTTGCAAGAAATGCAACGGTTCCAGTTATTAATGGTCTTTCTGATTTATTTCACCCGACCCAAGCAATCGCTGATTTCATGACAATCTATGAAAATAAGGGAAAATTAAAAGGATTAAAACTTGCTTATATTGGTGATGGGAATAATGTAGCAAACTCATTATTAATTGCTGGGGCAAAGCTTGGTATTCATGTAACAGTTGCCTCTCCAAAGGGCTATGCACCTAAGCAGGATCTATTAGATATGGTGAAGCATGAAGCCAAACAGCATGATAGTCAGATTATCGTGACAGATAATCCAGAGGAGGCTGTTTTTCAAGCAGATGCCATTTATACAGATGTTTGGGCAAGTATGGGGCAAGAGAAGGAAAAGGAACAAAGATTAAATCTATTTAAGGATTTTCAGGTGAATAGCAAACTAACCAAAATGGCAAAGGATGATTATATATTTATGCACTGTTTACCAGCCCATCGCGGGGAAGAGGTTTCTGAGGATATCATTGATGGTACCCATTCTGTTGTCTTTGATGAAGCAGAAAACAGATTACATGCACATAAAGCAATATTAGCATTATTGATGTCTTAGGAGTATGAAAGTAATAACATAAATATGGCAAAACAAATGAAAATGTATAAAAATGGAGCCAAATCTTTTTAAAAAGGTCTTTATTTTTTACCTATAATGTATTAATATACTTTTATATGAATAAATATAAATTGGTAGGAGGAAATGATGGTGGATAAAGAGAAAATCGTTTTAGCTTATTCAGGCGGTTTAGATACATCTGTAGCGATAAAGTGGCTACAAGAAAAATATAACTATGATGTAATTGCTGTTGCCATAGATGTTGGTGAAGGGAAGGATTTAGATTTCATTAAGGAAAAGGCATTAAAGGTAGGAGCTATCAAATCCTATGTATTAGATGTGAAAGATGAATTTGCTGAGGACTTTTTATTACCTGCATTAAAAGCCAATGCTTTGTATGAAGGGAAATATCCATTGGTTTCTGCTTTATCTAGACCTTTAATCATCAAGCATTTAGTAACGATAGCGAAGGAGGAAGGTGCTGTCGCCATTGCTCACGGCAGTACCGGGAAGGGGAACGATCAAGTAAGGTTTGATGTATCAGTAGCTGCACTAGCCCCGGATTTAAAAATTATTGCGCCTGTAAGGGAATGGGCAATGACAAGGGATGAGGAGATTGCCTATGCTGAAAAGCATAATATCCCAATTCCAATCAAAAAAGAAAATCCGTTTAGTATCGACCAGAATATGTGGGGGAGAAGCTGTGAAGCTGGAGTACTAGAAGATCCTTGGGTTGCTCCACCAGAAGTAGCATATGAAATGACGAGTTCGATTGAAGAAGCACCAGATACCCCTGAAGAAATAGAAATAGATTTTGTAGAAGGAAAGCCGGTTGCTTTAAATGGAAATCAGTTGGAACTAGGAGCTATTATCTTAGAGCTAAATCAAATCGCAGGTAAGCATGGGATAGGTAGACTTGATCTTATTGAAAATCGTTTAGTAGGTATTAAATCAAGGGAAATATATGAGGTGCCTGCAGCGGTAACACTCATTACTGCCCATCAAGCACTTGAAAGCATGGTACATCCAAGGGAGATTGCACATTTTAAACCATTTATTGAACAAAAAATTGCTAACTTGATTTATGAGGGATTATGGTTTTCACCATTGATGAAAGCCCTACAAGCATTTATTGAGGAAACACAAAAGGTAGTAACCGGTACCATCCGATTAAAACTATATAAAGGTCATGCTACCGTGGTTGGTAGAAAATCTAATAGCTCCTTATATGCTTATGAATTAGCTACCTATAATGGGGATGACCAATTTGATCATAAGGCTGCCGAAGGATTTATCACACTATGGGGTCTTTCAACAAAGACCTATGCAAAGGTTCATTCGGAGGATAAAAAATGAGCAAAAAAAAACCATGGGGTGGACGTTTTACAAAAGCAACAGATCAATTGGTAGAGGAGTATACCGCTTCCATCACATTTGACAAGATATTAGCTCATGAGGATATTAAAGGAAGCATTGCTCATGCCACTATGCTTGCTGACACCGGAATCATAGCTGCTACAGATAAAGAGATGATTATTAATGGGTTAAAGGAAATAGAGAGTGAAATTGTAAAGGGTGCATTTCAGTTTGACATTGCTTTAGAGGATATTCATATGAATATTGAAAAAAGGCTCATTGAAAAGATTGGGTCTGTCGGTGGTAAATTGCACACAGCAAGAAGTCGTAATGATCAGGTAGCCTTAGATATGCATCTCTATTTAAAGGAGTGGGTAAAAGTCCTTGGGCAAGATGTGGCCCATTTAGTAAAAAGCTTCATCCAAAAGGCTGAAGAAAATATGGATACCATTCTTCCTGGTTATACCCATTTACAAAGGGCACAACCAATTCTATTTTCCCATCACATGATGGCCTATAGCTTTATGTTTTTAAGGGATTTAGAAAGGTTTGCTGATAGCTATAAACGAATTGATCTGATGCCACTTGGAGCGGGAGCATTGGCAGGCACAACCTTTCCGATTAATCGAAAACAGGTAGCTGACTTATTAGGCTTCAATCAGCTTTATGCAAATAGTATGGATGCAGTGAGTGATAGAGACTACATTGTTGAGTTTTTAGCCAACGCTTCCTTGATTATGATGCATCTATCCCGAATATCCGAGGAGCTTATCATTTGGTCCAGCAAGGAATTTCAATTTATTGAGTTAGATGATGCCTATTGTACAGGAAGTAGTATCATGCCCCAAAAGAAGAATCCTGATGTGGCCGAATTGATTAGAGGTAAGACGGGTAGAATTTATGGTAACTTAGTTTCCCTATTAACTACTTTAAAGGGTCTGCCATTAACCTATAATAAGGATATGCAGGAGGATAAGGAAGGGATGTTTGATACGGTCTCTACCTTAACAGGGGCTCTTAAATTGATGCAGGGAATGATCGGGTCGATGAATGTTAAGAAGGATAATATGGAGAAGGCGGTAAAGGAAGATTTCTCTAATGCGACCGATTACGCTGATTATCTTGTAACAAAAGGGATTCCATTTCGAGAGGCCCATGAAATAGTAGGGAAAACGGTATTGTATTGTATTGAAAAGAATAAATATCTATTGGACTTAACCATAGAGGAGTATCATCTTTTTTCTAGTAAAGTAGAAAAGGATATTTATGAAAAATTAGTACCTGAACAGGTAGTCAATGCCAGAACCTCCGATGGGGGAACAGCAAAATCTGCGGTGCTGGAATCGATAAAAGAGGCAAAGGCAGCATTAAAGCCGTTGGAGTTATTTTTTCAAGAAGTATAGTAAAAAGATGATATAAAGTAGAAGCGAGGCTGATTCAAATGGTTGCTCCTGGCAACTGATTAGAGTCAGTCTCTTTCATTAGGAATGAATAAAGCATCACATAAAATACCCACAATGAGGTTTTATAAAGTTCATCATAAATATTTTTCTGTAGTGAAGAATATGATTTACTATAAATGGATTATATTACACAAAAATTAAAATATATTTTTATTTATACATCCCCTTTTTATTAAGCGTTGTCGTCTCTTATACATCAAAATAAAAAAAAAATAGGCATAAAGAATAATTTATTTACCCATCAATATTATTTTTTCCTACCAACCAAAAGCAAACATGCTTACCAGACTAAGAATAGTCCAGATAGTAGCAATAAGAACTTTTTTTGTTTTAGATAACTTTAAGAATATTTCATATCTTTCGTTCAATATTTTTTCCAATTGATTTGCAAAATAATATCCTAAATAAAAATCAAAAACGATGAAAATTGTAAACGCGCATAAAGCCAAAAGGATTTTCATATTTTTCTCCCTTAAACTCACTAAGGTCTCAAAAAATTCTTATAAATCATTAATTTCATCATTATCTTTTTTTATTTTCTCGAGCATTATATTCATCACATCGATATTAAACTCACCAGCTAAAAAATATAATTTCAACCAATATGCATTCTCATCTAAGTAATTTTCTATTGCTTTCCTTATAGTATCTTTTGTTAATCTTCTTACTATAATATCTGGTGGTGCTGCTGGTATATAATCTAAACCTTCTTTATCCATATACCAATAATAATTTTTGGGAGTAGTAACCACCATAGTATATGTCATACCATCTTCCAACTCAACAAATACATCAATATTATCGTTCTCAATATCTTCTATCTCATCGAAATATATTGGAAATATAATACTAACAATTTTCACGCTAGTAACACCTCAACTTCCTATTTACCGAATAAATCTCTTAAAGTATCAATAACGAAATTTTGATTTTTCTTACTTGACTTACCTAATATATTCATAATACCATCTTCCAGTCTATAATATACTCTAGCACTGGTTTACCCGATTCATCAAACAAATATCATGAATTCTTTTGATTCTAGAATTTTAAACTTCCC
>CAZEQK010000022.1:0-49610 GCA_964514395.1 uncultured Bacillaceae bacterium
TTTTTTATTTTCAGTTATCATTTTTTATTTATTTTCTGTAATTAAGGCAGATCTTCTGCCCATTGATAAAATTTATACATTGTCTTGTCCCATATACCAATCTCTTTACAGAGTTGATTTATGGAATAACATGACCGTAAATTATTAATCGCATCTTTCAATGCTTTTTTCTTTTTTTCGATTATTAAACTATCTGACATATCATCTCTTGTAACTGGGGCTACACGTTTATTTTTCTCTGGTTCTTTTAGCGAAGCCGCCATCTTACTTGATTCTTTTCCCTTTTCTCTCATACTCGTAGAACCTTCTGCTTCTCCATGTGCTTCTTCAGCCATTTCCATTTGCTGAGCCATCATTAATGTTTGTAATTGTATCTGGTAGAAGTTGTCAAGACCTCTTACATACTCTCCACCTTCTTCTTCTGGTATAGGTGGTAAATCAAAGAATTTTCTTACTTCGTTTAGAGTAGAGAATTCCATCATAGCCAAAGCGACGGAGGTTCTTTTTTGCTCATATTCCATCTGATCCATCTTATTAAAGACTTCACGGATACCCCAGTCTATTTCCCAGTATTTTATCCCTTTTAGAATCTTTCTGGTATTTACATCTCTATTAAAATATTTTCGACAGAAAGGCTCTAAATCAGTATGATCCCTATCTAATTTAGCGAAATATCCTCTTTCACTAACTTCTGATCCCATAACACCGCTTACTTCACCAAGTAGTATCGGTTGGGGGATACCAGAACCAATTACTATCTGTTGAATACAAATATCAGAAAGAGCTTTAAGATTCAACATTGAACCCGCTTGACCGAGCATTTCTATCTTTTCCACTTTCTCAAATGGAAGAGCATGCCAACTACGTCTTGTAACGTCACCAAGCGCATTTTTTAATTTGGTTAAATCAGCTTGGTCTACTATGTTTTTTGTAAAGAATACGGGGTGACCAGTACCCCAACGAAAAGCCGCTTCGCCAGTTGCCTTTAAAATTGTAGAAAGAACAACAATCGGATCAGCTATTGCGGCTAAATCACTATAACCAGTAAAACGATACTCTAAATTGTTTGCTACTTTACGTAGAACTCTTGAAGGATGTACTTCAACATATTCAGTTTGTCTCCACCCACCACCAGTAAGTACTTCGATCTCATACATGGTAGGCTTTCCTTTCCCATCAAAGCCTCTAATATGATAATTGAGAGGGGAAAAGGCTTCCACTTTTAGAATTGGTTTATTTTCATCAAGAGGTTTTTTATATTTCTTTACAGTACCTTCATCATCAGAATACATCATAAGAATGGCTTCGCCTTGCTCTCTCTCATATGCAGAGAGTTTTTCCATTTCCATGAACCAATTAATGTCTTGAAGGTGTTGTATTAATTTTTGAGTTGTTTTAATACTTTTATCTTTTTCGTCTGGTATCTTTATAGCGAGTTTATTGTTCCATAGATCCTTCGCATAAAGATATATAAATCTGAAACCGACAGCAGTACGTAATGCTAACCGCTGTAGTTTAATGGGAAATTGCCATTGCATGAAGTATTCTTCCTTGTCTTCATCAGTAGCGTTTTCATAATGCCCAAAAGGGCTTTCACTATATATATCTGATAATTTTTCATATCCATCAAGCATAACGAATGGCTGAGTCTTTTTAAATAATCCCAAAAAAAGTCATCTTTTTATTATTTTATATTTTTTAAATAGCTTTCAGATTATAAAAAAATATATTAAAAAGAATGCAAAAGTTTAAATAGGATGAAAAATATTTAATAATTATATATAAAAATTAAAAAATATTCATTATAGAAATGAAATGTCCTGAATGCGGAAAGGAAGTGTATGATCTACATACTTGTACTAATTGTGGACTTGTGGTTGATCCAATGCAATATGATTTTGGACCATGTAAAAAAATGAATGGTCAAAAAAAAGAAAAGGAGTATGATAACGAGGGGATGAGACCATTAGATCCTTCGATTCAATATACACACATATTCCCAAAAAGAGTAAGGAGACCAGCACTTAGAAGAGCCTTTAAAGTACAACGAAAAGAACAACGAGAATCAGATGCTCATGAGTATATGAAAACGTTTCTTGATATAAAAAAACATTGTTCAGTTTTACAATTACCTAAAATCGTAATAGAAGAAGTGCTTAATATCTATAGATGCACATTAGAGAAAGAACCCAATTTCTTTATGAGATATGGGAGAGTGCCCTCATACATGGCGTTTATAAAGATAGCTTGTAGAATCCATGATTATATTATAAAAAAATCGGAATTAAATGTATTAGCGGATTACGATTTGGATAACGAGAGAAAATTTAATCGCCCATATATGGCTATACTTAAGATGTTTAAGTTGATATTCCCTATACCAAAAAATCCTAATTATATAGACTACGTATGTTCTATACTGGAACTACCTTATAGTTGCGCACAGAAAGTGCGAGATATATACAAATCCCTAATTTGTGTTTTTAAATCGGGATATATAGAGAGTTATATATTAGCTCTCTACTATATCCTCTATAAAAAAGAATACAAACTAACATTCAAGTTATTAGGAGAGACTTTTGAAGTATCTGAAATATCTATAATGAATAGAAGAAAAGAATTAATGAAGGTGATGAACAATAACGCCGAAAGAATTTAAAGAATTAATAGAAAGAAAAATAATTAAAAAAAGAAAATATTCTACTGACCATTATTCTGAATATGCATATGGAGAATATATGGCATTTAAACAATGTTTAGAATATTTTAATGAGATAAAATGGAGATAGAGTATGCCATATACACAAGATGATGATGTAAGTAAGGCGGGTAAGAGAAGACGGCTGCGTAAAGCCAAGAGCGGAAAAGTAGATGTTATAGAAGATCTTGTAGACTTAGATGTACCAGATGATTTCTATGAGAAAAGAGATGCGATGGCTAAACAATTGGCTATTGATAAAGCCAAAAGAGCCGCCCAAGATCGTAAGGTGGAGAAGATATTTAGAGAGCGCCGAAGAAAAGCCTTAGAGGCTCAACTACTTGATAGAGACCAAATTGAGGCGATCCAGTTAAAAGTAGAGTTTTTATTACGGGAGATATTAGATCCAGCGGCTTTTGAATATCTTAATATCATACGTGAGAAAGATAATATATTATGTCATAAGATATGTTATGCATTATTCCCGCCTAAAGATATGAGAAGAATTGATGACTTATACCAAAGAGCTGTGAGGCATGGGTATAAGGGTAAGAAGATAGACCTCACTACTATTATAAAGTATGAGAGGGCTTTTAAAGGAATTAAACCGAAAATGGAGGTAGAAAGAGATGGGAAAAGAATCGATATCCGAGAACAAATCGGAGCCAGAAAAGTCGCCTAAATATAATTTTAGGGGAAAATCAATATTTGACGACATGTGTAAATTATTACCAGAAACAGAAACTGTATATGGTGAAAAAGTAACTATATGTAAGGAGTGTGGGTATTATGTCATTAGAGGAAAATGTCAAAAATGTAGAAAAGAAGAGTAAAGAACAAGTAGGTAAAGTAGGTAAGAATATCTTTTTTATAGACATCTTCGAGTGCCATAAATGCGGCGCTACGATCTATAAAGAGGCATATAAAGATGAGAAAGGGTATCTGTGCCAAAAATGTGCATGGGAGCCTTATTTGAAGGAGATTAAAGATGATACTGCATAGATGGGATAGATATAGATGGTATCAAGCTGGTGGAGATATGGAAAAAGGAGATTATGTTATCTGTAAGGAAGATCCGACGGTTTTGAAATGGAATGGGAAAAATGGAATACCAATAGGAAAAGTTATAGGTACAAGTTATACTACCAAATATTCATGGGGAGATAGAGTTCTTATAGATGAAATATGGGATGGTGGTTATTTGTTAGAAACTTTAAAAATAGGAAATCAGATGTTTTATATAGGTAATAGATTAGATTATGTGAAACGGAAAGTGGATGGAAAATCTGACGAAGAAATTTTTGAAATATATGACAAAAAACATGCTATAGATGAAGTTATTTATAAATTAAAGAAAGTGAGAGACAAACTATGACTGGTTCAAAATATAAAGATATAGATGTACCATTCTGCTGCGAATGTTCAAGATTCATGGTAAAGTATATAGGAGAGGTAGAAGTCGCCTTAAATCATTATAATGACGAAAAATTTGAAGTGAGGACTGGCAAAGCCTATAAATGCCCAGAATGTGGCAGAAGAATCATTTATGAATGGACACGATATGAAAATAAGATTCCCGCCAAAAAATTTAAGACTGGTGGTAATTGGAAAATTTTTCTCGAAGATCATAAACATTGGTGTAGAGGACGAGCAAAGAAATAGAACGTATTTGCGAAACTTGTAGATACGGAGATTATGGGCTTTTTGATGAGCCGTGTAGAAGCTGTGATATAGAAACTAATGATAAATGGGAGCCAGAAGATGAGTGAAATATATATAGTTACTTGGGAAGGATATAAGATGTTTCATATTGTTGGCGTATATTCTTCTTTTGAAAAAATCCCCAATTATATTTTAGACGGATACCCTTCAAGAGAATATAATATATATAAATCCAAATTGGATAGTGGAAAGACTTTTTGGTATATTCAAGAAGATTTATGGGAAGAACAAGATTAGCCAGAGATAACGAAGAAAAACGCATCCTTTTGTTCTAATATCGAACACGCATTTCCAAGCGCATCTATAACATCAAAATGCTTACATGAAGGAAAAGTAGTGAATTCATCACGAAATTCCTTGAAATTTCTCATTTTTTTATTTACATATAATTGATTATTCGCAATTATATCCTCAAGCTGCCACCAGATTCTCATTGCCTTAGCAGGTAATTGTATTCGTTTTACACTATCTTCTTTTCTTAGACGGGCAGTTTCTTGTCTTGAAGAGAATCCTTGTATATTCACGAAGCCGACTTGTCTCGAAATTCGTCTGACTTTATCAGATTGTTGAAGATCATCTTCCATATATATAGTTCGTAATAGTGGAAATGTTTGGCAGGCTTCAGCGAACATTTTTATATAATCTCTTTCTGTAGCACCCCGTTTTAGGTATAGTTCAAGAAAATAGAATTTTCTCTCCCAAAGGGCTACTATACACAGAGCTGAGAAATCGGCTCTTGAAGTTACACCCGTAGCTATATCCATAAAGCCTATAATTTTATATTGTCGGCTCCCAGAGTATTGTTTTACTTCATGAAGGAAGTTTTCATATCCACGCATCATACGGAGATCTGACCAGTTCCAGAATTTTCCAGTTGCTGCTATAGGATTGAGTTGGTATTCGGATTCCCACTTAACCTTATCCATTTTTGTCATTTTGTATATAAAAAACTCGATGTCAAATCTACCATTTCCATCATCGGTTATCTCCCAATCGTCTGAATATACGGCTACTTTATCAAATATTTGTTTTCCTTCTACAGCCTTGTAAAGAATCTCGTATTGAGAGGGGAATTTTATAACCGCTGGACGCTTATAAACTACGTGAAATTGGCGGTCTTCCATCTCTTGGTATAGATCAGTAGGTCCCTTTCTTGTAAGTAACCAGAGTTCCCAAGCATTTTCAAGACAGCCTTCAAGCTCTCCGTCATACCAGTTCAGCCACTTCATTTTATTCTTTTCAGAATTCAGTTCTAAATTCGCCGACCAGACGTCATCAAATATACCACCCGCAAAATGAGCGCCCGTAGCAATCGCAGAATCGGATGAAAATGCCATTAAGGTAGGATCGGTTTGTTTAAAATGACGTTTTACGGTAATTTCATCTTTTTTCCACGATTGTTTGTGACCTTCATATTTCGTTATATGTGGTAGGAAGCCATAATCGGCTATTATCCGTTTGTTTGTTAGTAGAATATCTCCTATATCTTTTACACGGAAGATAGCCTTTTGTCGGGTTTCAGACATTATAAAGTAGTTATTATCGGGATTTTCACAAATCTCATGCACCAGTATAGCTATAGCAGACATAGTTTTACCCAGATCACGGAATGTTTCAACCATTAGTAAAGTATGCTTCTCCCAAAGTCTAAAAATCTCATTCTGGGTTTTACACCATTGATGCGGAGCTTCTTTTAAAAAACGATTCTCATGACCAGCCAAGTAATAAGAAGCCCACTTTTCCATTGAAAGCGGGGAATGATAATCGGTAGGAACCTTCATAAGTTCTTGCAGTTCCTTCAAACCGATCTTGTCTAAAGGTCCGAGAAATCTCTCGCCTTCTGTAAAGATTGATAAGTAGAAATCAAGGTCTCTGGCTTTCCTCTCCTCAATTTTTCGGATTTCAAAGGTCTGTTCATCCTCCAATACCTCTTCTACAGATTTACGCATATTCTCTGGTAACAGCTTAACGTTCTTACCATATTTCTGGGCTGTAGTCTTACTAATGCCCGCAGCTTCGGCTATATCGCCATAGGAGTGCCCATGCGCCCGTAACTTTACAATTCTATCTATAGTCTCTTGAGGAGTTCGAACGCCGATCTTACCTTTCTTCATATATTAATAATAGGGATCTCGTAATATAAAAATATATTTTTTAGCCGACGGAAAAACCATTAAAAAAATCCACATTATATATCATTATTGTATTTTTTATTATTTTATTTTTTTATATATAGTATATATATTATTAATGGTCTTTTCGACGACCAAATGCCACAAACTTACGACTCTTACGGGAGTTTAACCAACTTTTGAAACGGGGGAACTGGGAGTCTTCCACTTTTTCCAACAAACGGCTTTAGATTGACGCAAAATTATTTTCTATCACCTCGAACGATTTTGGGGCTGGGCGGATCAAACAGTCGTGCCCCTCCTTACTCCTCCATATCTTAGATTTTACGCACCCTTTTTTAAATGAATTAGCTAACCGATAATTGACAATTCGACGTTGTAAGAAAGAGATTGTAAAGAACTGATTGACATTTTCAATTATACTTTCTACTCATTTTTGAGTAGTTTTATTCTACGATGATTACTACTCTTAAGAGTGTATTTTATTTAAGAATGGCTACGGAAAACGCTCAAAAATGCTTGCTTTTGAAAGAGTTTAGCGGAATTTTGATGTCTGAGAGAGCGATTCTATGCCGACTTCCAGCTGTTTGGCTCTGTAGTCTTATTTTACGACCATTTGGAGCGTTAACTCATTTATGAGTAGATGCCGAAATTATCGAATTTTGAGAGTAGAAAGCCAGAAATCGCAACAGAAAGCATTTCCGATGTTTGTTCGTTGCGATGTCACGTACAAATGAAAAAAATGAAAGAGTATTTAAAGACCCCTTCATTTTGAAGGATAATGACCCCTAAAATGTCGCTGAAAAAAAGCGACCCCTATTATATGCGCTTTAAAGCTAACCAAAAACGCTTTAAAAAAAGGATGGCTGAAATACGCCGTAATCTTAATGATATTATACCTAAAGATGAAATCTATAATCAAGAGGTATTTCTAAAGGAATTAGAGAAGCATTATACTAATCCAAAGGAAGTATTAGGTATGGTACTTAATTGGAAAAAGACTAAAAGCTGTGAAAAGTATGAAAACTAAAAATATCGACATAGAATCGACTAATGATATGTATATGCGCTTTAAAGCTAACCAAAAACGCTTTAAAGAAAGGATGGCTGAAATACGCCCTAAGGATGTTGTACCTAAGAATGAAATCATTAATCAAGAGTTATTTATTAAGGAGTTAATCAAAAAGCTTGAACTTAAGGATTATAAGGATATAGTAGAAAAGAACAACATAGAACTTAAAGTATTACAAGCTATATTAGAACAAGCAAAAGAATTACAAAATGATATTAGGAGTAAAGAACAACACAAGAAACCTAAAGAGGCATTAGGTATGATTAAGAATTGGAAAAAGACTAAAAGCTATACTAATCCACCTACTAAATTCTTATCATGGATTGATGGTAAACCTCTTACTAAATACTATTGTTATAAGTGTAAACATGAACATAAGATTGATTCTAAAATAGGTTTAAAGCATAAGAAATTATATGAATATGATAATACTGAATTAGAGATGTTATAATATGGATAATTACCAAACAAGTATAGCATTAGTAAATAAGGTTATGAGTAATATAGAGCCGATACCCGAAAATCGCGCTATATATACTAATATATCCCGCTTTATAGCAAATTGGCAATTACATGAGGCATCTTTATCCAAATCGAATAAAGAGTTTAAACATGTAGCTAATAGCGAACAAATTAAAAATATGGAGGTAATATCAAATGAGTAAACCAAATTGGCAAAAAGAGATTGATAACTTAGTGAATACAGATGAGAAATGGAATAGAATGAGCATAGAAGGTACAGATATAATTGTCGGTGTAAATCCTAAGAAAGAGTTTTTTATCTCAATTGGCAAAGCATATATGTTTAAGATGGAAACAATAGAGAAATTAATAACCAATTTAGCCAGCGACAAATTTGAACAAATCTCAAAATACTTATTCGCTAATAAGAAATCTCAAACGCCAAAAAGCAATGGAATGAAAAAACTCATAATGGATTAAGCATTTCGCTTAAGCATAGAGATAATATCTAAAAGGATTTTATCCTATATAGCATGTTTAATAACATGACTACATATTGGAGGTAAAATATTATGATATTGTCTATAACACGTTTGGCAAAGCGTTATAGCTTAGATTCGCTAATTGAGTTATATAATTACTTTAGCAAAAACAAACGTCATACAAAAGCGAAACAGTTAATAATAATGGCATTATGGAAAGTAAGATTAAATGCCAAACGTTCGGGGCTAAATTAATATAGCCCTTATATATTATAATAAAATAAATAACTATGTCGGAAATCTTGAATAAAACGATGGTTAAACTATATGAGCTAACCAATGAAGCAATCCAATTACAGCGAATAAACTTAGGAAAACAAATGTTTCATGTAATAGTAGACGAGATAAGATATGTTGATTGCGATGATTATAATAATAATAACGATAAGGAAGTAGAATGGCTTACTAAGGAGTTAGAAATACAGAATAACCATCTTGAAAATTATCAATTCTATAATAAAATCAATAAATAAATGAGATGAATAAACTATGGATGAAATAAATACTAAAAGGAAAATGAAATTAAGGTATTATGATGTAGAATTAAATACAGCAAACAATAAAAGAGAATATATATATATTTGTGATGAATTCGCTGAAAATATAATTATATTAAATCCAAGAGAAGTAAGGAAATTAAGGAGTTTTCTAAAAGGAATATGAATAAAATAAGGAAAATCAAAACCGAAAAATTTAAAAATGAATCTGCGTTCAATAAAATCAGAAACAAAAAAATCGAAATGGAGGTATATATAATATGGGAATAGAATACGATATTATAAAACATGAGGAAACTGAACATCATATATTTGATGTTTTACGATGTGGTTATTTTATGATTACATCTAAGGATGATTTGGATAATCCCATCGTATTGCGTAAGGAAGAAGTACCATCATTTATGGAAGCAATAAAAGAGTTAATCAAAAGCGATAAAATAAAATATGGTATATTATAAATGATGACAAATCTCTTAATGGTAAATCTAAATCTAAATCAGATTTTTATTATATACATTAAGCGAATGCTTATGTCTTTGAATTATAATATGGAGGTAAGAGATTATGGTTACAATAAACAATTTCATGCTAATAGACATGAATAACAAGAAAATCGTAATGAATGAAGCATTGTTAACCAACGTAGACCGACTAATAACACTAAGCCGAAATCATGTATCCGCTTATACCACAGCAACTAATACATTAGAGCAATTGATAAACCATTATTACAGATTTGATAAAATGGATAGTATGGAATCATTAGAGAAACGTATAGCCGAAAAGAAAGAGTCTAAAGCCCCACAGATTAACGGCAAAACTAAGGATAAATCGCATAAGAAACAGTTATTCTTTACAGCTGATGACTTAGATAAAGAGGGATTAAATGATGAATCCAATGAACTCGATAAACAATGGTTAGCATTACGACAAGAGATTCAATCGAAAGTCTTAACTATGGATGATACAAAAGAAGTAGAGCAACCAACTAAGAAGAAAACTACGGTATCTAAGAAAAAGCAAGAAACACAGAAACCACGTAATCGTAAGGAAACAGCAATAGAAATAATAGAACGACTTAAAGCGAAATATCCTAAGAATCAATCACTAAGACAAATAGATATAGAACATACTGTTAGAGGTGTGAAAGTAAACCCGATATATACGACACAATTCAAACCAAGAGCGGATAAATACGGCAGTTTACTTAGAAAGAGAGGTATTATATACAAATCTTCTCGTCATTACATTAAAGAAATGGGTAAAGCGTTATTCATCATTAGAGCAGAAAGAGAGTTTACTCCCGCTGAATTACAACAATTAAAGTCTTGAATAGCATGGAAAAAACCAAAAATTTTTTAAATGAATTTGCGTTTAATTTAATTAGTAAATTCGAAAATCAAAAAGATTTTTTATTTAATAATATAATAGTGTATAATCAAATGTGTAAGAACATACCTATAAATTACATAATTGTTGTTGGTGTTGTATAAATGACATATCAAAAGAAAATAATGGAAGAATTAGCTGATTTGAACAAATGGGAAATTATCCCATTGGGTATTGGAAGATGGTGTATTAGGAAAACTCCTGATGGTAAACCACAGATGTGTTTAGCGACTAAAGGATTTAAAAGCCCAACCGAAACGTATAAACCATTAGTTATCCCAAGCGAAGCAGTATTTAAGGAATTAGCCGAAGGGATTGCCAATGAAAAGATTCTTAAAATCATTCAAGACATTGATAAGATAAATAACCTTCCTTCATCCGTTAAACTTCCAAAGGATACCAAAGCTTTTTTCAGCGACTAAAAATCCGTAAAAAAAAGCCACATTATATTCTAAAATCGTTTTTTTTTTTATTTTTTTTTACTTTCTTTAATATAAAGTTTTTTAATGGTTTTTTCGACCATTTTATATCTCAATACTCTTGATTTACAAGTGTAAGAGAAAATATAATCCGTTTGCTATTCGATTATATACCATTTTTACCTCCATATTAGACTCAGGTATAGTTGGCTGGGCGGTTGCCTACTTTCTTAAATACCGCTATTCTATAATAAAATCTACAATAAACCAATAAAAAGAGATGATAAATCGTGAATATGAATTTTATGAAAATGAGTAAATTGGAAGCCAAAAAGAAGGATGGTACTACGGAAGAAGTTTATTTTTTCAATACAATGTTTTCAAAAAGTAATATTGGTTTTGTCCTTAATAAAGAATATAAACTAATAGGATTGGCTGGAATGGAAGAATCAGCTATTACTAACGATATGATGAAACAAGCAATAAACTTAATGAAAAGCGGTGATTCCAACTTACAAATCGGTATAAATATACCATAGAATTACCTCCTTTCTGGCTAAGCGGTTGCCTACTTTCTTAAATACCGCTATTCTACAATAAAATCTACAATAAACTGTGGAGTAGTTGGTATAATTGGTAAGCATTTAGGACTGTGAATCCTAAGGGGTGAGTTCGATTCTCATACTGCTCCCTAATTACAATAAAAAGAGATGAATGATTTATGGATAAAAAATCATTAGAAGAAAGAGTTATGGATATAATAAATAAATATCATGATAATACTGAACTATACAATTCTTTACGCCGTTTATGGTATAGAATTGAGCGTTGCCCTTCTGTTCCTTTCGCATCTTATAAATCTCTTGCTAAACTTACAAAGTATATAAACTATGATTGCCGTTTCAAAGATGGTCATTGTAAAGAATATAATATGGATATGTGTTGTTGTGCTAATTGTTTCGGTTTTGCGGGATTCTTTTATTTGAAATTCTTTAATGAATTGAATGAAGATGATTATATAGAGAAGCAATTGTTATATTATGCTAAGAGATTTAAATATGATATAGGATTTTGGCGTGAGGGTAAAGGCTGTGTATTACCAAGAGAAAGACGTTCAATAACTTGTTTAACATTTAATTGTGCCGAAGGAATGATAGATAAGGAAAGATTAGTTATTGCTATGCTACGAGATTATAGACGAATGAAAGAAAAGGAATATATTATGCCAGAATCATTTGCTCTTATAGTAAAAATCTTAATAAAATATTTTAAAAAGAGGGATAAATAAATCATGCCATCAATAGATTTCAGCGTTTCGGAAGCTCATGCTAAATCTTTAGAACGCCAGATGAAAGACTACTACGAAGCCCATAATACTCCATTGGAGAATCTGATTAAGGATACTCTTGCCAAAATTCCTAATATATTAATTACAATAAAAGGATGGTTGGGGCTATGAATCATTATTTAAAACAACTACTATCCATCTTATCAATCCTAATAATCTCTTACATCGGCATATATATTCACGAACTCGGTCATTATACAGTAGCTACATGGTTTGGGCTTGAAGCCGAGATTCATTTTAACCTCTTTACCAATTCCTATACTATGGTTGAACACACGGATAATATAACCGAATGGCGTCTTATACTAATAGCTGGAAGTTTATTTGCGTGTATTTTCGGCTTTATTCTCATAATAGCCGACTATATCATTCGTACCGATTGTTTGATATGGGGCGGTTGGTCTGTTATACTCGGTAATTGTATCTATTGGATGATGATAAATTTCGTTGGCGGAGATGTCTATTTCTTTATAACCACCTTTAATAATTATAATTACATTCTACATTTCACGGTAATAACTTTACTATTAATTTTAACAACAATAACTTTATATACATATTGAGTAGAGAATTATGGATAAATATAAAAAAGAACTATTTAGAATATTTAGAGAATATGGTCATATAGTATTGGTATGGGTAGGGAAATATAATAAACGCCCAGATGCTTGTAATACTGTTATTCTTGACCATCTATCTCAACGCTATTATAACATCTATGGGATGATTGAGAAATGTCGGAAACAAACTTCGAAGCCTTAAAGAAAACCGCAATAGAGAATAAACACATTCTTGACCGCATAGAAGAGATTCACCAGAGCCATACGCCGATACCTATAAAGAAGCTCGAAAACGTGCTGAAAGCTCAGTCTTATTACTACAATCAGATGAAGTTTAAGATTCTATACTAAAAAAACAAAAACTTTTTAAATGAATTTTCAATTTTATAAATTAAAGAAAAAATAAAATAATTAAATATGATATCAATAATACTAAATGAAGATAGTCAGGTAGATGACTGTTTGGAAATTTATGGAGTTGAATTTATTGTCTATTATTATGGACATGAAGATTATAGTGGGTACGGGATGGCTCTATTATATAAAGATAATAAATGGTTTGTACACGATATGGGACATTGTTCTTGTTATGGTCCGTATGAATATCTCGATTTCAAGACACCAGTTGATTCTTTAGATGAAGTAATACGTTTAATTAGAGATGAAGATTGGTCTGGTTCATATGAAGAAGCGAAAATAAAAATGCTTAACGAAGCAGAAAAATTCTTGAGGGATAAATAAATTATGTCGGAAGAAATAAATGTTATGCTTGACCAATTAGTCGATGATTTCAGATATGTTTTAAATACTATGCTTGATGGTACGGAAATTCCTCCTCAAGAATTACTCGAGATTTATAATAAATACTTCGATGGAGTTTGATAAAAATGATTGACTTTGACGATATAATGGATATATGGATTTCTATATTATTTTTTTTAATGATATTGGTATTAGGTTGTGCTTGTATCGGTATACCAGTATTTGCTGTATTATGTTTTATAAATACTTTTTATAATATAGAAATAGTAATAATAATTATAGTTTATTGTATATTTATAATAATGGTATCATTTATAATTTGGCTAATGGTCGGTTTACCTTTATTATTTATAAGTCTGTTTGTGAATTAATATGGAAGAGATTATAATCAAAGACTTCATCCGTAAACTCTGGTCTTACTGTGTAAACCAAGATATTCATGAGGCATGTCTAAACTGCGATAAACGGTGTAAGAAAGAGTATAGTTATTGGTCGGGGCAGATGCCTTATGATATATACTGTAAACGATTCAAAGAATCGAAATTATCCGATTTTTTAGCTAAACTACTTGTGATGAATTGATATGGATTGTGATTATTGTTTAAAGAAAATAGAGGGGGGAACTGATGCGGTTCAAGTGGTATATTTTATGTCATCCACAACAGAAATATCATGGGTTAAATGTTATCGAGTCTTTAATTTCCATGAAAAATGTTATGATAAAGTCTTTATATTTAGAGATCTTTATCCGAACAATTGTGGTATTTGTGGTTTAATTTTCTCTTGTTATAATAACCCATTTGAAAAAGTAATAGTCAGACGAGCTATTATGGGGGCTATGTATGTTTCTACACGGGACTACCGCAGAACATTCCATCAGAAATGTTTTGATAAATACTTTTTAGCCGAAAAACTGAGGTTAAGATAATGTGTTTCTTATGTGGTAAAAGTATAGATCTCCATTATCGTGTAGCTGGTATATATGGGGATCAACCAGATGGTCAGTATACTGTTTGGGCTTTATACTTTCATGAAGAATGTTTCAATGATGCTACCATTTACCGTTATGAACAAACTGGTATATATTATAAATATTGTCAAATTTGTAGAAAAAGTGATCCGCTTCCATTGTTGAAAATAAACGACGGGTATAATACCGTTATTGTGCATATAAACTGTTTTCGAAAATTAGTATTGAATAAAAAACTTCTCAAGTTCTTCGATTTAATACAAAATGATTACTAATACAAAAACCAAAAATTTTAAAAATGAATTTTCAATTTTATAAAATGATAAAATAAAAAATGATAAAGTATGACAATAAAAATAATATTGGATAATGAATATTATATAGATAATATAGAAATAAAAAAAGAACTTCATACTGCTTCTGTTAGAGAATATTATTTAAGCCGATTAATACTTACATTTAGTAGTTATGAAGGCGATTATATCGACAAAGAAATATCAATTGAATTGAATAAATCTTCACTATGTATGATAAAAGAAGCAATAGAGAATTATCTAAAAAAAGAAAAAAGGATGGATTAATTATGGATAAATTCAAAAAAAAGGTTTTCACTCTGTATAAAGATTACGGATTTGAGGTTATGAGATATATGAAAGTATATCGAAAAACTCACCATTACGATATGATACAAATGGCTACCATATGTTATGAATATTATAGAATTATATTGGAAATAATAAAATACGGAGAGGATAAGTAAAGATGACAGAACAACTAAAACATATAGATGATATATTTAAGGATCTTCAGTCCCGTTTAGAACAGATACGTAGAAACGCAAGAGAAAAATATATGGAAGAAATTGAATATGAAAAGGAATCCGTAGCCGATGCCGAAATTAGCAGTTAATAAACTTCAAGATATGTTTCATTGGATTATAGAAATTATATATTATATATATTTCTTTGCCGATGAAGACATAACCGAAGATTAATGGTCTATCCGTCTAAATCTCTTAGCGGAAGACAGACATTAATCGGATGAGAAACTACATACCTTAATTTTATACTTTACATCTCGTTAAGACTTTTTTTATGTAGTTGTACTGGGGTATAAAAAACGGTAAAACGTTTAATGTGTAGTATAATGGCACACAGCATAAAGTTGTGGTCATTTTTATAGTTTCAAAGGGGAAATTTCGATTCCCCCCTTAACTCTATACTATGGAGTTTAGGATAAATCGGAAAATAAAAATAATAAATGATAAAATAAAAATGACTAACTATGAATTTCTATATAATAGAATTGGTTATTGAAGCTGATAATATATCAGATGCTGAGGAAATGGTAAGTCAAATGATAGATGAAACTAAGTCTTATTATGATATATCTATAAACGGGACAAGAGAAATGACTTCCGAAGAAATACTAAACCATTTTGGTCGCACAAAAGAAGAGATAGAGAATGGGGAATATATATAAAAAAACAAAAAAAGTATATAAATGGTGAGTATGGTATAAAAATCGGCTCAGATCCAGAGTTTCTATTGTTAGATAAAAGCGGGTATCTAAAATATGCGAATAGCATTGATTATTTTTGCAGTTCAAATCGAGATTCTTCTATCGGATGTGATGGATCGGGTAGACCTGTCGAAATACGACCAGCGCCTTCTCATATTGCAAATGTGGATAGGCATTGCGCAAATATAGATGCTCTTCTAAATCGAATTGGAGTTAAAATAAACAAAAATATGAAAGGAGAATATACGCTATGGGCTGGTTGTGGGGTATATCCACATGGATTTGAATCAATTGGTGGTCATATTCATTTTGGCGCTAATCATCTTTTAGTGAATAAATGCGAATCTAATAAGAAGAATGCTGAAAAATTAGTACGAACACTTGATAATTATCTCATTCCTCTACAAAGTTTACTTATCCCACCAAAAGATAATGAACGAAGATTTAAAAACCATTATGGTAAATTATCGAAGTATCGTGAACAAGATTATGGAATAGAATATCGTACTCCATACTGTTTTGTCATATCCCCGTTTTTCACAAAGGCGTGGTTTAGTCTGGCTTCTCTTATAGCTAAAAATTTCAAACAATTAAAAATGGATCATAAACTACATGAGAAAGTCATTCAATATTACGATACGCCCGACTTAAAACCTTTGCGTGATATATATCCCGACGTAAAAAAAGGCATTCTTACAATGATGAGATATAATTCACCAAATGAAGAATTGAATAAAAATATTGTTCCATTATTTAATCTTATAGAACAAAAGAAGTTCTATAATAGTTATGATGTCCTAAAGAATTATGGATATGATAAAATAAAAGATTCTAATCATAAGGATATAATAGTTAATATACATCTTCGTGGTCTGCTCAGAGATGATACAAAACTTATAAAAAAATTCAAACGTGAGGGTATATCCGTTTTTAAAACAAACTTTCGTAAAATTAACACGAAGTCTGATATAATACTATATTCTGTGGAAAAGACAAAATGGTTTGGGAGCTACATTAATATCTCACCAGCTGTCTATAAGATTTACAAATGGGAAAGACTTTGGTTTAATAGTAATAGACTCAATTATAGTGATATAACAGTACCCGTGTTGAGAAAAAAGACAAAACATATATATACTATTGGCGTTTCTAAACCCTTAATATATCGTATCAACGAAGGTATATATGGTTGGAATGAGTTCGTTAATTTTATACATCAGGTAAGAAGGGGGATTGAAGGATATGTGCAGAATATTCATTAATCCTAACAAAAAAATGGATTTTCCGTTTGAAGATTTGGTGGAATTCTTCTCTTTATTGGAAGATAGAGGTGGACGTGACGGTAATGGTATCTATATGATAGATAGAGCTAAAATAGTCCGTACGACTGGTAAGGCGACGGGTTTATTAGTTGATGATGACGTTTCTGGGCGTTTTATGTTCCATACACGTTTAGGGACACATGGAACGAAAAAAATCTACAATGTACAACCGCTTCATGATGGTAGATATGCTATTGTGCATAATGGTATTTTTTCGCTTTATTCTTTTCCCGTTAAAGATTACCTCAATCTAC
The DNA here is from genome assembly GCA_964514395.1 of uncultured Bacillaceae bacterium. Lineage (GTDB taxonomy): Bacteria > Bacillota > Bacilli > Tepidibacillales > Tepidibacillaceae > CAZEQK01. The sequence goes on from CAZEQK010000022.1 coordinate 17,674, forward strand.
AATCAAAACATTCGGATTCTCATGTAATACTACAGTTAATCCGAACAAGAAATATATTAGATTTCTATAAAGGATTTTTAAAACGAGATTATGGAGTAGTCGTTGTCTTTGATCAAAAAACCGAAAATTTCTACCTACTGAAAACGGGCGGAAGTTTCGAGTATGGAATCTGTGATGACGGAAAATATCTTTATGCGAGTTCTTCATTAGATTATTGGGATGTTCATGATGTTACGTCTATTAATGACGGCATGTATATACTCGGTGAATATGGTCTAAAACAGATACATAAACCAAAAACTGTTTCTTACCGTAATTATGGATCTGGTTATCATGCACGAACTTCTGGTACTGCCAATGATACAACAGTTCCTTCTGTTAGTGTTCCTTCAACTACTCCGCCGACTACTTCGGCTTCTGGGTATCAGATAACTAAAGATATATTCAAAAAATTATACATCAAAGATTTCCCATGTGGATATAATGAGAATTGTAAATATCAATGTCATAATGATCCCAATTATCCATGTTTTCTCTATACTGCATACATACGGTATCAGAATACGCCAAAAAGTGAGATAATAGATGAAAAACCATGTGGAAATCACCCAGATTGTAACAATCTATGCGGAATATGTGAGGTTTATGACAAATGGATTGTTTATAAGATGTATAATACAGAACCGAAGAAAAATGTATCTATAGAAGCCTATTGTAATAAATGTTATGATACTATAGATTGTAAAGATTGTGATGCATATAAACTACATCTTGCACGGAATTATAGAGATATGGAAGTTTATCCAGATTATCCATGTAATACACATCCATTATGTAAACAGCAATGTTATACAACGGAACGTGAGTGTGAATTAATAACATTATATTATCAACAAAAAGATGAAGCAGAACAAAGAATAGATGATGAAGAAGAAGAGGAAGAATATTATGGAATGGGATCATTGTTCCCGACACGGGATTAATGTAAGATATACAAAGACTTGGGGTAAAAGCTACAAGATCTTTATGCCTCTACTAAAAGAATCGGGTTACTACTCCAAAAACCCTAAACTTGTATTGAATTTTGGTCATAATTACGAGAGAGAAGATATACATATTTTAAATCGGTATATTACACATATCCAAGACAAAGTAGAGATGAATCAATTATTTGATAAATATAATATTCAACATCCTAAAACGTATTATTATCCCTTTCATAACTTACCGAAAAGAGGATCATGTGTGATAAAGGAGAGATATGGGCGTGGGCGTGGACGTGGTATCGTTTTCACAACTTTCAGAAGTCTAAAAAAACGTGTACTCGATTCAAGTATGTTCATTCAAGATTATATACCATTTGAGAAAGAATATCGGGTAGTAAATTTCATCGGACATTATAGAACAAGGCTAAAAATCCCCGATAACTTAAATATAAAATTAAAGAATTCTTATACATGTACATTCAAAAATTATAGAGATGAACGATTAGAAAACTTTGCCCATAATATTTGCGAAAACTTTGAAGTAGAGTATGCGGGGCTTGATATAGGAGAATATAATGGGCATTTATTCGCCATAGAAATCAATTCTGCGGCGGGTATAAACGAGAATTCTGCTCATACGCTTCTTCATTTTCTTACTAATTATTACGAGAAACTACGATGAATACCCATAAATGTTTTATATGTAGAAAAAATACCCCTTTTTATGATGGCTTTCGTATTGCATGCCTTACACTAATAGGGTATGAAACATATGAGAATAATTTTATATGGTCAGATTATCTACATGCCCATACGAAATGTTTTCTGAAATATTTTTTAATAAGAGAACCTTATCCCTTTTATCCCTCTTATCATTGCTCTTTATGTAAGAAGAAGATAAAAGAGAATGAGAAATTATTTTATATTCCCGAGCCATCGGCTCATTGTGCTTTGTATCATAAAAAATGTTTTGAGAAATACTGGATTTATGACTTAGATTTATGGGAGCTTTGTCATGCTTAGAATTACTTGCGGGATATGTGGTATGCCGTTAAAAAGGCTTCCATATTATACGGGGCAAAAGGTGAATGCCGTTAGGTTATTACAGTATGAAAAACCGAATAAAGCCGAAGTGAAATATTATCATCTGAGATGTTTTAAGAAGAATTTTATCTACAGAAATGAAACAGAAAGACCAAATGAAGATGATAGATGTATTTGCGGAGTCACCAATATGGGCTATCCAAGAATGTTCATTGACTATGGCTATTATAGATCCGATTCCGATGACTTCCAATTCAAATATTACAAAAAATGTCATATTCCATGCTTTGAGAAGTATTGGATGCCCCATTATTGGAAATAATGATAACAAAAAACCGTAAAGTTTTTAAATGAATTTGCACATTATTTAATCAGAAATTAAAAAATAAAAAAGGTGAAAATATGAAATTAGTATTTGTAGGAAATTATAAGAATCTGTCTGAGGAAGAACTAAAGGATATAATAATGAATCCTAATATGAATCAGACGATGAAATATGAAGCGGCAATTGTTCTAAAACAGAGAAAAGATGAATCTGGATAATGTATGAGCCGAAATATATAAAAGGCTTTAATCATCTCGTCTGGAAGCTACGACATATCTTATCGAATAATCCATATGTAGAACAGAATAAATATTTTGGCGTAACGGAAATAACCGAAAAATATCCCCAAGAAGAACAAGATGGTATTCTTGTCGAAGGGAAAGATGTTTTTGGAATAGAAGACTATAATTTTTTCTCGATTAGAGATATAGATTTCTTTTTCGAACAATTGAATAAAAGACGTGATATGGGGTATTAGGTTATGAATGATGGAACTATTATTTTTGTTTGTAAAACTTGTAGACATCATGTTCCATATTATGGAAATGAATTTGAACCAGTAGGTGGATGGTAAGGATGCCCGAAGAACAACCTAAGCTAATAAAAGTCCAATTGATACTTGAGTGGATTACACCACAAGAGAACCTACTTCCGCTTTCTGTGACAAAGACTACAGTTCAATTGAGCAAAGTAAAGAAAACCGTCGCTAATATGGTTAATGAGTCATTTAAACGTGTAGATGACGCTTCCGAAGATCCTAATAAAAGAACAGAGGAAAAGGTAATAGTTGGGTATTCATGATAAAGATTATTGCTATCTGTTATATCATTTACTATATCGGATATGTTTCTGCTATAATCTTCGTGAATAAGAAGGAAAAGGAAAACATTTTTAAGCAATGTAATGATAATATCTATATATTTCTATTATATACAATGTTTTTTATAGGCGCAATATTAATTTTAATATTTTGCTAACAAAAATGTCAAAAAATTCTGGTGGGCGCTATGCCGAAAAATTACGATAAAAAAACCGTAAAGTTTAAATATGAGAAAAACTATATAAATTATAACTAAAAAATTTGGAGTGAAAATATATGAAATTATTAAAAAAAATATCTGCCTACTTAGATAAGAAAGATATGAAACTAAGACTAAAATGTTTTCTACATAACCGTAAAGTAGATGCCACGATATTATACGAAGGTACAAAGAAACTACTGTCTAAGATTGCTTTTAATATCCAATGGTCATACGAGAAAAGAATAAAACCCTTTATCTCTAAAGTAGCCTTTAATATTAAATGGTCTTGGGATACAAGAATTCATCCTTTCTTATTAGTAATTAAAGCGAACTTAATGAAGCATTTAGCAAACTTCTTTTATATAGTGGGCGACATATGTGTGGATGCAGAAGAGAAAGCTCTGACGAAACTAATGAAATAAAAAAACCGTGCCCGAAATGTGGGGCTACGGATAGATTAAAAGTCTATATCAAATATCTTCGCATTTACGAAACTGAAGACGGAGAAGTGGTAAAGACAGAACCAGACAGATCAACAAATTATTTATATGATATCTGCGCAAAATGTAAAAAATTGATTACTGATGATGGATAATGCGACGAAAAATATTTCATAGATATATAAAAACTTCTAAGATACCTAAAAATAAACATTTAATTAAAGATTTTAAACTATCAATATCAAGAAGATTTTTTAGAATACCTTACGCAGCGCAATATGATTGTATAAAAAGAAAATTAAATATTGTTTTAGATTACGAAAAGGAAAAAAATATAGAAGGCTATATAAATCTGGAAACTGTACTTGAATTATCTTGTCATTTATCCGACTCAATTGCTGGAATAATTGCTTGTAGATTACCGAAATATAAAGGAACAAAGAAATGTCCAATAAAACCATTGTTAAAAGAATGTATAAATCATGGATAAGAACTGGAATATAATCCCTATTTATAAAGGACAAGATAAGAGTAATCAGAAGCGACCATTAATAAAATGGAAGCCATATATTACAAAACGGTTTCCAGTTGAAGAGCTAAAGAAATATGAACCATGTAATTATGCGGTAATCTGTGGAAATATCAGTAATAATCTTGTAATATTCGATCTGGATTATAAAGACGATAATAAAAAATACTTTACCGAAATCTTTGGAAAGTTTATAGAAAAATATCCAGCTCTTGCGAAGACATATATAACCGAAACGCCTCATGGTCATCATTTCTGGTATTACGTTAAAAATAGATGCCCTACACGACATCCAAGACAAGATACAGAAAAGTCTACAATAATAAAACATTTAAAGAATAAGAAGAATCCTTCCCTAATAAAAGTTACGAATTTCCCGAAGCTGTTAAAGGGAGTAGATATACTGGGTACAAACGGTTACGCTTTAATTCCGCCATCTGAAGTATTAGACGGAAAATATAAACCAATGAATAACTTACCAGTAAAGGCAATCTCAAGACCAGTATTCGATAAACTACAAAACTTTTTCTTGAAGGAAGAACCCTATAAGAAGAAGATGCGAAAACCTTTTTTTGATTTGCTTGTAGGGAATATAGAAATAGAAGAACAAGCACAAGTTACGGGACAAAGTGAGCATGTATATTGGAAGTATCTTTATATTGAAGCATTTCATCGGTTTGAATTAGAACCATCGGATATATTCCCATTTTTAAAAGAATCTCAGCCTTCGTTTGATTTAGATAAGACGCTAACACAGTTGCAATATGTAAATCTTAATGATAAGCCGATGACTAATGAGAAACTTCAAGAATATTTTCCATCGGCTACTATAGTCACCAAGAAGAAAGAAGATAAAAAGGATGAAGAGCCTCTCTACGTTACAATTGGATCTTACTTATTATCTAAGTATAATATCGTAACAATGGATGATTCTGAAGAGATGCTTATCCGCAAAGGTAATGTATTCTTTGAAGACTTAAATGATTTTTATAGTGATTTGGCAGATGAAATTGTATTTTACAATAAATCTATAACACATATGAAAAATAGCGTAATCACATGGATAAAGCTAAAGACACGATTCTCACGTGATAACTTCTGTTATGATGGTTGGTTGATAAACTTCCAGAATGGATATTATGATATAAGAACAAAAACATTTTATACACATAACGATTATAAGGACAAACTATTCTGTTATGAGATACCACATGAATATAATAACGAAGAAGCAAATTGTCCGAAGTTCAAGAAGATATTAAAACAATGGCTTGGAAGTAATAATAAAGTTACTATAGACGACGTATTCGAGATGATCGGGTATAGTATGACAATGAATACAGATATGAAATTAGCCTTCTTTATCTTCGGACCGAGCCATGCGGGTAAGACACAATTCCAAACGGTATTAGAGCATGTAATAGGTCATCATAATCGCAGTAATACATCGTTACAACGTATGAATAAGAATGAATTCGGAACTCATGGAATGGCGTTTAAGATACTGAATATGGTCGGTGATATGAGTAACCTGCAAGTGAGTGATGTAAGTGCATTCAAGACGATGACTGGGGGCGATGAATATCTTAGAGCCGAGCCAAAAAGTAAAAGCGCATATCAATTCAGAAACATTACGAAGATATGGTATAATGGTAATTTTATTCCGAGCTTACAGCAAGATGATCAAGCATTTTACAACAGATGGGTATTAATTCATTTCCCTAACAAATTTCCTATGTTTGATAAGGATACAGTAAAGAATATAGGTAAAATATTATCAGAAGATCCAGATGAGATGAAAGGAATACTGTGTGAAGCTATTAAAGGAGTAAGGCGATTATATGAGAGACGCTGGTTTCGGCGTGAGATTATTCGTAATACCAAGCACATCTGGAAGTATAATGCCGAGCCGATTTATGCATTTCTGTCGGATATGACGCTATATGATGAAGAGGGAGAGATTGAGTGTATAGAGCTTCGTAATAAATTAAATAAGTATTTCATAAAGCGAGGATTACAACCAATGACAGCCTATAGACTTAATAAAGAAATGGAACGGTATAATATATTTCATATGAGAGAAACGACTGGTGAAAGAAGAGAAGTGTATATGGGGATTAAATGGAAACCGCAACCTAAGATAAGTGATTTTTAATGAATATAAAAGAATTTATACATACATTTAGAATTATAAGAGCTGCAAGAAAACTGGAAGAATTCCTTTGGGGTGTTTATAATGAGAAGTGGAGTTTTGAAGAATGGAAAAGAATGATTGTAAAGAGGGCACATAAAATAGTTAAGATTGATACTGATAATCCGCATTGGAAGATTGAATTGGCTAAACGGTTATTACAAAATGCATGCGTTTCTATTTCTTTACTTGGAAGGATAAAAGAACTTGGGTTTCATGATCATATCCCAAGTAATTTATCAGATATGGAAGGAGTAGTAAGAAGATGCGAACTGAAACCATGAGCTGTTGGACTTGTATGGAATGTAGATATTGGAGATGTACACCTATAGGATCAGATGCGACACTTGGTTGGTGTAGAAAAAATAAAGAATCACATATTTTTAATCATAAAGCATGTGAAAAATTCAAACGAAGGAAAAAACCGTAAAGTTTAAATATGAAAGTTGATTTTAATTATATAAAAAGGTGATAAAAATATCAAATAAAAAAGATTTAGTAAAACTTGAAATGAATCCTAAAACACAAGCGATAAAGATTGAGGGTTCACTACAAGATGTACAAACATTACTTAACCAATTAGTTGGTTTGAGTATAGTATTTAATGTATTAAAATAATAAAAAAATGAGGTACAAACTATGATTAAAGAAGAAATAAAAACTCTGAAAGAAATTATTCGATGGTTTGAGCAAGATCGAGATCATTTCAGAGAAGCATTTACAAAAATAAAATGTATATTGAAAGCTATTTTAAAGAAATTAGAAATGACAGACTTAGTTGAAATAGCAAGTTATATATAAAATAAAAAATATGAGGTATAAACTATGATAAATGAAGGAAATGTATTGGAAGATTTAAGAAATAAAATAGGTCACGACAATATATCAACAGTAAAAAGAATATACAACAAAACGAAGAAAGAGAATGAAGCCAAAGGATTTACAGCCGAATTATTGGGGGAATCGAATATTATGAAGATGGCATTAGCTCCATTGACTACTAAGTATAATGAGATTGATACGGATTTTATAGAAGCTACAATAACAAAATATACAACGGATGATGAAGAGGATATGACAATAGAAGAATTAGAAGAGATATGTCTTTCGGATGAAACAGAAGCAACATTTGATTTTGAAGACGATGAAGATGATGATGTAATTGAGGAAGAGATAGTAGAATCTTCGTGGAAAGATGTATTTAAAAGCACACCGAAACCTAAAAAGTTTACTAAAGATCACGGGGAATTTGAAGACACTCCTCTACTTACAATTATAGATAGAGTGACATATAAAATAAAGCTACTTGATCCTAAAGGAGAGCCACGACACGTAAGTGGTATTGGTAGATATGGAGATTATGATGCAAATATCTATGATATAAAAGTGTTGGGAGTATCCGATGAGACTATTTATGAAGAGATCCATGAGAGTGGTAAACAGAAAGGAGAACCATTATGCGTGAAAGGTAAAACTTATGGGCTATGGTTGGATAAGCCTAAAGTTTGGGAAATTTTCGTGGCATTTTGGCGTGACACACTCGGCTTAGGATTACCAGATGGCAGACCATTTTATCTTAAAAGAACCAAGAAACGATCTAAAAAAGGAAATAAGTATAACGTCTGGAAATTTTTAGAGGTTAAATAATTTACCTTTTTCTTTTATTTGTGGTAAAAGATGAATTGTAGCGAATGTGACTATGGTCATTTAATCGAATGCCCATGCTGTGAACGAATGATAGTCATATGTACTGAAGAAGACACACCAGTAGCTCTTGACGAACAATATTGGGATTCAAGTATTGGCTGTGACGGTATAGGATGATCTACGGAGATATATCGGAAGTAAAGCGGACACACGATGCTTTCTTCAGTCGTTTAGACGATAATTACGGCATCAAAGAGTTAGGCACTTGGGATTGTAATCTGCGGAACATTTTACTGAAGTGTGGAGATAAAGAATATTGTACTTCTGAACGTGATATTCCTATACTACTTGATAGCGGTAAATTCAGCTTGTCGATTGATAAAACTAAGTGTTCCGACTGTCCTAACAGAGCTTACATACGTTTTGCAGATTTCGAGATTGCTCCAGCCAGAGCTTTCTACGAGAGAAAAACAGCGGCTGACTTCTTGGCTTCAAGACGTTCAAGACTATACCATCAATTAAATTTGATGGATACTTTCGTGGAAGGGCGTAAAGGTTTAATATTAGAAGGTATGCCACGTAAATATCAATCATTCAGAGATTCTGCGAACCAATTCTCTGGCATTACAAAGCGAAAGCATGATCTACGAGGAATGTCGCCTATTGAACAAGCCATCGAATTAGGTGGTGGTGATAGCTCCCGTAATTGGACAATGAGTTTTATACGAGAATGTAAGATGCGTGATATTGAATTTGTTCAGACATGGGATCTACAAGAGACAATTGACTTTCTTATACAATGCGATGAGGGTTACGATGAAACTCCTAAGCTAAGAATCATACCGAAAAGAGATCATGATATTCCATTAGAACTTAATATGTTAGTATTAGTGCCGAGAATTGGGGCTATAAATGCGCAAAAACTTATGGATCGGCATAAATCATTACCACAATTAATAAAAGATTTACAAAAAATGAAAAAAGAAGATATGAATAATATGTATAAAGAATTATATAAGGTGTTTATTAATGGGAAATTATAGAAGTATATCAATTAAACGAGAAATAGATTCAAAAGATCATAAAATAACAAAAGATATAGTAAGTATAAATATAGATAATGGGAGAAAAAAATTCGATTTCTCTGGATCTTTAGATGAATTTAGAAAATTGAAAGGAGAAGAAGGAATGAAGTTACTTAGATGTTTAAATTATTTATGGTCTTTAGCATATAATAATAATGGTGAGGATTGAATGAGAAGTTTTGATAAGGTAAGAGAATGTAATACAATAATTAATGCTTGGAAATATAAGCAATGTCCTAAATGTAATAGTAAGGCAGAGAAATTTATCAAGCACGATGGTTTCGGTTTTGGCTGTCCTAATTGTAAAACGGTCGTAGATGATAAAGCGTATCTACATGCTATAGCTAAAATACTTGGTTTATAAGATGGTAGACAGTTATCTCAAGAACCTTTACGAGAAATATTGGATCGAGAAACCAGTCCTTCGCCATAGTTATCAGATCGGAGATTATCACGTATCACAAGTAGGAGCAGATCATTCAAATCTTGCACCAGAGGATCATAGCGGTCCATGTTTACGGGAAGCGTTTTATAAATACGTAGATGCGATACCAGATACCATGCAGACTACGGGGAATTTTCATCAAGGGAGACTTATGCATACTGAAGTACAACGTATATACTTAATAAATAATAATGGAGCTATAGCAGAATATCCAGTAGGACGATTAGTTCAATTTAAAGACGAACAATTTAAAGCTCTCGGATCTATAGATATATATCATTCGGAATTTTCCAATAAACCATTTATAAATATATTAGATGTAATAGATGGAAAGTCGGCAAGCGATTATACCTTTCCAGATGATCCCGAAGATAAGAATCCGACACATTTTGATCAAGTAAAGATTTATGCGTTTATGTTAATTACTTATTGTCTTAATAAGAGATATAACAAGATTCGTAATCTGAAAGTAGTGTATTTTGCGAAACATAACCTCTATACGGGGGAACAAGTCGAGCGCTTTGATCTACGTGAGTGTCAAAGTAAGTATATGAGTTTTATTAATCGCTGTTATATTCTGCACAAAGCATTACAAGAAATGAAATTACCTAAAGCAGAACCCCATAAGTGGTGTAGTTATTGTAGTTATGCGGGAAGATGTAATGCCGACGTCATACATGATAAAGATATTCCTACAGTTACGTTAGAGGAAGTAAAGAAATTATATAGCGAGAAAACGGGAAAAAGCCCGATATGGCGTGATAAAGAAACGCAAGGGTTTCAAAAATTTAAATTTAAATTTAAAATAGAAGGTGAAGAATCATAGTAAAGATAAGAGTACAAATTTTTAAATTCGTAATGTGCCCAAAAGTAAAGGCTGAAATTGGTCTTGTAATATGTGAACAATGCGCTCATTACGGTGGATTATTAATGAATAGAGATAATATAATGGAGTGTGGATATAATGCAGAAAAAAAGTAAAGATATGTCAATAGATGAGAAAAGAAAATTAGCCGATAAAGCTGGACGTAGAATTCGACGTAAAAGTGGACGAAACATTGAGAAAAAATCGGCAAGTATACGTACTTTGTCGATAAAGATGGGTAGATATCTTGACGAGTTGCGTAAAGTACAAGAAGAGAATGTTCTACTGAAGGATGCGGTTGATGCTCTACTAATTGATATGGGATTATTACTGGCGTTACCTACAATTGAAAAAGAAATGATTCAAAAAGAAGAAGATGATAGATTGGCAGAGGTTGCAAAAAAAGATCATGCGGGTAAGGAAGTATGCCCCACATGCGGCAAGAAATTCAAACAACTCTCAAGACATAAATGCAAAGGTAAGAAAAATGGATAATTTTAAACAGTTAAATAAGGCAATTCTTGCCTTTTGTATAAACAGCCTTACAGAAAAGGATCTTAAATATATCTTAAGGCAGATAAGAAAATTAAGATTTTTTTTAAAAAGTGATAATAGAGATTGACGCATATAGATCACGTTAAATACGACATTAGAGCTGTGGTAGATACTTATAATAGAACAACCAGAGTTACTAAACTCGTAAATAAGGAGACCAGAGCGGTCTACAAAGGCAGTTTCTTTATAGGATCTCGTAAGCAGATGGAAAAATTCCTTAAAAATCTCGACGCAGATATTATTCCCCAATCATTACGATTATGGAAGAAACCAGAGGATAAGATGACCGACGAAGATATAGCGAGGGTAGAGAAATGGCGGGCGGGAAAACTATAACAGAACTATCGTACGACGAATTATTACAAGAGATGACTAAAATGTTTGCGGAAGGCGGTCAGCTCAAAAGATTCTTGGATATCGTAAAAGAGATGCGAATGCGGAAGATGAAGGATGAAGTGTCCTAATTGTGGAGAAGAAATGTTGGTAGAGTATGAGTATGAACGAGGAAGGCATGTAAGGCGAAAATATAAATGCCCTAAATGCGATCTTGGGCTTATAAAAAGAACTAAAACAATATATCCGAGAGGGTGGTAAGATGATAGTAACGAAGTTTTATTGTGATATATGTGGTAGTGAAATATCATCATTGATTAAATGGAAAGTTATAATAGATAATGACTATAATGCATTTTATAATTTTGAAAGAAAGGATGTATGCAGAGATTGTACAAAAAAAATTCATAAAGGTGTAAAGCAGATTGTCAAAGAAATACGAAAACGTAATAAAGAAGAATAAACGTAAAGTTAAGCGGGTTGAAATACCCAAAAAAATCGGCGATTATATGGATAATCTCGCTTTAGATCTTACGAATTATACTATTAAAGCCGATCGGCTTGAAAAGGCTTTACTTAAAATGGATGAGATTGAAGCCGAAACGCTACTGTTGATGGATAAAGTAAAGTGGTATGGGTATCAGATCACCGACAACTACAAGCAAATCATTAAGATATTACGGGAAAGAGGAATATATAAATCAGTTAGGAGTAAGGAACAACTATGATTGACGTAGATATAGATTTGGCTGAATTTGATTTGAAAACGGATGATATAATACCTATAGAAATCACAATAAAAGATTATAATGAATCATTTCGTAATAATATAGAGATTAGAATGTATGAAATTAATTTTTTATGTAATGGAGTGTGGGTAATGCTGAAATTATCAGAAGAACAATATAAAAAATTACGAGAGGAGATATATTAACATGACGCTGACATTTATATTTTGGGAAGAGAATAAAGATCCATTCAATTTTGCCTATGTAAGAAAAAGTGTTACATTGAATACTATAAAGGATCTGCATGAATTTTTTACAATGATAGAAAGGAAACGATTAGACGGCGTTGTGAAATTTGCAATAAAAGGATATAAATATGATTGTGATACTGAGACTGGTGATATAAAGAATCTTAGTATAGCATTTGAGGAGACGTATGACTAATGCCATATATTACACAAGACCAGCGAGAGTATATAGATAGACATCTTCATTCTATATTATTCCAACTAAAAGAATTACCATACACAGTAGGCGAATTAAATTATATTATAACTAAATTAATGATTGCACTTATTAAGGAAAAGAACTACACACAAATGAATAATATAATTGGTGCTATGGAATGTGCCAAATTAGAATTTTATAGGCGGATGGTTGCGCCTTACGAAGATAAAAAAATAAAAGAAAATGGTGACGTTTATTAAGAGAAGGTTTAAAATTGGTAGTGATTATACAATATATGATACTGAAACTAAAAAATACGTTGATGAGAAAAGAGCATTTGTAAGAATGTTAAATGCATTGGAATCTATAATGTATGAAATGAGTATAAAGGAAGATTTAACAAAAAAAGGTGATTGAATATTAAAATTATAGAATATATAGTAAAACGAATTATTAGAAGACAGAAAGCAAAAATTAAGCGGACTAATAGAGAGATAACAATTCTATTAAATAAGCAGAAGAAAGCAAAAGCCAAACTTACTACATTAAAGACTCTATTAGCCGAAATCTGAATCATGAAGGCTGATATAATCTTACGAATGCGTGACGGGAAGATATGGGTTTTTGAGAATGTAGAACGCTGGTCAGACTATGAAGACAAGCATGAAACTCTTATCGTAAAATATGAACGGCGAAGCACGCCACGCAAGATTAAGATAAAAGAGATAGATAAGTTTGTGCTGATAAGTGATAGAGAAATTATAGTGAGGGATTATAAAGATTGAGATATATACTAAAAATAGGTAAATTCGGTTGCTACTTTTACGATAGAGATGAAGATAGAGATCTCACTTTAAATGAAGTAATGAACCTACTGAATGAATTCGAAGAAAGCCGAAAGGTAAGAGGATAATGATCGGTTGGATTATATTAACTGGAATAGTTGTAGCGTTTCTATTTGGAGCAAGCAGAGTAGCGAAGTATGTACCAGATGAATGGGTAATGGATCATTACTGGGATGATGAAGAGGATGATAAATCATGAAGGTATATCTTGCGCATCCGTATCTTAAGCGGAAAAGTAATAAGAAATATAGAATTAAGAAAGCCCTCGAAGAACGCGGTCTTGAAGTAATAGATCCGTTTATCGGTGAGTTTAAAATTCTGCGCAAATATAATATTAAAGAATACTACGAATCGCCAGATTTTCGGGCGGCTGTAAGGATGTGGGAGAAGGATCTAAAACAGATTCGTTCAGCGGATCTTCTTGTAATATGGTTGCCGTTTGATTCTATAGGCACGTCGGCTGAGCTGATGTACGGGCTTGAATTCCAAAAAAGATTACGACATAGAGATACCGAACGTAAGTTCTTAATACAAATCATATCGGATAAGAAGCATCCATTGTTTGCTTATGCGCTTAAGCATGGTAATCAGCAGTTTGCTTCGGTAAAGGATTTTGAGCAGATGAAAATAATGAGGTGGTAGCTATGCCATACTATACTGAAGAGGAATGGGAAGAAGGTTCTGGGGCAAATAGAGTAGACCCAGATAGAGATGTACGAGAACATAATGGGTATTTACGAAGAGGCGGTATAGTATCCACATCATTTCGAGATTTTATCCATCCGTATTTTATAGTAAGGGATTCATCAGAGCCTGCAATTGAACCCTATGGAATCCGTGTAGGAGAAATAGTACATGCTCCACCAGAGGCTGTGGAGAGACAAAAAATATCCCAAGCGGAGAATAACCAAATAATGGAATGGCAAGATATGAAGGATGAACAGAAAAGTAAGAGCAAACTATGGGGATTCTTATGAAGACCGATACATATGCTGATTATGTTATTGTTATAGTCGATGATGACGATTTTAAGAATATAAGATTTATAGATATGGATCATGAAAATTGTAGTGAAATTATAAGAGCCGAAGCAATACAAGATTGTCATTGGTATGTGATGAAAGAGGAAAAAAGGAAAGAAAATGAATTATGGGGGTTTCTATGAACGAAGAATTTGATCCAGAAATAAGAATAATAGATTGCGATAAATATGGATGTGATTTATACAAATTTAATGGGCAAGCGCCGTGTTTTATGGGCAAATGTCCGTATACGGAGGATGAAGAAGATTGAATGTTACATGTTGCAAGTGTAAGAAATTAATGAATATAGATTGGGTTTCTATAAGTGAAGATTTTGATATGACTTCAATTCGTTTCTTATGTAAAGAGTGTGGAATAGAAATAATCGTAGGAGTGAACACGGTAACAAAAATATTAGAAGAAGGTGTTATGAAATTATGAATAGGGATTTTATAAGAGACTTTTTTCAGAAGATTCACAAGATCTTACCAGAGCTTGAGTATAATATTAATAGAGACGATATACCTAACGTTAAGAATAAGTTACTGGATCTTGAATTAGAGTTTGTGATCTTTAAGAGGAAGTTGATAAAAGAGTATCGTAAGGAGAGAGAGTTCTAATGCATTTACCTACACTACCAGAGGATTTAAAGAATAAAGAAGGTCGTAAAGATGATGACGGAAAACTACGCTGGGATTTACTACCTTACGATGCAGTAGAAAAAATAGTGGAAATATTAACATTTGGGGCACGAAAGTATGAGCCGAACAATTGGCAGAATAATAAGGAATGGCAATATCAAGCGGCATTAATGCGTCATTTTTGTAAATATATGTGTGATGAAGATTACGATGACGAATCGGGCTTACTACACTTGGCACATCTGGCGTGTAATGCATTGTTCTTGATATGGAAAAAAATACATGAGAGTGATTAATATGAATGAAGATATTAAAAAAGACTTAGAAGATATTAAGTCTACATTGAACGAATTAACTAAAATACTTTTTGCGATTCATCTTACTTTATATGAGAAAAGAAATTGGAAAAAATATCATAAAAAAATTTCTTGCTAATATTATAGAGGCAGAAAATTTTTTTAAAGAGAAGAAAGGTGATGGAGCATAACGATAGTTAGACAAGATTTTGGAATAACAAATAGCCGCATAGCTGGACTATTTGAAGTAGATATTCAATTAACTTTCGATCATATAGATTCAATGGAGAAAGCAAAGGATATAATTAATAAAATAATAGATTATGCACAGGAGGTGGATAAGCAATGGATTTAGTAAAATTGAAATGGGAAGTGCCGAAAGGTGAAGATGGCGCTCATCTGGCGGCTATAAGCGATATACATAAAGGAAATAGATTTCACGACGAAAAGACATGGGTTATAAATCGTGATTGGTTATACGACCATAAAGAGCAATATATATTACTATTAGGAGATCTTATAGAATGTAGTTCAAAACATACTTTAGGCTTAGAAGACCAAGTAATGGAAGTAGACGAGCAGATAGATCTCATAGAAAAAGATTTACTACCATTTGCCGAAGAAGGTCGTATAATAGGATTAATAATCGGAAACCATGAAGAACGTGCTAAAAAGCATGCTTCAATAGATGTAATGCGAACTATAGCCAAATACTTAAATGTTCCATATTTCGGGGCTGCTCAAGTTCTGTACACAAGAGTAAGAAACGAGGGCAAAAAACGTGGTCAAAATTACGTCATATATGCAAAGCATGGTAGTTCTTTTGCACGACAAGCTGGTGGGAAGATTAATGCGGTAATGCGGATGAGGGATATTGTAAAAGCGGATTTGTATTTACATGCGCATATGCATGACCTTATGCATGAAGTACAAGATGTATATGAAGTGGATAGAGGTAGTATGAGATTACATAGGAAACATTTCGTGGTAACTGGCGGCTATCTAAAATATGGCGGTTATGTTGAGAAGAAAGGATATGCGCCTACTGGACCAAGTGGATCGGCTCGTATTAAATTTCATTCTGATGAGCATAGGATTACGGTGAAGATCTGATGCTGTTAATAATACTACTTTTAATTTATGATTCATTAATGATGTTTTTAATGGGTTATAAAGTAAGAGAGATACAAGAACCTTTGAAGGAACGAAAACAATTAAGAGCTGGAATGGATATTCTTGAAGAATACTAAAGAACGAATGCCTTTTAAACTCCGATTGAAGAATCTTAAATATAAGATTAAATTATTCTTTAAATATAGACTATTTCCCAAGAAAGAATATATTAAATCATTAGAGTATCGTAGAGATGAAGTAATTAGTCGGGCGAAGCATTTTGCTAACCGTACCTTTCCCGATCATTTACTTGAAGAGCCAATGGCTAATATGATCAAGTGGGTAGTTGAGCCGCATATACAAGATCATTACGATGTGTATAATCCAGTACCAGATACAGATGATAGAGGTGCTGAGAGGGCGGTAATGAAGATTATGGAACTACGTGAGAAGATTGAAAAAAAAGGACTTAATGAAGGAACTAACGATTCTTAAATTTCTGCTTGGTCACGTCTTCGAGACTTGTAATATACATAAGAGGTCTATGATGCAAATGGCTGGACAGCCTATACTCATCGCTTTAAATGATTATATGTTTGTCTTTGATATACATACCTTTATGGAGTATTTTATGGAGAAATATAACGGCGAGATCACCGATGAGGTAATAGAAGATTATTTGAAAGAAGAACAGCAAACATGGAATAAACATGCCAATGAAATATTAGTGCCGTTGTTGAAGGTTCAAGCCGAAGCTCGTAAGAATTTATATGACCAAAATTTGGGAACGCAAGAGGAAGAAGAAGCCGAAGAGAAGAAGGAGACCGAAGATACAGGGCGGATGTACTCATGAGTGACGATTTTGTTTATGATATATTAGTTTTTATTACCTTAGTTGTATTTTTTTTATCTGTGGCAGTTATATTGGGAGTATATATATATGAGTAGACAAAAAACAGTTGTGGTCAATAAGCGTACAATTCCGTTGTTTCTTGTACCACTCTACTTTCTATTTATACTGGGGAAGTTAACAATATATAACCCAATCAAATGCGTAATTGGTTGGATACGATTTAGGCGACGTAATAAGCCTAAGAAAGTTCCTAAGCATGTAACTAACCTAATCGGGAACTTAAAAAATAAGAAAAGGGACTGTATATACTGTGGTAATGAGTTATCCAGTCCTTATATTACGACTTGTTCTTACTGCGGAACTACAATTCCGTAGTCTTTCCATTACCATTTTCATATCCGTTTTTCATAATTCTCATTATAGCGTATGCAAATAAGGCTACGCCAGCAATATATACACCAATAAAGAAATCGGCAAATATAGCTGGTAACCAGAGATGCATGAGGAAAGTCCAAACGGGAGTGAATAACGCAGCGACAGTGGATAAGAATCCGCCTAATTTTGCGCTTATTTTTCTTAGATTCTTTAATAGATTATTTTTCCAAAAACTTTTCAATTTTTTCCAAATTGCGCCCATTTTTCTGAACGTTTTTTAATTTTTATATTATTATAATAGAATTCGTTCAATATAAAAATATATTTACAGTTATATAGTTAATTATCTGTAATTATATATAATTACTCATTTTTCGTAAGAAAAGTATCTCTTCATATGATTTAATATAGGGTAAATGAAAATGAAGAAATACCTCTTATTCTGTTATGAGTAGAAGCTGCCTATTCATATCAAAATTGATAAAATGCTGTCAGTCGATTTTTTTATTATCAATTCTCGATGCTAAATATAATATTATAATACCAAAAATAATTCCTCGTATAATATTTGGAAGATCCCATTCAAATTCAAACACGACCTTCTCGCCATAAAAAATATACTAATATTAATACAAGTATCCATTCAAATAATGGATTCATAATAGTAAAAAATAAAAGAAGTAATAATGAAGAGCCGATAAAGGCGATTTTTTGCCACCATTTTCGTAGTTTGAGACCTATACCGAAGATAAAAGAAAAAAAACCTATAAACGCCGATATACCATGCAGTCCAAAATAATTACGATCTACACTAAAGAAAGCAGCGCCTATTAAAGCACAACTACCTATTAGCTTTAGCTTCCTCGTTAAGTTTAATAATTTCATATAAACCACCTATACCTAACCATATATCAAATAATAGTGGACATATACTATAGTCCGAAGAACCTAAATCGCTAATTGGATTAAGAAAAAAAGTATATCCACTGTAGACAAAAGCTGTAAGTCCAAGCGCTGCCAATATTACAATCCAAACCATAAAGAATGGTGTATGAGGATTCATGAATATAATCCGTTACATTCTTTGTTTTCGTTTGAGTTTTGTCCTTTAAGTAAGGTAAATAATAATATAAGTTCTGCGGTCATATTAGCCAACAGAAACTTTATATCTTTATTGGATAATTCTATTTCTTCATCTTCTAATACTTCAAGATTTTTTCTTAATGTTTCAATCTCTAAATCTAAGTTTGTCAATTCTTCTTCTGTCATAATTCACCTTATTGATTTATTAATTTTTCTAATTCTTGAGCTTTATCTTCATCTAAATCGGCTACTATACCGTTTGATAATTTTATTTTTATTCTGGTAGTTATTGGATTATATTCTATATCCGTCATAAGCCAATAACCCGCTTCTATATATTCTGTATTTCTTGAAAACTGAATAGTATCTGCTGGTATATAAATTGTTTCGCCATATTGTATCAGACCGTATGTTGCTGATGACATCCATAATTCTACTTGAGTTGGTGACTGCGATTCTCTTGTTCCTATCTGTTCTGCTAATTGATCTAAATCATCTTCATCTATAAGATGTGTTGCGAACTTAAATAATACTTTCACTCCATAGGTTGATTGGCCATCTGTATCATCCCAAGAACCATAAACTCTTGCTGGATCGGCGTTAAAACCCCCGATAGTTACTACTTTATTTATTCGTAATGGTGAGTAAGTACCTTTAACTGGTCCGATTTTATCTGCTGAACTAAGTGAGATCCCGCACCAATCATCGCATAATCCCCATCTAAGTGCAAGATCTGGATAGAAATACCATGAATAGAAATCCATATCTGCATATGTCGATATTATATTAGCAATTTGTTTATCCTTATTAAGTGTTAGACCTTTTGCTGGTGTTCCATAAGCTGAGACTTCACAATGTTTTACCCAAATATATTGGTTATCTCCGATGGTATAATCCTCATCCCAACTAAACCCGATCGCATCGAAGTAAGTAATGTATCCTGTATCTGCTCCTTCAGTCCATACTTCAATATGAGTTATAGCTGTGGTTGTATTTCCAAAAGTATATCCTTCTGCTTTATCTAATTCCGTTCCAGCTTCATTGTAAATATAGATACTTGCTTCATCAGCTCCAAGTGTATTACCTCCTGCATCCGTATATTCTCCATCTCCGCATTCAAAATCTATTCTTACTCGATACCATGTATCATCCGCAGGGTTATTTCCTCCTGGATCTGTCCATGCAGCACCACCTCCAGGCTCTTCATAATAGTACCAATTATCATTATCGATTCTAAAACCAGTAATCTGATTTCCTCCCGCATCCTCAAGTGTGAAACGAGAATCTAATGTAGCATCATCACTTCTTATCCAAAATTCAATTGTACCATTTTCTTGAGATTCAAAAAAGTAATGAGCTCTACATCTATCCACAGCATCAGTATCGTTAAGTTTAAGAACATAAGTATGATTTCCTACTCCTGTAGCATCTACGGTAATAACTGTATGAGCTCCTCCTGTAGATAAATCAATCCATCCCATAGGAAAAACCCCATCCGTATCATTCTCAAATGTGAGTGAGCCTCTATAAATTTCATCTTCTTCTTCTGCTGTAAAATGGTCGGCATTATCCGTTACAAGTTGAGAAATCATATTTTCCAGTTGGTCGGCTGATATGGTATCTTCTGGTTTCTTTTTAAGATCTGAATCTTCTTCGCCGATTAAATCTATTTTAGCCAGATATTCTTTATTATTCTTTGTAAGGATACCTTCGAAAATTTCTTGATCCGAAAGAATTGTATCATAATTTGCATTGTCGCCAAGAGTGTATGTAGAGTCCCACGTCCACCCAATACCCCCAGTAAACACCAAGTAGTCCGAATCACCGTTCTGGGTTCCAATATAAAAATAATTTACTGTTGTAGGGCTTGAAGCCATATCTGCGTCGGACGTACTTGATATTGCGGTATCATCCTCATCTACCACCGCAATGTCATATTTTTCAGTAGAACAATTAAATGTAAAAGTAATTCTGTACCATTTACTATCCACAGGAGCGGTTCCGCCCATTGCTTGCCACCCACCATCAAAGTAATACCAGAGATCTGCGTCTATTCTTACACCAGCGGTAACACCTAAACCTTCGTCATAAAGTAGAACAGAACATTCTTTAGTACAGTCTATCGAAGCCAACCATATTTCGAAACTACCAGAGGCATTTCCAGAACCACACGTTCCAGCCACACCCGCAGCAGTAGCACCACCTTCATCCTTTAATTGTAATACATAAGCGTGACCATTATATTTATCTATGAGAATCGTTTCACATGACGCCCCGTCATAGTCCGTCCATGTGCAATATGAGTCTGTGGTAGGAAAAGAGCCGATTGTTTGACCTCGAAGTTTAGCAGAGCTTTTATATATATATCCATTTTGATTCGGATGAGCATTTCTGTAGGAAGTATATATATCTTTCACTAATATTTTATCATCATCTTCTATAGTTGCTCCATTAATATAACATGTGGATTTTCGTACCTTTCTCATACTCTCTATTATCTTATTCATAGCAACAATAGAGGTGATATCTGTATTAGCTGCTAAAGAAAGATTATCTCCAACATCATACGCAGCATCCCAATCCCAACCGATTGAAGATGAATATGCAGAGTTATAACCAGAGTCACCATTATTAAAACCTCCAAAAGTAATTTTATCTAAATCGACATTATTAGCTAAATTATAATCACCATATTTTACACTATTAATATAAACTCGCCATTTTCCATCAGCAAGATTATCTGCATCTCCATGAGGATCAGTTACTCCACCAGAATTATTAAAACAGATTGATATATGATACCAAGTATTATTAGAAGCTCCTAAACCAACATCATTAGTTGCTCCATCATAATATTGGAATTTATCTAATGTCATATAAAAACCTAATAGAAAATTATTTAAAGAATCTTGAAAATATGTTTCCCATCCTGCTGTAACATCATCGGAACGAATATAACATTCAAAAACACCAGAATCTATATCTGGATCGAAAGTAGTATAAAGTAAAGTAAGAGAGGCCGGAAGAGGACCTACATAATGAAGTACAGCTCTTTTATGTATTCCAATCTCTTCGACAATCTCATGATATCCGTTATGTGCTTCAGTTTGATCAAAACCATCTATTTCATTATCTCCAACGTCTTGATCATAGAAGTTATAAAGAGCATTATATAATCCCTGCGATTTAATATAATAATTAGCCATCGGATCGTCCCCTTAACTACATTGTTCTGCCATAGTTTTATCCCCATTCTTCTTCTAATGTTATACTTCCTATACCATAACCTTTAGCAGCTTCGAAAGAGAATTTAAAACTCTTAACACGGCATTGCATATAATCTTGTGCATCTGAACTATCATCTGGAAAATCCATATAATCTGGGTTACCATCTCCGACATCCATATACACAACGGCATATATAGTGCTTCCAGAGTTTCCCGCATGTGAAACACAGAAATCGGAAAGAGAGTTATAAGATATTTTATTATGGGCATTTGTTCCCATGCTATAAATTCTAACACCAGAGAATTTCAAACTCATCACATATTCTTCGGTTTTTATTTCAAAAGACTTATGCTGTGGTAAATTTTCCAGTATATTGTTACATTTAAATCCGACATCAACTTTTGTGCATGAAAACGAAATCCAATCCGAATATTCATCTCCAGATTCTATATCAGTTGATTCCGTAAGATATACATAATAATTTCGTGTTACTACCATTTTTTAAACTCCATACATAAGATAATGATTCATTTTTTTAATTTCATCTAATGTTTCTTCTTGTAATTGTAACATGTCTTCGTTTGCCATACCGACTTTTTCTGTGGTCTTTACTTCTTCACCAGCGTGTAAATAATATACACCGCTTTGGGCGATTGTTCCACCATATTGTTTTCCTTTTTTACTTCCACCGCCAAAAATTCCAGCTATAGTATCCCATAACATTTGTATCCATCCTATAACCGTCTTTATTAAACCCCCCCCACTTTTAAATATTTGAAATAGTGCAATGAAACAAACTATTATCCATTTAACTACCTCAACTACGATTATTATAGTAGTCCTCACGAACGTAAAAATTACGATAAAAATTCTAATAACGAAAATAATAGCGTGAATTATTCCATAAAGTGCCCACATTAAACCCATTATCATAACTAAAAATTCAGGTGTACTAAATAACATTAATAATAATTCTCCTATCGCTTCGCCTAACATCATTAACACTTCAGACATGAATGGCAGTATAGGTGCGAGAGCCTCTAATACCATCATTATAACTTCCATTGCTGGTATTAATATTGAAATAAGCATACTGGCTATAGCATCAAATAACGCCATAAATGGAGCTGACATTAATACATCTAAGAATTTCATAATAACTGGTGCAAGTTTAGCCATAACTTTTCCACCAATTATTTTAACTACTGCATTAAGAATCGTAAGTAAAGGTTTAAGAACACCGAGAGAATCAAGAACTTGTAAGATCATGCCGAAGATCCCCATAGATCCGCCCATAGCCTTGAACAGACCTTTCATATCTTTGCCAGTTTTTTTAAAGAATCCTTTCGTAGACTTACTTGTCTTCTTAATAGCTTGATCTACACCTTTTGTTACGTCAGCTATACCATAAAAGGCAGCATTAAGGTCTTCTCCTAACATTATCTAAACCTCTTAAATTTTGAACTTTTTGATTGATGTTCAAGCCTTTTCATTTCTTGTTTCTCATACTCGGCTTCTGCGTTATATAAGGAAATGAAAAAATTTACATCTTTAATAGACATCTTTCTTATCTCACTATACGGTTGTCGGAAGTGTTCCATTAATATAGCATAGATTAGTCGGTAGTCCCGTGTAGGAGCTTGTCTGAAGACTATCTTGAAAGTTTTTTTTTGGTTTCCCGTAAATCGTCCTCTTGTAGAAGCTCGAACACCGCCATCAATCTCTTTACATCCGATTTTTTGAATTTTAGTAATTCTTTATCCGATGGTGTGGGTAAAACAGCTTCTTTAAGAAAGGCGAATAAGTATTTTAGGTCATTTGGATGCTGTTGAAGACGATATAATGTCCCCAATGTAATATCATCATTGACCTCGTAAGTTTTATTATTAATCTCTATGTCCATTCTCATCATACCTCATTGGCTCACGCCCTAATTTTCTTGATAATCCTTTAAGAGTTTCATTCATGGTATCCATCTGGTTCTTAAATTCCTTTACTAAAGGATCGGTAATCCATGAAAAGAGATCTCTTAGTTTCTCTTTTACATCATCCGTTAAGTCCGTAAATAATCTTTGCCAATTAATTTCCAATTCCATTCTTTATCATCTTTATGAATTTGCTACTCCATAGACTAATTTTTCCATGTAGTCCTTTATCAAGAGACTATCCATCATATATCCAGTAGTTGAATTGGGTGTCGCATCTATGAACTTGATTTCACAGCCAAGTATCTTATCATCTATACTAAACAATTTCATTGCATATTCATCTACTAACCAATTGTAAATGCTTAATTGCCAATTGTCATATGTAGCTTCACGGGTAATCTTTATCTCCGAATTTAAACGTCCACCAGCATTTGTATAATAGCCCGCCGAATCGTCCCATGTATCTTTCCAATGTGTCCATATATCATTCGTCTGTATAAATCCCACAAGTCCCATTGAAATATTCCTCTTACCACATATCGCATACTGTCTGTAATTATATCCAATTTCTGGAAGTAGATCCACTTCATTCTCTATTGTAAGAGTAAGTTGTGTGACAATTGCTGGGGTTCGATCCGTAGTTCCAACCATTAAAATATAATTATTTTCCGATTCGCCTAAATTCCCGTATACTGCTGGGTCCATGCTACGTCTTATTGGGGGGTTATGTATAGAAATATTCCCAACCACATAATAAGGACACATTACCGTAACGGATTCTTTAACCAGTTTTTCTTCGTAGTCTATAGTAAGCTCGTAATTGGAGACTATACAACCGAAATAATCAGCACATATGTCCTCGTCTCCATTTTCCCATTCAGCATGTAAACCGAATGTTTTTAATGTATTATCCAATTGCTCTGTAAAGGTGTGTGTTGAAGCGCCTTGTGTAGTAACTGATATAGTAAAGCCTGTATTATAATCTCTTGCATCTGGAACTGAACCATCATTAGCGTTTGTTAATGTAATTACTGCATCGGTAGTATCGGGATAGAAATCGTGGGCATCTAATGCTGTATCAAGTTTACCAGCCACTTGAGCTGCCGTGTCGGTACTTGCTATACCAACTTTTACTTCTGTAGTTCCAGTAATTAATGATGGAGCCGTTCCGTCTGTATCTATATCAAACCATACTTGATATGCTTCTACATGATCGCTGTCGTCTATTCCGTATACTAAAAAGTAATCGCTTTGTGTAATTGAAGACGCCGCAAGACAAGTAATTGAAGTGACTTCGGCTTGTGTACCCGCAGATGTGCAAGTTCCGCCAGCTAAAGCTAAGAATCGTGCATCTTGGTGTAACATCTCAAGAGTTAATTCGGCTGGTTCATATTCCGTATTTACCACGTGACTTGCATGTTTACCAGATCCTATATCCCATTGTTTCTCTTTCTTTCGAATAGGTATAGGAAAATCAATTGAGTCTGGTACAATATTAAGCCTGCTATACCATGGATATGTCGTAGGATTGGCTGTTGGAGGATCGCCTGTTCCGTTCAAGGGAGTTAATTTAGCACTCTCTGGAAACATAAATAATCTCTGGTTCTTTTGTTGAAAAAAACTAATATTTTTTCACCTTGTTTTTATCTAAATATTTTATCATCTTTATTATATTTTATAAATAGATTTCAAATTATAAAAAAATATATGATTAACTATATGCTGTAATACCAGATCTATTAACTATTAATATACAACGAAAAACCCATCTAACTTCATTAAACATTTCTATTTCTCCACCAGTCCATTCAAGTATATTCTCAGTAGATGTGGGAGTATATGTGGCACATACCTTTTTTAAGGCTTCTATCATATTATTAAAGTCATCTTCTGATGTCATGGTTGTTATAATACATTCATAAGCGTCATGGGCTTCAGTATCAAAATATGATCTTGATACAATTCCTTTTATTTCATCTATTCTTTGTACTCTTCTAATTCCAAGAACTCTTTTATATGCACGCCAATTTTTTAACTGTAGTTTTATCACCGTCGGAGCTGTGCAAATATCCGTATCCCAATTATTAGTTATTATATTTTTTAATGTAGCCATTATTCATTCCTTTTAAAAATTTATATAATCTTGTTCATAATATGTATGTTCATTTAATTTTCTAAAACGTTTGGCTTGACGTCGTTGTAATTGGTAGGGAGTCAATTCAATTCGTGTAGGTTGATAACTTACTCTTATATCTCTAATACCATGTGGATTCAATGAATTCTTTATCACAAACATTTTTCTTATATTAGCCAAATCTAATCCTTTTAAACCTCTTCTTCCGCCGATTATTTGTTTAAATTCCATTTGTAGTTCTTGAAGTAGGTTTGTTACACCATTTATTGCTATACCACGTAATTCTTTCATAACTCGACTTTTTCTATTGTCTAAGAAATTTTTTTCGGCGTATGGATCTATCAGTGGTTTACCAGTTCTTTTACTTCTTTTCTTTCCAAAATGAGCCAATTGGTAACCTTGCAAGTTTACACTTACATATTTTGCATAAGATAGACTTGAAGCGAAACCTATACCCAATTTAATTTGATTATGATGTGTTGGATAGAAAGGTGGTAGATCCGATTTATCAGAACTCAGAGAAGCGAATAGATTTTTTCGTAAGGCGTCGGTTTCTTTCGGAACGTAAATTTGAGAATATTGAAAGTGATGATATATTTCTCTATGTAAATCCCGTAATCTTTGCGACGTCAGTACTAATATATGTTCATACCATTTTTTATCTATTTTTTTTAGGGCATTCATCTGTTTCTTTCCAAAACTTGAAAAATACATTTCTATGATATTACGTTCTGGTTTCCATGAAGCAGGTGGTTTTGCTTTATATCTTTCTCTTTTCTTATATGCATCTATTATTTGTTGAACTTTCGGAGGAGGAGGGAATTTTGTTCTACGTGCAATTATCTGGCTTGTCCCTCTCACAATTAAAGGGACATCTAATTTTCTTCTCCCAACCCAACTTCTTCTACGTCCACTTAGTAAAGTGCCAACTCGTCTACTTTTAGTTGCTCCTATAATACGTTTTATACCAGCAGCTCTCTTAATCTGTATAGCAGTTAATCTTGATAACGGTGTTCTTCTACCGAGATTTAAAGCTCGTAAGCTGTGAAGATTTATTCTTCTCTTATCTTTTTTTTCTGTCATTTTTCTTTATCTGCTCATCCAATAATTCTATAGGATCTTTCAATATAAATCCTTTCACTATTCCATATTTAGAAAATAATCGTATCCATAGGTAGTTACCTTCTTGTAATAGAACTCCGTTTTGAGATATATCCATCTAATCAATTCCCATTTCCCACGAATATCCTTGCCATAATGAATGTGCTTTTTGTATTAAAGTTTTATCTTCTTCTGTAAGAGATATTTCAAGTAGTGCGTAATCTTTCGGTTCAGCGAGCGCAAATAAATTGTTAATCATTTTACGAACTAATTGACAAGCCACAGTTTGTAGAATACCAAATGTATCTGTCATATTAGAAGATACTTTTGCGAAAGCATTTATTATTGAATCTGCGTTAGTAAGCATAACTGCCAATTGAGTTGAAGTAGGTCTTGTATCTGTTGATATGGAATATCCTATTAGAGCCTCTATATCAGTCTCTGATGCGTAAGTTGCCATAATTAATAACCATTATTTTATATTTTATAAATAGCTTTCAGATTATAAAAAAATATAGTAAAAATAAGTATTATAGTAACGGACATGCACGTCGTTACTATTTTAAACCAAATTATGCTATAAGGTCTACTGATGTCTCTTGAGTGAATGCCGCTAAACGAAGAGTTGCTGCACAACCAGCCCAGATAACTTTCCCCTTAATACCTAATGAAGACATTTGAATTGGGTGATGTTGAACTGGGTAGGATTCTAAGATCACAGCCGTAGGTTCACCATCTGGGGTTTTTCTCTGGAACATTTCCATAGCACCATTATCAGCAGCCGCAGCAGCTTTGATTAAGTAATGACTTACATCCATTGCTTCGAGGATTTTATTCCCCTTTAAATCAATCATTGATTGCATACGTTCAATATCTGATATATGTGTGGTGGTATTGAAATTTTGAGCTAATTGTCCGTAAACATCGGGTGTCATCCAGAAAACATAAGGACCATAATACTGATCAGCAATCAGAGAATCCATAGCATCTCCAATTGAAAGTGGTCCATCTCCAGCGCTATTTATACCAGAGTTATCCCCAGCCGCTGAGAACGTATTTCTCGTTCCATCACCAGTTGTGGAAGTAATAAGACCAGCAACATCTGTATCAATAAGACCTTGTTCTATTGCAGCACTCTTTCCAGGATTTAAAATATCATATCCTCTAAAAAGAGATCTTTCTTTATAATCGGCTATTGTTTTAACTGCTTCACGAATATTTAAAGTTTCAATAGTAATATTATAATACTGTTGATTTCGTGACGCATCAATATCGATCATGTTAAGTTTGAAATCTTTATGCATATGAACTAAGTAATAAGTATGCTCCGCTTTCTTCACTTCATCAATGTCTTCAGTCATGAAGTCATCTGAGAAGATAGGTTCACGAAGTTCTTGTGCAATAGTTAATTTCCTATATCTGACACCTTTTGGCACGGGAACTGTAGGGAAATAATTCTGGATTATTTGCCTATGTCGCACAACGCCATAAACGATTCTGTCCAAATCTTGGACTTCACGTGGCATTAATGAATATTGGGCATCGACCCATGATTTGGGTACGGAGTCAATTATTAAATCACTTTTCATTTTAACCACTTAAAGAGCTAAGATCATTCTGATATTTTTTGCAGTTCCGTCTGTAACTGTTGAAGCTCTGGTACAAGTTCCAAGAGAATCTATATCCCTTGCCGCATCTATTTCAACTAATCCAGCAGTTGTGTTGGAAAAAGTCAAAACATCGCCCGCTTTCACGGTAATTGAACCATTTCCAGCAACACCATCATGAGTAACCCAAACTTCTACGCCAGATCCTCTGATCCAAACTGGGACTCTTTTTCCAGCCGCAAAAACAGCCGTATTATCATGGTAACTTGGGCAGCCAGCCACACCTAAAATTTCTGTCAAAATACTTGTTGGCATGACTACAACTTCATCAGCATCTTCATATTCTACAACATATCCAATGTAAATGCTTGAGTCGCCTGCTTGAAAAAACTTAGGTCCAGTTACACCATTTAGAGCAATTAGAACGGAACTTAATGTTGCCGCACGTGCCATATTTAACCACTAATTGTAAATCCAGACATATCAAATTCTTCATTAATTTTTGTATTAAGTTCTGAGGTATCATACTTTTTCTCTTTCTTGTCAAGACCAGCTTCTTTCATAGCTTCCCCTTTCTCATCTTTGCTTTCCATTGGGAGTACGTCTGCTTCCTTTTCTATTGGTTTGAATGTGGTAATTGTATCTTTGATCGTTTTAAGATCATGAACACATTTATCATCCAATGATAACTTTTCTAACGTCTCCGCATCAGCAAATTGTTTAATTTCTTTGATTAGGGAATCTTTTATAATTTCTTTCAAAGAAGCAATTTCTTGATCTTTTTTAGCAATAGCATCCTCAAATTCTTTTTCGTCCATATTATCCTCACCCTCTTGGGTTGGTTCTTCATCCTCACCCTTATCATCAGTCATATGTAAGATCTCTTGGATTTTCTTTTTTGCAAAGTCTTGTTCTACAAGATCAGACACCCCTGCCATATATCTCCTTAAACGATCTAACATCGTTTCGAGATCTTTGGGTTCTGTTCCGCTTGAAATCTTACCAGATTTGGGATCGGCAAATGAATCATCGGTCATACTATCACTTGAAGTATTTTTTTCAGAATTAATTTTTTGTTTTCTCGTGTCCTTTAATAGACTATCTATATTATAGTAATAGTTACCTTTATTTATAATAGTAAATTCGTCGTAATCTTTCTTATTCTCTTCAATATTTATACCACATGATTCTATAGGACAGCGAGGTATAGAGTCAAAAATTACAGCTAAATGTTCCAATTCAATATTTTGTTGAGAATGGTCGTAGAATATTCCGTCAAACAGACCAGAATTTCCGAGTTCAGCCAAGAAGCCTATTGAAACTCCAACGGGTTCTTTATTTTTTAGTTTGTCAAAAAGTAATTTAGGAATTTTATTTTCGAAAAAATAGCCGGTACCACGAATACCACGAATTTCTGGATCGGCTACGAGCTGTTTTACATATCCTACAATTTCGTCTTCTGTAAAATTATCTTGATGTTCTATTATAATAGGAAGTTGTTCTAAAGCCTCAATTGAACGTTCAAGTTCTGCGTAAGGTTTAAAGTGAATTTCTTTACGTGTAGATCCATTTTCATTTTTAAACCAATATGGTTGTGTAATTTCTTTAGCTAATATTATAGGAGCTTTAATTATATTATTTAATGCAGTATTAGCATTCTCAATTGATAGTTCATCGTAAAAGAAACCAGTATCGGGTGTAAGATATTTCATATTCTCTTCACCTATAATCTCTGCGATTTCTAAAGCATCTTGTTTTTTCATTGTAGTCATATAAGTAGCACGTTGAGATTGCTGTTCTGCCGTAAGATATTTCTGTTCTTCCGTGAAAAGTTTTTCTAATTTTGTTTGTAATCTATTGAGAGATTTCATCGGTAACATAGATAGAAAAGGCGGTAAGCCCATATGTCCGACTTTCATTCCCCTTTTTGTCTTAATTAATTTTATGACAGAAGATATTTTCTTTAGGGATATATTTCCTACACGTTCTATACCGTAGTATGCAGTCGAAGGGGATTCACCACCAACTTTTTTTGTTAAAGGTATTACTGCATCTTTCTTTCTCTTTCTCCAGTATGAATGAGCTACTGCAACTATTTGTTCATGAGACCAATCTGGGTGTTCTTTTTTTAATATTTTTATTTTTGCGGATATGAAAGTGTTTTTTTCTTTTTTTGAATCTTCTGTATCTACAAACATTAAATTGAATTTTGTATTTCTTTCTCCTAAATCGTCTTCTGTTTCCATTTCATCTCTTTTTAAAAACTCGCCACATACAATATCAGCATGTTCTTCTGGGAATCCTTGATTTATAAGATGCTGTTTACAAGTCTGAAATAGACCTGCTCTCATCTCATCACTTAACCTAATATCCTTATCTTGTTCATTTTCCATTGCAGAAAAACCTTTTTATGTTCTATATACTATAAGAATATCAGCAGCTACAGTTAATATAATATGTAGTGTCGTAGTTATTGGAATCCCGAACTCTATGCTTGTCGGAAGATTTGCTTGAGTTAAATCAGCTTTCGCCAATACTGTAGTATTATCTCTAATATATAGATCTCCTGTTCCAGCATTGCTTACTATTATTCTAACAAGTTCGCATTCTCCACCTACACTTGTTGATGAACCTTCTGTTGAAACTGCTATAGTAAATCCAGTATCCACATCAGCCGCATTTACTACTGGTCCTTTAAAAGCTGCGGTTATTGTTACATCGTCGTCCACAGCAGCAGCACCAAAGTTCGCATTAGCATCTATAGCAGCAGCCACAGCAGTTGCTACGGTTGCAGCAGTATCATCTTCACTTATATCTACTTCAATTCCAGTTAAGCCAGCAGGTGCTGGATCATCAGAACCATTATTTACATCAATCCAAACATAGTAGTTCTGTGTATCTCCATTAGTATCTATTCCATTTAGTGTGAAATAGGTTCCACTTAACGAAGTTGCTACATCAGCTACAGTTGCTACAGTTGTAATTTCAGCGACATCGACAGCCGTTTTTCTTACTTTTTTATTTTCAGTTATCATTTTTTATTTATTTTCTGTAATTAAGGCAGATCTT
>CAZEQK010000023.1:0-10443 GCA_964514395.1 uncultured Bacillaceae bacterium
TAATTGGCGTTTTATTTGGGAGTGGTTGGCTTGAAGATTTTTTGAAAAATAAGAAGCATAGTATTAGTGCACATTAAAAAATTCTTTCTCACTAATTACTATAATGACAAAATTTATACTAGCTTAGACTTCTTCGCCAAAGCTAGTTTACTTATTATCCCAAGTTATGTTCACTTTCACCTTTTAATTTAATTAGGTAATAACTTTTAGCTCTGTCGTAGAAGATTTCATCTCACTATGGCTTTAATCTTCGCTGTAAGTTTTTTAGTCCATATATTTATTCCCGTATAAAAATAAAAAAGGATGCCATTTAATGACATCCTTTTTATAGCTATTTACATTCACTTTTAGAATTGGGCTTTTTCTTCTAAAAAGCTTTTTAAATCTGCGATGGCTACCCTCTCTTGTTCCATCGAATCACGATCTCTAATTGTAACCTTCTTATCCTCTAATGAGTCGAAATCGAATGTAACGCAATAAGGTGTTCCAATCTCATCATGCCTTCTATATCTTTTCCCTATGGAGCCAGACTCATCAAAATCCACCATAAAGGATTTAGAGAGTCGCTCGTAAACCTTTATTGCTTCCTCTGAAAGCTTTTTAGATAATGGTAAGATGGCTGCTTTAAATGGGGATAAAGCAGGATGTAAGTGCATCACAGTTCTTGATGTGCCGTCATCTAGCTGCTGCTCTTCATAAGAGTCAATCAGTATAGCTAGTGTCACTCTGTCAGCACCTAACGATGGTTCTATGCAGTATGGAATGTATTTCTCCTTCGTCTCTTGGTCTAGATAGTTGAGATCCTCTCCGGAATACTCCATATGCTGTTTAAGATCATAATCTGTTCGTGATGCAATTCCCCATAATTCACCCCAACCAAATGGAAATTTATACTCAAAATCCGTTGTTGCATTACTATAGTGAGAAAGCTCTTCTTTTTCATGATCACGAAGACGTAGATTTTCTTCCTTCATCCCCAATTTTAATAACCATTCCTTAGCAAAACGCTTCCAATAATCGAACCATTCTAGTTCATTACCAGGTTTACAGAAAAATTCAAGCTCCATTTGTTCAAATTCTCTTGTACGGAATGTAAAATTACCTGGTGTTATTTCATTTCTAAAGCTCTTACCAATTTGAGCAATCCCAAAAGGAAGTTTTTTCCTCATCGTTCTTTGTACATTTTTAAAGTTTACAAATATTCCTTGGGCAGTTTCGGGCCGTAGATATATTTCATTTGTACTTGATTCTGTCACACCCTGGAATGTTTTAAACATTAGATTAAATTGACGTACGCCTGTGAAGTTATGACTACCACACTCTGGACAAGCAATGTCATTTTCCTTCATTATTTCCTCTAATGCTTCAAAGGAAAGACCATCCACAATTCTTTCAATATCCTTCTTAGCAAGCTCATCTTCTATTAGCTTA
Source organism: uncultured Bacillaceae bacterium (assembly GCA_964514395.1). Taxonomy (GTDB): domain Bacteria; phylum Bacillota; class Bacilli; order Tepidibacillales; family Tepidibacillaceae; genus CAZEQK01. The sequence goes on from CAZEQK010000023.1 coordinate 1,432, forward strand.
TCAGCACGATATCTAGCTTTACAATCCTTACAATCAATCATTGGATCATTAAAGTTTCCTAGATGTCCTGAAGCTTCCCATGTCCTTGGATTCATTAATATTGCTGAATCAAGCCCAACATTATATGGTGATTCTTGAACGAATTTTTTCCACCATGCTCGTTTTACGTTGTTTTTTAACTCTACTCCTAAAGGGCCATAATCCCATGTATTTGCTAGACCACCATAAATCTCAGATCCAGGAAAAATGAATCCACGATGCTTTGCATGGGCCACTATTTCTTCCATTGATGTACTCATTTTTATTCACCTCTAATTTTTTTCTCAAATAAAAAATCTCATCTCTAGGCCAAGGCCTAGGGACGAGATTAAAACCCCGCGGTTCCACCCTAGTTGGTACGATTGTACCCACTTTAAAATAAGTAACTCCAGATCGCCATTTCACTAATATCTCGTACTAGGCTTTCACTATCCCTAGCTCGCTACAAGGAGGTTCATTAGCTACTTTCATTCCTTCAAAGTTACTATTCGTTTATATTATAATGATTATCTTACAAATATTATGAATAAAAGTCAATCATTTTAAACCCAATCATTCTATATTTATGTGGTCAATTAAATTGACTAAAAGCTTCAATTTGTCTTCGGTTTCAACAGGACTCCCTCTTCAATACCGTAAGAGGGAGTTGTTACCATCCTCGAAATAAGGGCGACATAGCACGACTTAATGCTTTAGCATTTAGTGTGACTTGTGCCCTATGGGTGCTAAGGTTCAGGGGGAGATAAAAAACTCCATCTGAACCAAGTCTTCTTTGTCTATTTCACCTGTTATTTTTTGTGAAGCCTATCAAAAAAACGAGTAATTTTTCCAACGCCGCTTTTTGGAATAACATCTAAACGCTTTAGCTCAAAGGGAACAAAATGATGATTGGTCGTTTCCCATTCCAGTTCATAATCTATCCTATCGAAATACTTGTTCTCATCTAAGCTAATCGTATCTGTATAAAAATTATAATCATGCCTTTTGGTTTCCAGGCTTCCTATCATATTAATTGTTAAAGGCTCCGCATTTATTAATGTAAATAACTCATAAATATAAGGATCCTCTTTATCAAAACCATTTTTAATGTAAAAGCTTGCTTCCTTTTCAGTGATATTGGTATTTATTTCTTGATGTTTATTGTAATCACTATTTAAATGAGAATAATCTGGGACTTTTATTTGTAATATCCACTTCTTTTTCTTGTTTCTAATTCGAATCGTAATACCACGTTTTATAAAAAGATATTCCTTCACATCAAAATAATAATTCGTTTGCGTATATGGTGGCAGCACTTTTGTGAATTGGCTAAAGTATTCCTTTAACTGAATAAATTTCTCTTTGGAAATAAGTGCCTTATACTCTGTTTCTATTTCAATCTGAGTCTTTTGCTTTTCTATTGACATTCTCTCACCCATTTTTTATTTTCTATTTTCATCATATATTGTATACCTTTATCTACGGTTTCAACAAGACTCCCTCTTCAACACCATAATAGGGAGTTGTTTCAAATCCTCGAAATAAGACCAGCATAGCACGACTTAATGCTTTAGCATTTAGTGTGACTTGTGCCCTATGGGTGCTAAGGTTCAGGGGGAGATAAAAAACTCCATCTGAACCAAGTCTTCTTTATCAGCTTTTAAAAAAGTAGAGACTGCTATTTAAATAAAGGTTGATGGGTATAGGTTCTACCAGCTTTTTGGATCGGTACCAAAAAACAATTCTGGATTTACTGCATAACCATTTACATAAAAGGCATGATGGAGATGAGGGCCAGTAGAGAAACCTGTGGAGCCCACCCAGCCAATAATATCCCCTTTATGAACCATATCTCCTGCTTTAACATTTAGCTTTGACATATGGCTATAGGAAGAAAATAGATCACTTCCATGATCAATGATGATCCTATTACCAGATAGATATAATCTATCTGCTAGAACTACCTTGCCATTATTCGGTGCAATCACAGGAGATCCCTTTGGTGCAGCAATATCTATCGCTAAATGCTTTGAATCTAAGGTTCCATTTACATAGCGAGTATAACCAAACATCGTCGTGATTTTTCCTTTCAGTGCTTGAGTGAATGTGCCTTTAAATAACGCTTCTTTTATAGGCTTGCTCAGTGCCTTCTGCACTTTTTCATGATCCTCTGCTATTTTTTTGTGATTTTGTACCATCTCTTGTTGGCTATTTGTCACCTCTAAATATTGAGTGGAGAATTTCTTAGAATATATAGTTACCGTAAAAAGAGTTCTGCTTAAAGACATCACCCTAGCAGAATCTATAGGATTACTTTCTGGATGAAAAAAAACATCAACATCCCCTGGCTTGTGATCAATGGGTATAGGTAAAAACACAAGAAACTCATCTCCTGAAGGGTGGAGTCGGTATTCCTTACCATTAAAATTGATCAGCCCAGCTTGCGTGGCTTGAACAATCACTACATCTCCTGGATAACTTATTTTGGGGCGTACATTAAAAGCTATGTTATTATTTGGGTTTTGATTTCTAGATAGATTGATCTTACTAGCATTCGCTATGTGGAGTGGTAAGGAAACCATAAACATAGCTAGAATTAAAAGGTATTTAATAAACTTCATTATATCCCTTCTCTTTCCATTATTTTATCTGTATAGTAGCTACTATTTATATATTTCCCTATAGTATCCATAAATATCCACGAATGCTTTTCGCTCATCAAACTCTCTAATTGTATGAATTATTTTTTTCTGACTACCATTACAAAAGACCCAATTTTTTATTTATGAGTTCTTTTACTTCATAAAAATGAATACTTTTTACTAACTAGAAATATTTGGCTAGCCTATAATATATCTTGTATAATGTTAATAGGTACCTACAGACAAGGTGGTTGGTCTTACCCCTAACAATAGGAAAGGGGGTGAGGGCATATGTCGATATATGAGACTCTAAGTATAATGATTAGCTTTGGAGTCCTTGTCTGTATAGTCGGCAATTGCAATAAAAAAAAGTAATCCACCCTGCCACTGAGCTAAAGGTGGATTACTTCTCAAATTTAATGACCATACTACACGGCCTGTAGGTTACCTTGCCGAGAATGACCCCCATTCTCGGCTCTTTTTTATTTTATGTTTATAAGTAATTATTATGACTTCTGATTTTTATCATAAGATATACGCCGTATAATACACAAGTATTATATCATTACAAACTTGTTCCTTTCAATCAATTTTCTTATTAATATTAGCGTGCTATCTGGTTAAGTTGTTTTATTTAAATGTCCTAAACAAATATAGGATTAGAGATAGAACAATACTAATAATAATACTTGTCATGAGAGGAAAGTAAAACGTGAAATTTTCCTTTTTGATAACGATATCACCTGGTAACTTGCCAAGAGAGATGAATCGACCTCCTATTTGCCAAGCAAAACCGAGAACAATTAATAATATCCCTAAACCAATAAGTAATTTAGCTATTGGATTCATTCATATTCCTCCCAAGGTGTTGATAGGCAGTATTTGTTACCATTCTTCCTCTAGGTGTGCGTTGCAAAAAACCAATTTGCATTAAATATGGCTCATAAACATCTTCTATCGTATTTGCCTCTTCACCAATAGATGCTGCTAAAGTTTCCAATCCAACGGGACCGCCTTTAAACTTATCTATTATAGTAGCAATTAACTTATGATCAATATGATCCAGTCCTAATCGATCCACTTGAATTTGTTTTAAAGATTTATGAGCCACATCCTCCGTAATTATGCCATCAGCTATCACCTGAGCAAAATCCCTTACCCTTTTTAGTAAGCGATTAGCAACTCTAGGTGTTCCTCTTGATCTAAGTGCTAACTCCTTCGCGGCTTCTCCAACTATTTTTATCTCAAATAAATCAGCAGCTCTTGTGACAATTTCAATTAATTCTTCAACAGTATAATATTCTAATCTACTTACTACTCCAAAACGATCACGAAGTGGAGAAGAAAGCAAACCTGCTCTAGTCGTAGCTCCAATCAAAGTAAACTTTGGTAAATCAAGACGAACGGATCTAGCACTAGGTCCTTTCCCAATAATAATGTCTAAAGCATAATCCTCCATTGCTGGATAAAGTACTTCTTCCACCGTACGATGTAAACGATGTATTTCATCAATAAATAGTACATCTCCCTCTTGGAGATTCGTGAGAATGGCTGCCAAATCTCCAGGACGTTCTATTGCTGGACCTGATGTGGTTCTTAATCCTACTTCCATTTCATTGGCAATGATATTAGATAACGTTGTTTTTCCTAATCCCGGTGGTCCGTATAGTAAAACATGATCTAACGGTTCCTTCCGCATTTTTGCTGCCTCAATAAACACTTTTAAATTTTCTTTAACCCTAGATTGTCCTATATATTCCGCTAAATAACGAGGACGAAGACTAAATTCAACGGTTTGATCCTCTGATAACATTTGTGATGTAATAATTCTTTCATCATCCATTCATGTCTTCCCCCTATCCCCTTAATAATAGTTGTAAAGCCTTTTTAATTAAGAAATCTAAGGGCTCCTTTTCAATTGAATCTCCTAATCCTTGAACTGCAACAAAAATCTCTTGATCACTATATCCTAAAGCTTTTAATGCATCATGTAAATCAGAACCACCTTGCAAGCTCTCCTCTTGCATTAAATTATCAATATGAACATTAGCATTCCCTTCGATTTTCAATCCTTTTACTTTATCCTTTAAATCTAGTATTATTCTTTGTGCTGTTTTCTTGCCAATACCAGGCATTTTTACTAAAGCTTTTTCATCTTCAGAAGCAATAGCCTTGATAATATAGCTTGGATTGCCTTGCGCTATAATCGCTAAAGCAACTTTAGGTCCAATTCCAGAAACGCTTAATAATAGTCGGAATAAAAACCGTTCTTCCTTATCTTTAAACCCATATAAGCCCATCCAATCCTCACGCATATGATGATGCGTATAGACAAAGCACTCTTTATCTAATAATGATTGATATGCTTCTGGTCGTGGAACATAGATTAAATAACCAATACCGTTTACATTTAGGATAATTGTTTCTTCCTCGATCGAAACCAAATATCCTTGGACAAAATCTATCATTTTGAATTCTCCTTGATAAAATTAGTCATTTTCGCAGAATGAGCATGACATATTGCTATTGCTAATGCGTCTGCTACATCATCTGGCTTTGGTATTTCCTTTAGATTTAAATACATTCTTACCATCTCTTGTATTTGTTTTTTCTCAGCTCTACCATAACCAACCAAAGCCTGTTTTATTTGTAATGGGGTATATTCATATATAGGTACATTTAATTCAACCCCTGCTAGCATTAGAACTCCTCGTGCTTGTCCTACTGTCATTGCTGTTGTTACGTTTTTATTAAAATATAGCTTTTCAATGGAGACTGCCTCTGGTTTATAGGTTGAGATAATTTCCTTTGCCGCATCAAAAATTTGTTTTAACCTTATTTCTGTTTCTAGCTCTGCTTTTGTTTGAATACTACCATATTGTATTGGCTTAATCACATTTCCATTCTTTTCTATCACACCAAAGCCAACTATAGCAATGCCAGGATCAAATCCTAATATAATCACAATAATTTCCTCCAAAATATACGAACATATATTTTCATTATGCTGATTATATCAAAAAAAAGATGTACTTAAAAGGAAAATAGCTGTTATGTCAACATAAAAAAATCACCTTGCTTGCCTTAAGGTGATTTCCGGATGTAGACCTTGTCTACAAACTGGTAACTATAACAAATCAGTTTTTTTTTTATTTAGTCTAATGCAAATTCTGAAAATGTAGATAAGACGCTATTATATTCTGCTAAATCCTGAATAGGTATCCCATCATATAATTGTTTTATCGGCTCGTTTGGTAAACTGCTCTCTAATTTTTCTATGTCTATTCTAAAAAACGTCTGTATTATTTCATTATCATTTAGATTCCCATGATACAATGTTAAATATCCATCAGGTCCAAGGCTAAAGTAAGATTCTACCTTCAATTCTGGTGCTATATCCTCTACTTCCTTTTCAAAAACAATTTCTCCTGGTGAAACCCTCGTTATCTTCCAATCTACATATTTTTTCTTTAGCTCTTCCGTCGTTTCTAAATTTTCTTTTACTTCTATTATGCTATCCTTGCCAACAACATAATGGGAAATAAATTTTAGACTTTGTCCTACTGGGACATTTACTTGTTGAGCGTTTGCTTCTGTATCGTTGTGGATTGAATCCTTATCTTCAAAAAAAATAGGAGTTATTATTCCAATTAATAGAATAGAAAAAAGGATAGTTAGTAAATATATATAATTTTTTTTTATTTTTAAAAAAAACATAGAAAAAACCCCTTTTTGGTTTTTTTAATATTTTTACCAATAGCAAGAGGTTTTATACACTTTTTTATTATTTTCAATCCAGTTTTTCTTTATTCTTTAATTTATACAGATTGATTACTGGTCACAAGCTATATTAAGCCAACGAATTATACTATATACCAGGCATTAATGTGCGTTTGTGTTCACTTTTTTCATGTAATCTTTCGATTTTATCTATCACTTCAGCTTTTCCTTCTCCAGTTAATAAATAAGTATCTAAATCTTCGTAGCTAAAGCCCATTTCTTGTTCATCAGTTTGTCCAGCCCATAAATCTGCTGAAGGAGGCTTTGAAATGATTTGTTCAGGGACACCTAAATGCTTTGCAAGAATCCTTATTTGGTGTTTTGTTAAACTTTCCACTGGATTAAAGTCTGCTAGCCCATCTCCACCCTTTGTCATATAGCCAACATAAATTTCTGAATAATTACATGTGTCAGATACAAGATAACCCTTTTGCCCAGCTACAGCATATAGGGTTGTCATTCTTAGGCGTGCCTTGGTATTTCCCTTTATTAAATCATTTAATGGCTCTACCTTTTCTATTTCTGCCACCATATTGTCAAAACCTAAGCCAATATCTACAGTCTTAAGGTTTAAATCAATTGCTTCAGCTAAAGAATGGGCATCCTTTTCATGTATCGGATTGGAGTACGCAGGCATCCATACACCTAACACATTTTCTCTACCTAATGCTTTAATATGTAATGCAGCAGTAACTGCACTATCAATTCCTCCTGAAATACCAACAACTACGCCCTTAGCATTCGCTTTTTTTGCATAATCTTGAATAAAAGTAATTCTTTTTTGGAGATCGCTCTCTATATTTTCTTGATAGTTTTGTAGAATTTGTATAAATTTATTCATCATCATTCCCCCTATTCCAATTTCTTTAATTAGTTGAACTTATCCAAAGGTTTTCGCCGTTTAACTTCCAAGAGAGTACAGCTGCGGTTAGCTATCGGGTAAAATATTATTAAAAAAATTATACCTAAGAATTCAAATATAAACAAATAATTATGCATTTAAAATGTGTTTTTGAAAAAAATAATACCTTTCAATATGTTGTGTAAAGATATTCATTAATTTTTTTACACTTTCTCTTTTATATTTTTTAGGATAATAGTAAACACCTAAGCTTTCTCTAAAGAATTCGTTAGGGTATAGAGAAAGCTGTCTTAATATTTTTTTTTCATTGTCCTTAAGTTTTTTAAAAGAGCAATAGGTCTCTTCTATTCTGACAAACGTATTAACATCCCATTTCCATTCCAGCATTGCCCTATTAATCATCTGTAATAAATCTAAAAACTGTGGTTCAAAGCCAGATAAGTCAAAATCTATTATCCAAGCTCTTTCAGTTATGATGAAATTATGGCTTGCAACATCGCGGTGGGCTATCAGCTTAAAGCTTACTGCATCCTCTTGTAAACTACTCATTTCTTTTACATCGAAGTTTTCTAATGCTTTTTCTGCTAAATTAATCATAGTTTTCCCTAAATATATGATTTGGCTATCTAACAAATCCTTATTGTTTCTATGTATTAATTCATGATATAGTCTTTTAAAACGAGTAAGCCTATCTTCAAATTTATTATATATCATCTGATGTGGGGCAGGGCTTTGATCATTACCAATAAAGCCAGCACTATGATGAAATGCAGCCATCATTTCTACTGTTTTTTTTATATCAGTTTCATTATGATAAGAGGCTGTCCTACCTTTAATATAAGGAATAAGTACATAATATTGATTAAATAACTCTATATAGGAATTACCGTAATCATTTTTTATTAGATTGGGAAAATTAGTAAAACCTTTTTTTTTGACTTCCTCTCCTAAGTAACTGAGCCATCGAATGATATTGCTATTTTTATAGCCCTTTATAATAAATTCTCCTTTATTTGTGTCTGTCTTCCACAAATTTTTATATGGATAGATTGTCTTAACTTCCGTATCAAATTGTTTAGATAACTCATTAGCTAACAAATCCTCTATCATTTCTTATACCTCCTATTCAATTACAATCCTACTTGTCCAAAATAGCTAATTTTTCTCTTTATTAAAGGATATATAGAGCTCAGATGAATGTGATTCATCTGAGCAAATTATTCCGCGCCTAGAGTAAGAGAATTAATCTGATACAATATCTCTAAGTGCTCAATCAAGTATGAATCTTAATGAATATTAACTTGCAATTAAAAAACCTTTATTAATAGTATGGGTATGGTTTTCTATATTTGTGTTTTGGATCTCTATAATGGCTACTAGAACTGCTTTCCCTAGAGCTACTACTTTCCCTTGAACTTGAGCTATCATAATCTGAACTACTTTCTCGTGAACTGCTTGTTGAGCTTTCATACTGTTCATAGGGTGGATACATTCCCGTTGGCATTTGCATACATGGATCCATCATATATGGCATTTGATATGGCATTCTTGGCATCATAGGCATGTGCATCGGTCTTCTATACCTTCTAGGCATTCTAAAAAATGGCAAACCAAATGGTCTTTTTGGCATCTGTTGTGGCTGTTGAGGTGGGTATGGCATTTGATACGGCATCTGCATTTCTGGCATCTGTTGAGGTGGGTATGGCATTT
>CAZEQK010000023.1:10543-13123 GCA_964514395.1 uncultured Bacillaceae bacterium
GGCATTTGATACGGCATCTGCATTTCTGGCATCTGTTGAGGTGGGTATGGCATTTGATACGGCATCTGCATTTCTGGCATCTGCTGAGATGGATATTGCGGCATACGTGGCATTTCTGGCATCCTCATATCGGATGAGTCAGAAGATTCAGGTGATTCTATTGGTGGCATTGGTGGTGGTACTGGTACTGGTGGTGGTACTATCGGTTTTGTTGGCTCCGTAGGTCTCTTCGGTTCCATTGACATTCCTCCTGTTGGTACGATTATTTTCATTCCTACATTCAGTTGATTGGGATCTTTAATTTGTGAATTGATATTTAATAATGTTTGGGTGTCTATATTATATTTTTGAGCAATTTTCCACAAAGTATCTCCCTTAGCAACAATGTGTATCTTCATTTCCAAAACCTCCTAGGTAAAATACAATACATCATATGCGCCTATAGGTATTTTGCTAATTAATTGGGCACAAAAAAAGACCACCTTTATCAAAAAAGATGATCTTATAAAGATGGTTATTTTCAAATTAGACAATTAGCTTGTCAGCAATTTTCACGCCATCTTCTTTTACATATTTTTTAAATTCCATAAATAAATCCTTTGTAATTTCTCCTTGTAATCCTTCACCAATCACCCTACCATCTATTTCAGTTACTGCAATGAGTTCAGCGGCTGTTCCTGTTAGAAATACTTCATCAGCGATGTAAACATCGTGTCTTGTAAATGGTTGCTCATATACCTCATACCCTTTTCTTTTAGCAATATCAATTATTGCTTGACGAGTAATACCCTCAAGGGCACCTATATAACCTGGTGGTGTATAAATTCTTCCCTTTTTAATAATAAAAATATTATCACCTGAACCTTCAGATACATACCCGTCGGAGTTTAGCATTAGTGCTTCACCTACTCCAGCTTGATTCGCTTCAATTTTTACAAGAATATTGTTAAGATAATTTAATGATTTTATTTTTGGGTTAAGGGCATCAGGAGTATTCCTTCTTGTTGGCACGGTAATAATTTTTAATCCTCTTTCTCTTAATTCGTCACTAAACAGCTTTATTACACTTGCAATAATAATGATTTGTGGTTTGCTACATGATAGAGGATCAAGACTCAAATCTCCTTTTCCTCTAGATACAATTAAGCGAATATAGGCATCCTTAAGTTGATTCTTACGTACTGTTTCTACAACAATCTTAATCATTTCTTCTTTCGACATCGGAATAAATAGCATGATAGATTTTGCAGAGTCATATAATCGATCAATATGCTCCTTTAGACGAAAAACATTGCCTGAATAAGCTCTAATTCCTTCAAAAATACCATCGCCATATAAAAATCCATGATCAAAAACTGAGACCTTCGCCTCTTCTTCAGGTACGTACTCCCCATTCAAATAAATAATTCTTTTTTGTTCAGGTTTTTTTTCTTGCATCTCTCCCCAATCTCCCTTCTTGATTTACCATTAATTTTCGTGCATCTTTCTGAGGCATATAGATAAAAGTTCTTCACTGACGAAACTGCCAATAAAGAACTTTTGAAATTAATCAACATTATAAAGCGGTAATGTATTAAAGTCAATATATTTTCTGAATTTTTTTTATTTTTTATTTATAAATTTTTGCCCCTTCTTTAGCAACAGATAAATTTTTTAATGCTACATCTAAATTTTCTTCATGAATCACCTTATATATGTGCTCTATTGCCATATCATACTGAGCGGTCTTCACTAAAAATAAAATAGTTGGACCTGCGCCACTTAAAGCTACACTATATAATCCAAGTTCTTCAGCTGACCGCAATAACTTCTCTAATCCCTTTACTGATTTTTGTCGATATGGTTGATGTACACGATCTCGCATCACTAATAAAAGCTTTTCAAGATTACCTGTTAATAAGTAGGAGATGAAAAGGGAGGCATGCCCAATATTAAAAGCCACATCCTTTAATGGTATCTGTTTTGGTATCTTCTTTCTGGCATATGTTGTAGATAAGGTATAATTAGGAATAGCCACGATAATCCTTATTTCTTCTGGAAATGAAATCTTTTCAATCATTACTTCCTTTCCATCATATACCGTTACAACCATATCCCCGTATAATGAAGCTCCAACATTGTCTGCATGTCCTTCAATTTCAGTTGCAATCCTTAAGAGCTCATCATTTGATTTTGGTAGCCCTAGTAGTTGATTTGCTACAACTAAACCACCAACGATGGCAGTACCACTACTACCTAGTCCCCTTGAAAGTGGTATATCACTTTCAATTTCTAAATCAATAGGTGGCATGGTTTTTCCATCAAGTTGATAAAAATGTTTTATTGTTTTATAAATTAGATTTTTGTCATTAGATGGTATCCCGTTTAAATTCTCGCCAATTAACCTAATTGATTTTTTATCAGCTATTCGAACTCGAATGGTTAAATACAACTCAAGTGCCAAACCAAAGGAGTCAAACCCTGGCCCAAGATTTGCGCTGCTTGCTGGTATCTTTACTTCAAACTTTTTATCTTTATACATAAAGATTGCTCCCTTTATCAAAATCAAAATGCTCCCCATTGCATCATAGCGAGACTTGT
>CAZEQK010000023.1:13223-48543 GCA_964514395.1 uncultured Bacillaceae bacterium
CATAGCGAGACTTGTACACTTTGTGTACATAGCGAGAATCGTATAGGGCGAATTAGCACATTTGTCTCCTTATTTAAATTAATGAGATTGAATCGCCTCTAATACGGCCTTGTAATCATTTTCGACTAAGACAGGTTTCGTTTCTATCGTTTTTACCGCAATATTAGGGTCCTTTAATCCATGTCCAGTTAACACACTAACTACGACATCGCCTTTTGAAAAATATCCAGATTTATGTTTTTTCAAAATACCAGCTAAAGATGCTGCTGAAGCAGGTTCAACAAAAATACCCTCTCTTCTAGCCACTAACATATAAGCAGCTAAAATTTCTTCATCTGTTACTGAATCAATCAGCCCATTTGATTCATGGACAGCATTCATTGCACCGTCCCAGCTAGCTGGTCTTCCTATTCTAATTGCCGTTGCCACAGTTTCCGGCTCAAGGATAGGTTCTCCCTTTACTAATGCAGCTGCCCCTTCTGCTTCAAAACCAATCATTTTAGGCAATCTACTGCTTTTATTTTCCTTATAATACTCCTTAAAGCCTTTCCAATAAGCTGTAATGTTGCCAGCATTACCTACAGGAATCGCCAGATAATTAGGTGCATCCCCTAAGCTTTCTATTATTTCAAAGGCTGCTGTTTTTTGTCCCTCTATTCGATAAGGATTAACAGAATTGACCAATGTATATTCATCCCTTTTCGCTATTTCCCGGACAATATCAAGGGCATCATCAAAATTTCCTTTTATTGAAATAACTTTTGCACCATAAGCAATTGCTTGAGCTAATTTCCCTAAGGCAATATTTGCATCAGGAATAACAACAATACTATTAATACCTGCCTTTGCTGCATAAGCACTTGCTGCAGCAGATGTGTTCCCAGTAGATGCACAGATTACGGTTTTACTACCTTCTTCAAGAGCCTTTGCGACGGCTAATACCATTCCACGATCTTTAAATGATCCCGTTGGATTCATACCCTCATATTTAAAAAATAACTCAATCCCAAGCTCTTTTGACAAGTATGATGCCTCAATTAACGGAGTATCGCCCTCATGTAGTGTTAATAATGGGGTTTGATCATTAACTGGGAGATGCTGTTTATACTTTTTTATAATTGGTTCAAATTTCACTTTATTATTCCCCCTCCTCAACTGGATAGATACTATTAATTCTTTCTACTACTGCTAATTCCTTAATTTCATCTAACAAATGATTAATCTGAGCCTTTGAAGCGCTATGAGTAATTAAAATTAATTGAGCCATTCCCTCTTCATCTGCAGGAATTTGTAATATTTCATTTAAGCTAATCCCAAAATAAGCAAAAGGCTGTGTAAGCTTTGCTAACACACCTACTTGGTCCAATACAGTTAACCGAAAATAATATCGAGATATAATTAAATCGTCAGTTTTTAATTGTTTTTTTCTATATGGTGGTACAACGCCTCGACCGTTTACTCCTAATTTCATTTGTTTAATTACAGTAACTAAATCAGAAACGACAGCCGTAGCAGTAGGTAATTGTCCAGCACCCGGACCATAAAACATCGTCTCACCAACAGCTTCGCCATAAACATATACTGCATTATAAACCCCTTCTACTTTTGCAAGAGGATGATTTTCATTTATCATCGTTGGTTGAACACTGACCTCTATTTGATTATCATTAATCTTTGCCAAACCAAGTAGCTTTATTTTATAGCCCAATTGTTTACCAAATTGAATATCTACTTCAGATACATCTGTTATCCCTTTTACTTTTACATCATGGAAACTAACATCCATATGAAAGGCAAGGTTGCTTAGAATAGCCATTTTCCTCGCTGCATCTAAACCCTCAATATCTGAGGTTGGATCCGCCTCGGCATATCCCAAGTCCTGTGCTTGTTGAAGCATTTCCTTAAAGGGTAATTTTTCTTCACTCATTTTTGAAAGAATATAATTCGTAGTCCCATTAACAATTCCAATTAATTTTGTTATTCGATCAGAAGCAAAGCCTTCAACTAATGCTCGAATAATAGGAATACCACCAGCTACGCTTGCTTCGTAGTATAGGTCACATTGATATTTATTTGCCTGCTCCAATAATTCTGCTCCATGCAATGCTATTAAATCCTTATTAGCTGTCACAACATGTTTTCCTTGCTCTAAAGCAGCCATTAAATACTCAAGGGTCGGTTCAATATTACCCATTACCTCTATAATGACATCAATTTCTTGATTATTTATCACTTCCCAAGGATCTTCCGTCAATACATTTTGACCAACAGAAACTTCGCGATGCTTCTCCATGTTCTTAACTAAAATTTTCTCTAGCTTCACCGCATAGCCTGTCTGGTTCCTTAGTTCTTCTTGATGGCCTTCTATTATTTTAAGTACCCCTATTCCAACAGTTCCTAATCCAAGTAGGCCTATTTTGACTTGATTTTCTGCTTCCATTCTTTCTCCCCTTCCCTTCTGTTACTACTCTAATTGATAGATTACCCTCTACCAATTAGTTGTACTCTTCTTACACCATCTGTTTGCTTTAATGTATCTAGTAAGTCAGTAATCTCGCCATCTATATTTGCTGTATCAATTGATATCACGATGTTAGCAATTTCTTGTAAGGGAATGGTTTGATTAATGGTTAAGATATTCCCTCCAGTTTTCGCCACTAACGATAAAACTTTTGAAAGTAGTCCAGAAATATGCTCTAAATCCATAGAAACCGTAACGATCTTTTCCTTCATCATCGCATTAAAAGGAAATATCCCGTCCTTATATTTATAATAAGCACTACGACTTAAGCCTACCCGCTCAACGGCTTCATTTACCGTATCTGCCTCATTCTTACTCAATATTTTTTTTGCTTTAATGGTTTTTATTATGGCATCTGGTAATATATCAGCCCTTACTAGATAATATACTTCTTCTTTATCCTTTTTAACCATATTGTCCTCCTAATAAAAACACCTGTTTATTTATAATGGACATTATAATGGATAACCGGGGATTAAACAATAGAAAAACTAAATTTCTAAATTTTTAAAAAACTAACTTTGCTATAAAAAAAACCGGGGTTACCGGTTTTAAAAAACTATTTTTATTCAACAAATTCAAACTCAAAATCAGCAATACGAACGCTGTCTCCATTCTTTGCACCCATATTCCTCAATTCTTTATCCACACCCATTTTACGTAAAATTCGTGCAAACCGCTGAACAGCATCATATTGATTAAAATCAGTCATCTTAAATAGTTTTTCAATTTTTTCACTTTCTAGTACAAATATTTCATTTTCTCTTCGTATATGAAATTCATCTTTATTTTTTGATTCATATTTATATACTTTTCTTTCTTCGCTTTCCACTTCTTCTATAAGTGGTTTTGTCGGAATCTTATCTAGCGTATCTGCAATGGTGTACAATAATTCCTGCACTCCCTGTTTTGTAACAGCAGATATCGGAATAATTGGATACTTATCTCCTATCTTTTCTCGAAACTGTTTGATTAGATCCTCCGCTTCAGGTAGGTCCATCTTATTTGCGACAATAATTTGTGGTCTGTTCATTAGATTCATGTTGTACGCTTCTAATTCTGTATTAATTTTCACCCAATCTTCGTATGGGTCTCTTGCTTCCGTTGCAGCCATATCTACTATATGAACAACAACTCTCGTTCGCTCTATATGACGCAAAAATTGATGTCCTAAGCCTGCTCCTAGATGAGCACCTTCAATTAAACCAGGAAGATCAGCTAAAACAAAGCTTCTGCCATCCCCTACATCAACAAGCCCTAAATTTGGTACAAGTGTAGTAAAATGATAAGAAGCAATTTTTGGTTTAGCTTTAGATACAGATGCAAGTAATGTTGATTTTCCTACGCTTGGGAAGCCAACTAAACCTACATCAGCTAACACCTTTAACTCTAATACAATATAACGTTCTTGACCAGGTTCACCTTTTTCTGCAATATCAGGGGCAGTGTTAGAAGGAGAGACAAATCGCATATTTCCTCTGCCTCCTCTTCCTCCCTTTGCGGCAATTGTAGATTGTCCCTCTCGAGTTAGATCAGCTAAAATTTCCTTTGTATCATCATCTATAATAACAGTTCCAGGGGGAACCCTAACAATTAAATCCTCCGCATTTGCGCCATGCTGTGCTTTACTTCTACCATGTTCTCCTCTATCCGCCTTAAAGTGTTTTTGATAACGAAAATCTAATAATGTTCTAAGCCCTTCATCCACTTGAAAAACTATATTTCCTCCCTTTCCACCATCACCACCAGCAGGTCCACCCATTGGTACATATTTCTCACGGCGAAAAGCTTTTTGGCCATTACCTCCATCCCCGCCTTTTATATATATTTTTACCTTATCAACAAACATATATGTCACACCTCTATTGTTTTAATGAAAAATGTAATTCCATTATAAATTCCTGCTCATTATCTATATCAACCAAAAAGCGATTATTATTTCTGTTAAAATTGCTTCCTAGTTGTAATAACTCTTTATTAATCTCCATCGTATTACCTTCGAATTCTAAATTCACAATAATTACATGGTCTGTTCTTGCAAAGGAAATAATTAAGTGGTGAGCTATATTTTTATCTAATGTTTTATAAAATAATTCGATAAATCCCTTTATTGCCTCGAGCATTAAATCTCCGATTTCTTTGTCTATAAATGTTTCAAAGCCTTCAGCAATATCTAATTCAGAACTTAATTTAGGATAGTTAATAGGTATCATAAATAAAAATGCTGCTAGGTTAAACTCTGTTAAAGATGTTATTTTGCTCCTTTGTTTTGAGTGATAAGTGATTTTTTTTATGTATTGTGGAATTTGTTCATACTTTTTCAATGAAACATAGCCTAGGATCATCTGTAAATGATTTTGCCAATCATGACGATAGATTTGTAAAACCTCAAGTATCTTCTTATTACAAACTAACTCCTCGTTTTTATGCTCAAGTTTAGATTTCCACTCTTTTTCACTTTTTAACCACAAATAAGCGATAAACCCAATTTCAATAACAAATAAAATGAATTTATAGATAAATGACATGGATATAAATGTCTGTATACTGATAATAACTATGAGTGCTATGAATATTAATCTAACCTTCATCCAATCAGCTCCACTAAAATTATCCATATTGGTCCGTATTAAAAAGAAAAAAAATAAACAATCTGTTTGTTTATCATATAGTAAAGTTTACCATATCACAATACTTTATTCTTATGCCGTTTTCCCTTTCTATAGGTAAAAAAAAACCAGTCCTAAGACTGGGAATTAATTTTAAAAAATTAGGCTTCTGCGGCTACGTTATATACGCTAACCTTTTTACGGTCACGGCCCATACGTTCAAATTTAACGACGCCTTCTACTTTTGCAAAAAGTGTATCGTCGCCACCGATACCAACATTTACTCCTGGGTAAATCTTAGTACCACGTTGACGTACAAGAATACTTCCTGCAGATACTAATTGTCCGTCCTGACGTTTTACTCCTAAGCGTTTAGAAATACTGTCACGACCATTTTTTGTACTACCTACTCCCTTTTTGGAAGCAAACAGTTGCAAATTCATTTTAAGCATGGTATCCACCTCCTGTTAGGATGCTTCTATTTTAACTTTTAAATAATTTTTATATTCTTCTTTAACCATTTTTAATGATTCAACCATCGCTTGCATCAGCAATTGGAGTTTATCATCGAGCACAGTATCCTTCATTTTAGGTATATCCCACTCTAAATAGCCACCATTTTTATCATCTTGATGCGCTTTTAAATCAATTTTTAATAATAATTCAACTGAATTTATTGCACCAATTGCCAAAGCTGATACAGCTGAGCAGACAATATCTTTACCTGTATTGTCAAAATTCGCATGGCCTTCAACAATAACATGAGTAATTCTATCTTCTACCTTACTTTTATTTACATGTACTATAATCATTTTTAAGCGTTTATTTTTTCAATGACTACTTTACTATATGGCTGACGATGACCTTGCTTGCGACGGTAGTTTTTCTTCGCTTTGTATTTGTAGACAATAATTTTTTGTCCTCTGCCATGCTTGTCTACCTTACCAGTTACTTTTGCGCCATCAACCGTTGGATTGCCAACAACTAATCCATTATCACCAGACACCAATAAAACTTCATCAAATTCGACAGTTTCACCTTCAGTAGATGGTAGTTTTTCAATATAAATAGTGTCACCTTCTTGAACTTTATACTGTTTACCACCAGTTTTAATAATTGCGTACATTACTGCACCTCCTCTTAATATAGGGCTCGCCAAACTAGGTGCATCAAAATATGCTTTAAACCCACTTCGCGCGGCATTGTTGTGCAAGTTAACACATCTTAAAAAATATAACACAATTACTATACCATGTCAATCAAATGGTTAAATGAGGAATTAATATTCAAATTTGACATCATATTTATAAATAGAGAGTTTTTCATTGCTTTGAAAGGATATTGGCCGTTCAAATGTTTCTTCTATACGTTTTACCCTATCATCTTTATCACTTAAGTATGAAACGATATATGGGTGCACTTCAATAATTAAGCGCTTAATATAGGAATGCTCTTTAAACTCCAACACATCTCGCTCTATTTTATTTAATAGTTCTTCCTCATAAATAATCCGTCCAACCCCTTCACATAAAGGACAGGGTTTTAATAATATAGTATCTATACTCTGTCTGACCTTTTTTCTTGTCATTTCTACCAAACCTAATTGAGTAAAACCTAGTATGTTAGATTTGGTTTTATCCTTTTTCATCTCTTTTTCAAGTGTTTCGATAACTTTCTGTCCATTTACTGCTTCATACATATCAATAAAATCGATAATAATAATACCGCCAATATCCCTTAGTCGTAACTGTTTAGCAATTTCTATCGCAGCTTCAATATTTGTTTTAAGAACTGTATCCTCTAAGTTAGACTTCCCAATGAATTTTCCTGTATTAACGTCAATGGAAGTTAGTGCTTCCGTTTTATCTATAATGATATATCCACCACTTTTAAGCCAAATTTTCCTTTTTGTTACCTTTTCAATTTCTGACTGTATATTAAACTCGTCAAAAATATGGGGCTTATCAGAATACATATAGATCCTATCCACCAAATGTGGGGCGGTAATGCTTATCATATCTTTTAATTTTTTATATATCGCTCCATTATCAACGACAAATTGCTTTACCGTATCAGAAAATATATCTCTAACTAGTCGTGAAGGTAAATCTAAATCCTTATAAATTAATGCTGGTGGATTTACATTTTCTCCTTTTTCTAATGCCTGTTTCCACAAGCTTTTCAAAAAATCAAAATCTCTTTTTATTTGTTCCTCATTTGCATCTAGAGTAACGGTTCTTATGATTATTCCTTCCCCTTCCGTTCTCACTGCTTCCCCTACACTTTTTAGCCGCTCACGCTCTTCTTCATTATTTATTCGCCTTGAAACACCTACATAATCACTATTTGGCATATATACAATATATCTTCCTGGTAAAGAAATATGGGTTGTTACTCTTGGACCTTTATTACCAAATGGTTCTTTTTGTACCTGTACTATAATTTTCTGACCTTCCTTTAATACTTCACCTATCTGAAGGTTCATTTCTTTTTCATCCTGATGCGGAACAGCATCGTTAACATATAGGAATGCATTTTTCCCAATGCCAATATCAATAAATGCAGCTTGCATTCCTGGTAAAACATTTACAACTTTCCCAATGTAAATATTTCCAACCAATTCATTTCGAGGCTCCTCAACATAAAACTCTACAAGTTGATCATCCTCCAACACAGCCGCACGTATATCTTGTTGACCTACATGTACGATAATAGTTTCCATTGCTTCCTCCTATTAGACGAAATCGAAATAAAGAATCCTTTATATTTTAACATATCCCTATCTGCAACCATAATCATTATTATTATAACTCTAAAATAGTTGTATTTAATCCTTTGTTATCTATCACAGTCCTAAGGAGCTTCTCCTCAGGTATTATTTTTTCAATTTCCCCATTATCAGATACAAGATAAAAAAGATGATACTTCCCTTTATATAATAAATTGAGTGCATGTATTATCTTCGTATCTTTATTTATCATAATCGAAACAGCTTTAACATTTCTCATTGATTTTCCGCTAGTCTTATTAAGCAAAAAACGCCAATAAACATAGGGATACTGTTTTATATCTATAATATTATTATATAAAAAAAATACGGTTAAAATCATCATATTGATATTTATTTTTGAGTCATAAATAAAACCAATAGTATATAAAAAAATTACTATTATTAATACAATGCTTACAAATATAGATACCAACATTGCTCGTCTAAAAGGAAAATATATAAATAATAGCGCTTTAACCATCTTACTCCCATCTAAAGGGGAAATAGGAAGGAGGTTAAATAAACCAATCACCATATTTGCTTGTATAAAAAAAGTGGTCCATGAATCTGACCACACGTTAAATCTCTGAAAAGCTATCGCAACAAATATCATCGTAAAATTTTGTAATGGGCCTGCTATCGCGACAATAAATTCTTCCCATACATTTTGTGAGGATTCCTCTATACTTGCCATACCACCAAAGGGAAGTAATTGAATTTCTTTTATTTTCCATCCATAGCTAATAGCTGCGAAAACATGTCCCAATTCGTGAATAATGACGATTGTGAATAGTGTAATAATTTCTAAAAATTGTCCAGTAATCACAGCCATCATAATAATGATCCAAAAAAAAGGATTAATGGTTACCCTTGTCTTCGTATGAAAACTTGGTAACAGTCTATGTAAAATATTAATCAAAATTTAATCACTTCCATAGGATTTAAATATTTATTTTGATTTTTAATTGCAAAGAAAAATTTTTCTTTTGCCATACCGATCAATTGTCCTTTTTCAACCCAATCATTTTCTTCCACTTCAATTTGGCTTAATAAAGCATAGATACTTATTAACCCGTTTTCATGTAAGATTGTTATGGTCTGTCCATTTTCTTGATTTTTACTCACTTTCTGAATAATTCCTTTTCCAATCGCTTCTACTGGTTCAAATTGATTTGTTTCTATATAAATTCCATTGCTTTCTACGCTTGTTTTTTTAGGGGAAGTTGTTATTGGAGAAGAAAAATTATAATTAGAGTTATTTTTTTCTTTTATCGAAAAAGTAGGGAGAATTGCTGGATTGCCTGCAAATTTTTCAAGGTACTTATCATATAGACCTGTAAAGTTAAACTCTCTTGTTAGTGCTTCTTTTATAACATTTTGTGTTTGGACTGCATAAGGGTGATTGAACTGAAATAAAAAATAGGTTCCAATTAACAGAAAGATGGATATGATGCTTTTCATCACAAATTTTGCTTTTATACTAGCCTCAAATTGATATCCTGATTCATCATCTCTACTTTGATAAGATGTTTTATTAAATTTTCTTATTTCTGATAGCCTTTTTTCTCTTCTACTTTGTATATCAGAATGATATCCCACGGCTTACCCACCTTTCTGATTGCTCTTCTTTTTAAAAAGATATGACTTGTCTTATTAATATATTCCACAATAAATCGTGATAGTTTTGATTTTTTTACTAATTGAACTCATTTTAGCCATAAAAAAAACACTCAATGAATAGATGAAATCATTTACATCCATTTCTTGAAGCGTTTTTTTGATCCTTTTTAAATATACTAATTAAGTACCTATTCAAACATTAGTGGCTTTCTCCGCATACCTATATTAATGATAAGCCCAAGGGCTATAAAGTTTGATAGGAGTGAACTTCCACCATAGCTAATAAACGGTAATGGAATCCCTGTAATCGGCATTAGGCTAATAGTCATCCCTATATTTTCGAAAAAAGTAAAAACCCACATACCAATCAAACCAGCAGCTATATAAGTACCATATCGTCCATTAGATTCTTGACCAATACGAATGACTCGATACATCAATAAGAAAAATAGTAAAACTAGAATACTTGCACCGATAAATCCCAATTCCTCTGCAATGACAGAAAAAATAAAGTCAGTGTGAGCCTCAGGAACCCAGTTGTTTCTTGTTTGTATACCTTGATATAGTCCTAATCCTTTAAGCTTACCAGATCCAATAGCTATTAATGACTGTGTGAGCTGATAGCCACTACCCCAAGGTTCTTTAGTCGGATCAAGAAAAGAGGTAAGACGATCCCATTGGTATTGAGCAATTATTTTGAAAAACAGATCTTGTCTGTACTTATATATTAATACTAAAACAAGAACCCCAAAGGCTACAAAGAGACCTAAAATCAAGAAATGCTTAATTTTAACCCCATAAACCAGCATCATACTTATCATGATACTAATGAATACTAAGGCAGTGCCAAGATCGGGTTGTAAAAGAATTAATATTAATGGTCCACCAATAATTAGAAATATAGGAAATAATTCTATAAAGGATTCAAAAGGCATCTCATCCCTTTTATGAAGGTATTTCGCTAAAGTCATGATGGTAAATATTTTCATTAACTCAGAAGGCTGAAATTTAATATACCCAAAATCATACCAGCCTGTAATCCCTTTTGTTCTACTAGCAAATATAAGTAATCCTACTAATAGAATCATACCAAAGCCATATAAGAAATATGAGTAACCATTTAATGTCTCATAATCAATAAAAATAATAAATAATAATATAATAAAGCCTATACTGTACCAGATAATCTGTTTAAAAGCAAAAGACGAATTTGGCTTAGCGCTAGATATACCTAAATAACTAAAAATGGCTAACCCAATTACGAAAAGCAGGATCCAATAGTCAAGGTATTTAAAATATTTTTTTGAAAAATCCATCCTGTGCTCTCCTTTTAGCTATGATGATATTCATACTATGGACCTTGAAAAACAGCAGGAAATATTTATTCCTACTATTTCATACCAAAAATTTTTTTCAAGAAGCCTTTCTTTGCATCTAAATTAATCAAAGGTACCGTTTCTCCAATTATTCTACGTGCTATATTTCGATAGGCGAGTCCGCCAAGTGTGTCAGGATTTAGTGCTATAGGCTCACCATGATTTGACGCCTTGATTACATGTTCATCGTCAGGAATAACACCTAGTAAGTCAATCGCTAAGATAGAGACTATTTCTTCTACATCTAGCATATCACCATTTTTTACCATATGATTTCTAATGCGATTGATAATAAGCTTTGGAGAACTAATATGTTTCTCGCTCTCTAATAAACCAATAACCCGGTCCGAATCTCTTATTGATGATACCTCTGGAGTAGCGACAACAATGGCATGGTCTGCTCCTGCCACTGCATTCCTAAAGCCTTGCTCTATCCCAGCCGGACAATCAATTAATACATAATCATAGGTTTCTTTTAATTCATTAATAATTGGAATTATCTGTTCTGGTTGTACAGCATTTTTATCCTTCGTCTGTGCCGCAGGCAATAGGGTCAATGAGTCAAAACGTTTGTCTTTTATGGTAGCTTTGTTTAAAGAGCAGTGACCCTCAATTACATCGACTAAGTCGTAAATAATACGGTGCTCTAGCCCCATCACAACGTCTAGATTTCTAAGGCCTATATCAGTATCTACAAGACAAACCCTTTTACCTAATAAAGCCAATGCTGTTCCAATATTTGCTGTTGAAGTTGTTTTGCCTACTCCGCCTTTTCCGGAAGTTATGACTATAGCCTCACCCATAAAATATATCCCCCTTAAAAAGTCCCAATAGCTTTCCTTCGCTTAAAATACGATTGTATTGTATCTATTACTATTTGTCTCTTTTCGATATAAGCAATAAGATCATGGTTATCTATATTTGCATTATTATTTAATATTTTTTCGTTATTAGTTGATAATATCTTATCTGCAATTCTTAATTGACTAGACCCCATCGTTGATGCTGCTACATAAGCATCTTTATTACCACCTATTCCTCCATGAGCCATACCCTTTAAGCTACCTAATATATATATATTACCAGTGGCTAATATATTACCTCCAGGATGTACATCACCTATTAATAAGATATTTCCCTTCACTTCATAAATTTGCCCTGATCTAATAATACCAGTTACAATTTTGGCATGATCCTTCATCTCTTCAAAAAAATCACACTCTGTTTCAAAGGATTGTATAAAGAGGTTTCCTTTAATTTTAAAGATACCCTTTACTATCTCCTGCTGATCTTCAGATAACTTTCGACAGCCTGTTTTTATTGTGACTCTCATTAATGGGCCATTTAAAAAATCGTTATGGCTATTATTAAGTATATCCTTTAATTCTTCTCCAATTTCTTCAATTGAACAATTATCATTGAGGAAGAATGTAAGACCATCTTTGGTTCCTTTGATGCTTACATTTTTTTTAGTTGCCATCCAAAGGTCACCTCATTTCTCCATTCGCCAACCATGTCATTTTATCCTGCTTTTTACCTTCGAAAAGTAAACTTTATATGGTTAATATGGGCTATATTTTTACTTCATTTTGTAATGCTCAGTTTTTTTTTTCTAATTAGTATGATTTACATACATTTTTAAGTAATTTTCAATAATGGCTCTAGCGATTGGCCCAGCAGAAGAACCCCCACCGCCACCATAGGGCACAATAACAGCAAATGCTATCTGCGGATCATCAAACGGTGCAAAACCGATAAATACAGCATGATCATCCTTAGACTTATTAGCCGCTTCGGCTGTACCAGTCTTCGCACCAACTTTTATAGGAAGTCCTCTGAGTGTATAATAAGCAGTACCGCCAAACTGGGTTACTTCATACATTCCTTGCTTTACTTCCTTCATGTATTCGGGATCAATATCTACTGTATTTAAAACTTCTGGCTCATGATTATATAATATTTTACCAGTCGTCCCTGACACAGATCCTTCTTCAATCGCTTGAACTAAATAGGGCTGCATTCGATAGCCATTGTTCGCTATCGTACTAACATATTGAGCAAGCTGCATTGCAGTAAATGTGTCATCCTGTCCAATGGAATGTTGGACAATATTATAGGCTTTAGAAATACGCCCTGGGAGTTCTTCAGGTAAATCAATTCCTGTTTTTTGTCCTAAGCCAAACATGCTGTCGTAATACCTCATTTTTTGCAAGGTCTGAATAATACCAATTTTATCTTTCATTTTAAGAGCAACAGTTGTCATGAAAACGTTACTTGATTTTTTTAAAGCCTTATATAAATCAATTTTTCCATATGCATGTGAATTATAATTGGTCATGTATAAAGGGTCTCCGTTTGCTTTACGATCATAAACAATTCTTCCTGTATCATTCACAATCGTGTCTTTTGTAATCACACCCTCTTGTAATCCTTCCATTACTGTTAATGGCTTAACTGTTGATCCAACTGGATAACGTCCACGTATGGCCAAATTTGCTTCATAAGGCATAATATATTGATCCCATAAATCTTGAGAAATTGGACTATTATACCAATTAGGATCAAAACGAGGATAATTAGCCATTGCTAACACTGCTCCTGTTTTAGGGTTCATCACCACAGCAGTAGCTTTTTCCACATCTTTCATTGGATTAACTTTCCTTGTTTTTAATTCCTCTACATACTTTGCCAATGCTTCTTCGATCGCTTGTTCATATTTCCTATCAACGGTTAGAATAATGTTGTTCCCTGAAACTGGTGGTTTAAAATCCTGTTGAGCTACAGCTGCATAGTCACTATTAACCTCAACAACATATTCTCCATCTTTTCCATGCATAACATTTTCATATTCCTTTTCTAATCCATATCTTCCTATACGATCTGTTAATTTATAATCAAGTGCCTGATAGTATTCTAAATCACTATTAGGAATGTTCCTCATATATCCAATCACCTGAGCCATAAAATCCCCATACAAATAATTCCTCATCTGATCTGGAATAATTTCTATCCCAGGTAGCTCTGATTTGTGTTCTTCAATAAAGGCTCTTGTTTTTTCATTTATATCTACCTTAATAACTCTTGGAATATACTTTGACGAGTGGTAGCTAGGGCCTATATCCATATCATCAAGTATATTTTTCTTTAATTTTTGCTTATCCTGACCACTACTTTCTAATATGTCCGTTAAAATAGTGGAGATTTGATCAAAGTCTTGCTTCTTATCTTCATCTATCTGAAAGGTAATGGTCCATACCGTTTTATTTGTAACGAGTACATCTCCTTCTGCATCTTTAATTAAGCCTCTTGGTGCAGTAAATGGGATTGTTTTCGTACGGTTACTTGCTGCCATTTCACTATATATATTTCCCTCAACTAACTGGACATAGGCTAAGCGAAAAATGATAATTGAAAATAACAAAAAAACAACAAAAAACAAAATATTTAATCTTAAGATGGAAATAGGTTTTTTATCTTTGTTCTTTTTCAATGCTTACACCCCACCTCCTTAATAGCACCTACTCTTTCTCTTTTAATATAAATTGAAAGGGTAAATATATTAGTGACGCAAATAATAGATTAAAGATTACAGTAGGTATCAATATATGAAAAAAAGACCAATCAAACGCAATATTAACTAAATGAAACATATTAAGCATTCCATATAAAAACATCTCAAACATTAATAGGTTTACAAGAATATTTAATAAATATAAGGCAAAAGTAGTTTGAAAATACAGTGTTAACCAACCACTAAAATAACCAACTCCAGCCATACCGACCATATATATTCCGATTACATCCCCATAAACTATATCATATAGCACTCCAAAACCCATTCCAAGATATAAAGCAAAATGTCTGTCCCTATATATTGAAATAAAAATAATCATGATTAACACAAAACGTGGGTAAAAATAAATCGTTTTTCCATAATAATCTGGAGAAATAAATCGAAACAGTGTGCCTTCAAGAAGAAATATAAAAAGTAAAAGGAGAACAATGGAGTATTTTTTCATCTATTATTCCTCCTTTTTTTGTGAAAGCACTGCTGGATTCTTATACTTAACGACAAATACTTCATTTAGATGATATAAATCAGCTGAAGGTTTGATATATGCTGTTTTTGTTAAACCACCATTTGCTCCTTCTTCAACACCTACAATTTCACCAATAGCTAATCCTGAAGGAAAAACTCCCCCTAGGTTAGATGTTGTTACCAATTGCCCTTCTTCTATTTTTGAATGAAGATCAATTTTCTTTATCGTCAGTTCGTTTTTAGCTCGGTCGTACCCTTCTACAACACCATAAGCTCTTGGTTTACTTTGTATTTGTGCAAAAATAAATCCACTGTGTTCATTATCGGTAATAAGCTGTATATTAGAAGAAAAACTTGAAACACTGTACACTTTGCCAACTAATCCCTTTGTAGTAATAACAGCCATGTCCTTTTCGATTCCACTTGTAGATCCCTTATCTATAACTAGCATGTTATTCCATCGATCTGGAGATCTAGCAATTACTTTTGCTACAAGTAAATTGTACTTATCTTCACTAGACTCTTTGTAATTCAACATTTTTTTCAGTCGTTCATTTTCATCCTTTAAATCATTCAATTCTGCAATAGTTTGAGAATATTGGTTCAGTGTGTATTTTAATGCTTTGTTTTCCTTAAAAATAACCTCGAAATCATGAATATCCTCAAAGAAACCCGCTACTGCGTTAGCGGGTTTATAAAAAATACCTTGACCCCAAGAAACTGTATCCTTTATTAGCTTTTCAGGCCAAGTTAAATCACGATTTCCCAGCGTTACTCCCATAATAATCACAAGAGCTATGATACTCAATAAAATGATGATCAGTTGTTTATTACTTAACAATCTAGATAACAATGTAAACACCTACTCATAGTTCTTTTTATATTTATCAACTATTAACCTTTTTTAGGAAATGCACTCTTAAGAAGTAGGTTTATTTTATTTTCCTATATTTTTTTCCTGGTCTAAACAAATCTATATGCTGCAATGATTGACCTGTACCAATTGCCACGCAATCTAGAGGATTATCAGCTATTAATACTGGCATCCCAGTCTCCTCACTTAGCAAACGATCTAAATTAAGAAGTAGCGCTCCACCACCAGTTAGTACAATGCCTCTATCCATAATATCGGATGCTAATTCTGGAGGTGTTTTTTCTAATGTTATTTTGACAGCTTCAACGATACTATTTACTGTATCAGATAAGGCATCGGCAATCTCTTCTGCAGTCACAGTTAATGTCTTTGGCAAACCTGATACAAGATCTCTACCACGTATGTCCATTGTCTCTTCTTTATTAGGAGGAATGGCAGAGCCTAGGTCTATTTTTAATTGTTCAGCAGTCCTTTCACCTATCATTAAATTATAGGACTTCTTAATATATTGGATAATCGCTTCATCTAATTCGTCTCCAGCTACTCGAATTGAGCGACTTGTTACTATACCACCGAGGGAAATCACGGCTACCTCTGTCGTTCCTCCACCAATATCTACTACCATACTACCTGTTGGTTCCCATACTGGCAGATTGGCGCCAATTGCTGCAGCTAAT
The DNA here is from genome assembly GCA_964514395.1 of uncultured Bacillaceae bacterium. Taxonomy (GTDB): domain Bacteria; phylum Bacillota; class Bacilli; order Tepidibacillales; family Tepidibacillaceae; genus CAZEQK01. Next base: position 29,710 of record CAZEQK010000023.1, read on the forward strand.
GGTTCTTCAATCGTCTCAGCCTCTTTGGCACCAGCAGCCTTAGCAGCATCAATTACTGCTCTTTTCTCAACCTCGGTTACTCCTGATGGAACACAAATCATAATAAATGGTTTTCTTGGAATGATACCACGGGTTTTTATCGTTTTATTAATAAAATACCGAATCATCGTCGCAGTTGTTTCAAAATCTGCAATAACACCATCCTTCATTGGACGTTTTGCAATAATACTTCCAGGAGTTCTTCCAATCATTTGTTTTGCATCGTTACCTACGGCTTTTATTTCACCTGTATCATTATTAATCGCCACTACTGACGGTTCTCTTAAGACAATACCTTTATTTTTCACATACACTAATGTATTAGCTGTTCCAAGATCAATACCTATATCACGAGTAAATCCACCAATCATTTATAAGTAACTCCCTTCATGCATCTAGTGGTGTTTTCATATTTAGTTTTAGTAGTCAGCTTATAATTATACAATATTTAATAAGTATTTATCAGCTGTTATTTTTAACCAAAAAGCCCTTCATCTTTCAACGAAAAATACTTCCCATCTCCTATGATAATATGGTCTAAAAGCTCAATACCTAAAATTTTCCCAGCTTCTATAAGTCTATTTGTCACTTGGATATCTTCTTTACTCGGAGTAGAATCACCACTAGGATGATTATGCGCGGCAATGATAGCGGAAGCACTTTTTTTGATAGCAGGCTTAAACACTTCTCGTGGATGTACTATTGAGGAGTTTAAACTACCTATACTAATTATCTCTTTGGAAATAACATGATTCTTCGTATCCAATAGCAATATAAGAAATTGTTCTTGTTTTAAGTATCTCATATCCTCCATTAAGTAATTAGCTACATCCCTTGGGGAGCGAATTATATACCTATCTATTGTAAACTGCTTTGATACTCTTCTTCCCAGTTCAATAGCAGCTTTTATCTGTATCGCTTTAGCCGGCCCGACTCCTTTTATCGTAGTCAGTTCCTCTACTGTAATTTCATGTAAATGTAAGATTCCTTTTAGTTCGGAAAGAATTTTATTCGCTAATTGTAAAACCGATTCATTTCTGCTGCCTGTCCGAAGAAGAATTGCTAATAATTCGGTATTACTTAAACCTTCAGATCCATATTTTATCATTCGTTCACGAGGTCTTTCTTCCTCGGGTAGATCTTTAACCATAATTTGTTTCATCTTATCCATTTATTAACCTACCACTTCCATCCGATCCAAGAGACAGAACAGATTATTAACTTAATTTTCTGTGTGTACTAAATCAGTTAACACATTTATCCCAAATGAAGTTAATAGCTTAGATAGTAGCGATAATGGTAAACCAACGACATTAAAATAATCACCATCGATTTTTTCAATAAATAATGCTCCAATTCCTTGAATACCATATGAACCAGCTTTATCCATCGGTTCATTGGTATCGATATAAGCATTAATCTCATCATCAGTTAAAGTCTTCATATAGACCTTTGTCACTTGATGAGAAACGAGGTATTTACCAGTCAAAGCATTTAATACAGCAACACCGCTAAATACTTCATGTGTATTCCCTTGAAGCCGTTTTAACATACGGTGAGCCTCTTTTTTACTATTTGGTTTACCTAATATTTCTCCATTAAAAACAACAATGGTATCTGCTCCAATAATAATTCCCTCTTTATGAGATGCAGAGACAGCTCGTGCTTTTAGTAATGCTAATTGTTCGACAATTTGAGAAGATAATACACCCTCTTCTACAACTTCGTTCACATTACTTGGAGTGACAGTAAAGGATACACCTATCAGATGTAACAATTCCTTTCGTCGTGGAGAAGACGAAGCGAGTATAATTTTTTCCATGTAGTATCACCCTATAATTTTCGATATAGCCAGAATGCAAAGATTAGTCCTATGACACTAGCTAGGTTTAGTTTAACCATTACATGGAGATCATACTTCAAAATATTTAAATCTGCTTTAGGCTCCCAATATATTTGTTGGGATTTTGCTAAAATAGGTACCCAAGCAGAAAAAGCCTCACCTATGATACTACCAATTAGTAGACCAATAACAAGTAAAATAATCAGAATGACTGTGTTCTTCATTTCCTTCGATTTCTCCTTGAAATAATCTTCAATTCTCACATCATCTTTTTCTAGTGATTAAACTTAGTGTAGCAAAAGTATAATAAGGTTACAAGCTAATATTTAACTATTTACCAAGTGTACAATACTTTTTACCACTAATATATAGATACGAAAAGGACTGCTAAAAAACTGGCAGTCCTTTTAAATAATATTTCATATATTCTACGTAATCTCTTAATAAAGATCTCATCTTTTATGAAATGATCTTCAACTAGAAACTAGCCCTTCATAGCTTAATTCATACTTAATAAGTAATTCTTGAATATTCCATAGATATTGAGGTGTTGGATTTTTTTTGTATGCATTTATTGCAGCTATTGCGTAATTTATTTGTTCTGACATGCTTTGAATCGCACTTTCCTCTTTCGTTAGACCTTCTTTTGCAATTAACGATTTTACATTTTGATAATCTACTAAAAAATTCTGATGTAGCTTTTGAAGTTCCTCGTAGTTTATCGTATGGTTAGTATCATTTATTACTTGAATCGATTCTCTTGCCAAGCTCTGTAAAAGTTGATCACCTACGATCACCCATTTTGAAAATGCTTGGTAGGTACTGTTTGACATACTTCCTTTATAATTTGGTATGACGTGTTCTTTTAGATATAAATCCATTCCCTGAGTTTTTAAATACTCTTTTAGAAGAGTCCCACTAGCTTTATCAGTAGAGATACCAACATATACATGATAAGGATTACTACCATCAATCACTGCAGCTTTCCCTTGATTGTGTTGATTTGTTAAAACAGCCTTTGCCCCTGTTTGCTCTGAAAAGACCCCTGCCTGTAAAAAATATAAGGAATCCATAGCAATCACATGATTATTTGTTGATATCGAATTACTATTGTTATCTGATACCGTATTCGTATCGTTTGAAGTATTGATCATTGTATCTAGGTTATTACCTGGCTGAGCAAAATAAAGTAATAAAAAATATCCAAAAATAAGTCCAGTTCCAATCGCCATAAAACCAGCAAAAATAGATTTTAATAATTGAGGATTCACTAAGGTACCCGCTCTATTCCTCCGGTATTTTTTCCTACCTTTTTTAAGTAGTCTTTCATCTATTTCAATGTCATAGATTGTCTTCATGTCATCTATTTGCTTCGTTCTAGGTACGTAAGTATTATATGGGTTTTCCTTTTTATCTTCCTCTCTCTTTTTTGATAGAATATATTTTTCCCAATCAAAATCCTTACTTCTTTCTTCATCTATCATTTGTTGGTTATTTCTATTCTTTTTTTTACGTTTTTCAAGTGGTTCCCAAGCGACAAAATTAATTTTTGGCTTGTCCATAAAATATCAACTCCATATCTACTAATCTCTTAATAAATATGTATGCATTTAGAAGATTAGTAGAACCAAAAAAATAATTTTTATCTTCGGTTTCAACAAGACTCCCTCTTCAACACCGTAAGAGGAGTTGTTACTATCCTCGAAATAAGGCCGGCATAGCACAACTTAATGCTTTAGCATTTAGTGTGACTTGTACCCTATGGATTTCCATCACACATTATCTAAAAAATAGGTCAAAATAGTGCCAATAAAAATAAATGGTCCAAAGGGTATCATCTGTTTTCGTTTCACTACACCAATAATGAGTAGCATGCCACTGACAACAGCTCCAATCGTTGTAGAGAAAAGTAGAGCCAATAAAGTATTTTGCCACCCCAAAACTAAACCGATAACAAAAAATAGCTTTATATCTCCACCGCCTACCCCCCCTTTTGTAATAAAGGCTATAATAAATAAAAAACCTCCACCAAGTAAAGAACCAAGTAAATAATGCCAAATTGGTAATGGATGAATAAACAATCGTAAGAAAAATATGAGGAAAAATCCGCTATATGTCATTTTATCTGGAATTATCTGATATTTTATATCACTCAATGTGGTTGATATCATCAACATTATAAAAGTATAAACGATGATTAATTCATAGGAGTTTTTAAAATAAAGTGGGATTAATAGAAAAATAAGAAGTGTTAAACTTTCACCAAATGGATAAATAAGTGATATTTTATTTTGACAATATCGACACTTTCCTCTGAAAATGCTATAGCTGACAATTGGAATCATGTCTATAGGATGTAGTTTGGTCTTACAGCTTGGACATTCTAATCTCTTTTGAAATAATGGTTGATTAATAGGAATCCGAAACGCAGCTGTCGTTAAAAACGACCCAATAAGTAATGCGGCTATACTATATATAAAATAAAATAATATACTCATTAATAACACCTCATCCATTCTATGAATCTAAACTATGTCATCTAGATTTAATCTTCCATCACAAGCAAGACAGTAACGATTCATTATATCACGTTAATATCAAAAAAAAGAAGGACGCTATCACTGTGTCCCTCTTATTTAAGTCTTTAAATACATTATCTTGTTAACATTCAGTTTTGAGGATTATTCCATTTCAATTTTTTGTGGATAACTAATACTTTCTTGCTTTTGCTCTGTATTCCATTTATCTGCTAATTGATAAGCTACCTTCCATATATCTCCTGCACCCATTGTTAATATCAAATCATTTGGCTTCGATGTTTCTGAAAGATAACGATATACCTCATCTTTACTTGAAAAAAATCTAACATTTGCATTACTATTTTCTGCAATAAGTTCAACCAATTTTTCGGAATTTACCCCTTCAATACGGTTGTCCCCAGCTGGTGAATAGATATCTGTAATAATCACTTCATCAGCTTCAGAAAAGGCTCGACTAAAAGCGTCCAATAAAAAGAAGGTTCGAGTGTATCTCTGAGGCTGAAAAACTGCAACAATTCTTTTACCAGTGGCTTTTGCTGCACTTATTGTAGCCTGAATTTCGGTAGGATGATGTGCATAATCATCAATTACAATCATATCATTGTATTCACTAATGACTTGAAATCTTCGTTTTGCCCCTGTAAATTCCTTTAAAGCTTGCACGATTCCCTTAAAGGTAATACCTGTTTCAAGACCTATAATAATGGTAGCCAAAGCATTTAAAATGTTATGCTTGCCTGGTACAGACAGTTCAACTCTGCCTTTAGTTTCCCCATGATACACTACTGTAAAAGAAGCTGACCGATTCCTAAATCGCAGATCCTTCGCATACATATCAGCCTTTGTATTAAAACCAAAAGTAATAAACTTGCTATTCATATCAGCAATCATTTCACTTATGTAAGGATCATCATAATTCACAACTGAAAATCCCTCTGCTTTAACTTGACTTAAGAACTTTCGATAAGCTTCTTTTAAATTTTCAAAATCACCATCATAGTTTTCTAAATGGTCAGCTTCAATATTAGTGACAACACCAATATGAGGATAGTATTGTAAAAAAGTACCATCACTTTCATCAGCCTCTGCTACTACATACTCTCCTAACCCAGCTTTTGCATTACTACCTATATTTAGTACTTCTCCACCTATTACAAATGTAGGGTCTAGCTGATTATTTTCCATCATTAAAGCAATCATAGAAGAAGTAGTTGTTTTACCGTGGGCTCCAGCTACTGCAATACCTTTTTTCTCATTTAGTATTCTTGCCAGCATTTCTGATCTATGAATATATGGAATATTGTTATTTTCTGCTGCTAATAATTCTACATTGTCCTTCGGGATATCTGTAGAATAAACAACTAATTCAGCACCCTCTATATTTGACTTCTTATGACCGATAAATATTTTAGCACCTCTAGCTAAAAGCTTATCAGTTAAATCCTTTTTTATTACATCTGAGCCACTAACTTGATATCCCAAATCAAGCATGACCCGTGCTATTGCGCTCATCCCATAACCGCCAATTCCAATAAAATGAACACGTTGATCAATATTCAACCTATTCACCAACCTTCAATTTGTTTTGATAAAACTTAATATACACTATTCTCAACGTTCTTTCATAAATCTTCTAATATCAGATATAAGATACAAAGAACCGGTACATACAATCAAATCTTCGTTCGAGGCAATAGCCAGCGCATGCTCCATTGCATCTATATAATTTTTTATCGGCTTTGGTTCTTTATAATTATCTATTTCATTTATAACCTTCATTACCTCTTCAACCTTTGCAGCTCTTGGATTTATCGGCTCAGTAATAATTAATTCATCCGTAAGAGGTAATAATTCCTCATAAAAATTCTTCACTGCTTTATCACGTAAAATACCAGTCACTATAATTAAACGATTATAGTTAAATAATGAAACTGTTTCCTTTAAGCTTTTAGCACCTTCTGCATTATGAGCACCGTCAATGATTACCAACGGCTTTTCTAATATGACCTCAAACCTTCCTGGCCAAAAAGCATGTTTCATTCCTGAATACACTGAATTTTCTTCTATATAAAAGGAATAGAATTGTCTTAATATTTCTAAGGTCATCAAAGCAACGGAGGCATTTTTAACCTGATGGGGTCCAATCATTTTTAACTCTATATTTGGCATTGTTAAATAAGGACCTTTAAAATCAAATTGACTTCCGTTTTGATTCATTCTATGGACTGCAACAGAAAATTGTTCATTAATCAGATAAATAGAAGCATTCTTTTCCTTCGCGTGCTGATTTATTACAGCTCTTGCTTCCTCGTTTTCAACGCCAGAAACCACCGTTACTCCTGACTTAATAATACCTGCCTTTTCTGCTGCTATATCCTTTATATCACTACCTAGATAATCCATATGATCATAGCCAATATTGGTTATCACAGAAACAATAGGAATAACAACATTTGTAGAGTCTAATCGACCTCCTAAGCCTGTTTCCCAGATTACAATATCAGGAAGGGAAATGGTTGCAAAATATAAAATAGCAATCATCGTGATAATCTCAAATTCAGTAGGTGCTCCTAGCTCCGTTTTTTCTAATTCCCTTGTCAAGGGTATCACTTTATTTACAAGTTCAATTAAATCATCACCAGATATATCTTCCCCATTAAACTGAATGCGATTGGTGAAAGCAATTAAGTAAGGAGATGTAAAAGTACCTACCTTATATTCTGATTTTCTTAAGACATTGCTAATAAAAGACACCGTAGATCCTTTACCATTTGTACCTGCAACATGAACAAATTTCAAGTATCTTTCAGGGTGATTAAAACGCTTTAACATCCATTCCATTCTTGATAAACCAGGCTTTATCCCAAGGGTTTTTAAACTATGAATCCATTCAATGGCCTGTTCCTTCGTTCTTATCGTGTCAACCATTATTACCCACCACTCTTCTAATATACTATGATATTTGCTTCAATTTATTAACAGGAGGACTGACCCATTATTTGCCCTATTTTCTGATAAGTGTTTATGATGATGTAAAAGATGTTTTTATATTCTAACCTTTTAATTCTTGAATCCTATTTAAAACTTTTTCTCTTTTTTTAATATAATCCCTTTCCTTTTCTCTTTCAACCTCAATAACATCTGCTGGCGCTTTATCCACAAATCCTTTATTACCCAGTTTCTTTTGAACACGTTCTACCTCAAAATTGAGATCCTTTAATTCCTTATCTAATCTCTCCAACTCTTTTTCAATATCAATTAGCCCTTCGATTGGTAAATAAATTTCGGCATTTGTAATAACTGCAGACATAGCCTTTTCAGGTGCTATTATTTTTGTTGAAATATCCAGTTCCTCAGGATTACAAAATTTAGTAATATAAGAATTACCTTTAAGTAATATCTCTTCCGTTTCTTCATTAGCAGGCTTCACCTTAATTTGTACTTTTTTACTTAATGGTGCATTCACTTCAGCTCTAATATTTCTGACTGAATGAATCACATCCATAATTAATGTCATCTCTTTTGCAGCCTCAGGATGATTAAATTCATCTTTATATTCAGGCCAATTTGCTATAGTGATGCTATCTCCTTTATGAGGAAGGTGCTGCCAAATTTCTTCAGTAATAAATGGCATATAAGGATGCAATAATCTTAGCGTTCTGTCCAATACATAGGTTAATACTGATTTAGTAGTATTTTTTTTGATTTCATCGTCACTATATAACGGTAATTTTGCTAATTCAATATACCAGTCACAAAAATCATCCCATACGAAATGGTTTAATACCCTTCCTGCTTCGCCAAAATCATATTGATCCAATAAACGTGAAACCTCTTTTGCTGTTTCGTTAAACCGATGTAGAATCCATTGGTCAGCAGTGGATAAATGTCCAGATAAATCAATATCCTCCACTTTAAAATCTCCAAGATTCATAATCGTAAATCTTGATGCATTCCAAATCTTATTAGCAAAATTACGAGCCGCTTCAACCCTTTCAAAGCGGAATCTTATATCCTGACCTGGAGTACCCCCAGTAGAAATCATAAAACGAAGGGCATCTGCTCCATATTGGTCAATTATCTCTAACGGATCGATACCATTTCCTAAGGATTTTGACATCTTTCTTCCTTCGCTATCTCTTACTAGACCATGAATATAAACATCCTTAAAAGGATTTTCGTCAGTAAATTCCAAAGCAGTAAATATCATTCTAGCAACCCAAAAGAAGATGATATCATATCCTGTTACAAGCACATTCGTCGGATAATATCGTTGAAGATCGGCTGTATCATTAGGCCACCCCATGGTTGAGAAAGGCCATAGACCAGAGCTAAACCAAGTATCTAAAACATCCCCATCCTGATGTAAATGCTCATGACCGCACGACTTACAAGAAGTAGGCTCCTCCATTTGAACTGTTGTTTCACCACAAGCATCACAATACCATGCAGGGATACGATGACCCCACCAAAGCTGTCTTGATATACACCAGTCTCTAATATTTTCTATCCAGTTTAGATAGATTTTTTCAAAACGTTCAGGTACAAAGCTTACTCCATCTCCACTTTTTTGCTTTTTAATTGCTTGCTCTGCTAGTGGCTTCATCTTAACAAACCATTGTGTAGATAAATAAGGTTCTACCACTGCTCCAGTTCTTTCACTGTGACCAACTGAATGAATATGTTCTTCAATTTTAAATAATACATTCTGATCCTGAAGATCCTTTACTATTTGTTTGCGGCAAGCAAATCGATCTAATCCTTGGTAGCTCCCAGCGTTTTCATTCATTTTTCCTGATTCATCCATTACTAAAATTCTTGGTAAATCATGTCTTATCCCTATTTCAAAATCGTTAGGATCATGTGCAGGTGTGATTTTTACTGCTCCACTACCAAATTCTCGGTCCACATAATCATCAGCAATAATAGGAATCTCACGACCTGTTATTGGCAGAACAACTGTTTTTCCGATAAAATCTTTATACCTTTCATCCTTCGGATGCACAGCTACAGCAGTATCACCTAGCATAGTTTCTGGTCTAGTGGTTGCTATGACAATATGTCCAGAGCCATCCTTTAATGGATAACGCATATGGTAAAGGGCTCCTGTTATTTCTTTATACTCAACCTCAATATCTGATAATGCTGTTCTTGCATCAGGATCCCAATTAATAATATATTTTCCGCGGTATATTAATCCTTTTTCATATAAACTTACAAATACTTTACGAACAGCCTTTGATAAACCCTCGTCCATAGTAAATCGCTCTCTAGAATAATCTAATCCCAAACCTAACTTTGCCCATTGGTCATGAATGGTATTTGCATATTTATCTTTCCATTCCCATACTTTCTCTAAAAATTTCTCTCGCCCAAGCTCATATCGATTAAAGCCTTCCTCACGCAATTTTTGATCAACCTTCGCTTGAGTAGCAATACCAGCATGATCTGTTCCTGGTAGCCACAAGGCATCATACCCCTGCATTCTTTTCATACGAATAATAATATCTTGAATAGTAAAATCAAAAGCATGACCGATATGCAGCATACCAGTTACATTTGGTGGTGGGATTACGATAGAATATGGTTCCTTTTCCATGGCCTTTCCAGCTTTAAAATATTCATTTTCCAACCAATAATCGTACCATTTCGATTCGATTGATTTGGGATCATAGGTTGTAGGAATTTGCTCTGCCATTTTCTCCATTTTTACTTCCTCCTCATTTATTTAAAAATTTGAATAAATTTATTCTCTGACATAAAAAAAAACACTTTTCATCTTAAAGGACGAAAAGTGTACGCGGTGCCACCTTTATTCATTAATCGTTACAATTAATGCACTCAAAGATATAACGGTTTGAACCGGTCTATTCTACTTCATTTTTTCAAATAGACTACTTAAGGGCTACCTTCAGTAAAAAATACACCTAGAAAACCTTCCAGCTTAATGGTTTTCCTCTCTTAAGGGATCCTTTACCTACTCCTCCCTGTCATCGCATTTCGAATTAGTTAATTATTAATATATTGTAATGAGATTAGTGAATAATGTCAAATCCATTTTAAAAAATATAAATTAGCTATTATTAATTTTATAGAAAAAACCCATTGCAGATAAGCTTCTACTTGAATCTTATCGAATGAGTCTTATTTTCCCATCAGATTGCCAAGGAAATGTGAACAAAAAACGGGCGAACATCATAGATTATATTAGTCTAATTATTTATGTTAAATGATTCGATATGTAATTCCCTAATTATATTCATCTTTCTATAAGATAAATATTACCAATATTGAAGGACGTGAGAAATAAAATGAAAAATTGGTATAAACAGATTTTGTCTGCATTTCGCACGTTACTATTTCCATTAATTATTGTACAGTTTATTAGAGCTTTATTTTTACCTAATCCCTTTGATATCTTTTTATTATTTTTGTTATTTTTAGCCTATGTTGCCTTTGTACTAGATATCATATAAATTCCTTATCATAGATTGAATTAATCACTTACCCATTGTTGAGCATCAACAAACCAAACCAATTCCTTCATTTGATCCAATCTAATTTGTAATTTTTTTAGATAAAATTCTTCACTCCAATTATAATGTTTTTGTTCATATCTATTTGTTAGTGACAGTATTCTTTCAGGAAAAAGCAGATAAATTCCAAGTAGTTTTTTTTCAGCAGTACTTAGTTCAACCTGTTTTTGATATAATTTAATCCAATCCTTTGCCCACATTTGGTGCTCTTTATTCAAAATATAATGTCTAATAAAATTAGCGATATCTCTTACAGGAGTATCTATACTTGCATGATCAAAATCTAATAGATATAGCTTTTGATCTTCTGTCAAAATCGAATTTCTGTGATGAAATTTGCCATGAATAATCGTTTTTCTTAACTTGGAAATGGAACTGTATTTTATGATCCATTGATTTAAATGTTCAATGGCTTCTTCTCCCCAATCAATTAGAAAAGTAGAATATGATTGGATAAGATGCTCAAAGGCGGTATTCTTATTTCTTTTTAATTTTTGGTTATAATGTTTAAACCAGTTCAATCTATCCTGCCAAGTGTTCCTAATATATAATTCGTCAACATAGCGATAAGTAAAATTTTTATTAGGCACAAAGGAAAATCCAATTCTGTGCATATACGCCATCATCGATATTAAACTTCTTAGGTGTGGTCCATGATTTATTTTTAAACTTTTGCCTTCGATCCACTTCGTGGCATAGACAACACCATCAGTAACAGGAATGAAATAATCACCATATTTATTAGGAAGTAATTGTTGTACATTTAGATCATGCTTCTTTAGATAGTGAAGAATCTCCTTCATCCGTTCTGCTTGTGTATAGCTAATTTTAGCTTTTTTTATCGTAAAGGTTCCTAATTGTGACTCAACCTTTATAATAGAACGTAGCTTTGTGGCTTTCTTTAGATCGATGTCATACTCCTTTACTATCGCTGGACTGATGCCACTATCAATGAATGGACCCATTACGGCCATTTAGAAAACCTCCATTATTCCCATTTACAAATCGAAATAATTGAATAAATCTTGATATAGCTTTCCAACATGAACTTGTTGTTCTGTAATAACTTTGTATTTATCATGTATTTGCTCCAATCTTAATGTTTTCGCAATATAGTTCATATAGATAAACTTCCATAAATCATGAGGAAAGGCTAAATAGGTTAAAATCCATAATTTATCTTCCAAGACCAAAGGGATTTTCTCTTGATAATGATCGATGATTGCTTTCACTAGTTCAATATTATAATTGCTTTTCATATAAATTCGTGAAGCAAGCTTTGCTAGATCATAGGAAGGAAAATCAACAACAGGTACATTAAAATCGGTTATCCATCCTTCACCATATTCATCGATTTTAAAGGATTGGTTACTCATATTACCATGACACCATATTGGTTCTATTCTGTTTTTGATAGTTTTTTCTTCGGCATTTTTTGCAATTTGAATACTGTGTTTAATTTGCACTTGATGTTTTTCCATATCCTCAAGCAATATTTTATCAAAGGTAGATTTATTTTTTTTAGCCATAAGATTGGTCTCAATCGTTTTAAATTGTTTTAGTCCTCTTTCGAAATGTGTAGACCAAGGTACAAAAGGTTTATCTGGTTTCACCTTACTCATTGCAAGATGAAATTCTGCTAGTGTTTTGCCGATTATTTCCATATCGATTTTTCTTTCTAAAGATGGTGACATCCCATCTATTACATCACTTAGAGAATAGCCGATATTATTAGTCACCACATAAGGACTATGATCCTTTGTTCGAATAAAACGATCTATCTTTCTAAACCCCGATTTTGCTAATAATTCTTTAAAGTGGAATGTATCACTTAGTTTATCGATGTTGTCCCATACCTTTAAAATTTTTGGACCACGATTAGTTTTTAAGAGGTGAAATAAGGAATATGATTCTATAGAACCAACACGAAGATCATAATGACGTAATATTTCAACTAATTCTAGTTTTTTCTCCATATTTATCATAAATTACTCTATCCTTTTTGTGGCAAATATAAGAATTGCCCTGTTTCTAATTCACGATTCTCTAGATTATTTTGTTTGATAATTTCCTCTGTTTTTATACTGTATCTCCGTGCTATGGAATCCAAGGTATCCTCTTTTTTTACAAAATAGATCTTAAGTCTATACTTATTTTCCTCATTCCCATTTAAAAGGCTAAATAATATATCTTTTGTCTCTCCTTCTCCTTTAGAAACATCAGTACTTGCTTCTTCTACGTCACTTGTATTTGTCTCTTCTTCATATTGTTCTTGATGTTGGTGTTGATCTTGATCACTCATTTTATTTTCTTTTACATAATTCTCCATTGAAACTACTGTATTATTATCTTCGTTCATCATTATTTCAGGATCTGTTACCTTTTCTTCTATTACTTGCCCTTCAGTCTCTTGTTGGTCTTTATTATTATTTTTTCTTAGTAAGGAATAAAGAGGATTAGGTGTTTCTTGGTTTTCTCCTTCTTTCCTATCTTTTCTGTTTCCTTTTATACCTATTTTAACCTTGGCCGTTGTATCATCCACTTCTTCATTAGAGCCTATTGTTTCTTCATCTTCCATTTCTGGTACATCACTATTATCCGATTGTTCTTCTGCTTCTAATTCACTATGCTTCCCTTCATCGTCTTCTACTGTTATTTCCCTATTCTGAACATCTACATTGTTTTCCTCTTCAAATGCATTGTTTTGGTTACTGAGTGATTCTTGCTCTTCTAATTGGGATGCTTCAATAAAATGATTAACATCCGTTTCTTCCTTTTCACTACCTCGAACAATACCATCTTCATCCTTGATTGGTATTTCATCATTAAAGAAGTTATACTCTCTCTCAACTGTAATATCCTGTTTAGGATCAGGATGCACACCTAATAGCCTAAGGTTTGCAATTAAATCAATATCACTGTCCGAAATCACATCATAATCAAAATGCTCTACATACAAAAATACATCAGATATACTTTTTACCCTATTAGGTTGAATTTGAAAAGAAATAGGTATTTGATGCTGGAAGATATCGACTTCACCTTCATGCCCAGAAAATGAATGATAGTGTATACCATCAGATTGCTCAAATTGTTCCTCCCAATTCTTATCACCTTTTAAAAACTCACCAGTTAAGACTAAATATCCAGATATGTCTATTCCTTTGCTCGTATCTTTCACCTTTATTATTGGTTCTAATTCTAAACTAGAAAGTTCTCTAAAGCTTTGTCCATCTTTCAAATGCTTCACATTTTCCCTCACTTCAAAATTCATATAAGGTTGATCTGACAATAATGCCCCCCCCTTGTATATATATTCCTCGATTAAATATATTTCAACTTCGTCCCTGATATGACATAAAACCGAGATTTCTTTAAAATTTATTACTTTCAAAAATAAAAAAAAAGAGCTTTACGGCTCTTTACAAAGAAAAGAAAAATTCATATGACAACTAGCTCAAATATTTTATTTTCTAGTTCAGAAAAAGAAATTGGTTTACTTAATAAAAATCCTTGTACTTCTCTGACACGTAACCTTTTTAAAAGATGAAATTCTTCTGATGTCTCCACACCTTCAGCTATCACTCTTAGATTTAATTTTTCACCTAAATATACGATAGACTCTACTATATAATTATTAATGTTATCTGTTGAGATTTTATGAATAAACGATCGATCAATTTTTATCGTATCAAAAGAAAAATCCCTTAAATTACTTAAGGATGAATAACCTGTTCCAAAATCATCAATTGAGAAACGTACGCCTATCTCTTTAAGTTGAGTCACTTTTTTCTTAATTTCTAAGGTTGGTTGGAATATAACCCGTTCAGTAATTTCTAATTCTAAATGATCTGGAGATAAACCAGTTCTAGCTAATATATCCTTTACATTATGAACAAAACGGTCATCTTTAATCTGATTCGCAGAAACATTTACACCAACTACCAAATCTTTAAAACCCTCATCATGTAGCTTTTTGGTGTGGCGGCAAGCCTTTTCTAGTACAAAATCACCTAAATCGACAATCATCCCAGTCATTTCAGTAAATGGAATAAAATCATTTGGATAGATTAAACCTTTTTGGGGGTGTTGCCAACGAATTAGTGTTTCAATACCTGTAATTTTGCCAGTAGATACATCTATTTGTGGCTGATAATAATTTATAAATTCGTTATTTATCAAGGCTCTTTTTATTTGTTTACTCATTAAATCATTTTGTTGTTTCAAAATCGTCTTGATATCCTGTTCCGACTGATTTTTTATCAAAGCCACCATCCTTTCTAGCAAAAAACTTCTTATAGGTAGAGATTAAAAAACTATTTTAGTAATATTTTCAATTTAATGCTTTTACTATATAGGTATTTTCTACATTTTTCAACATTTTTCTATTAATTTTTACAATATTCTTTCAATTTTTTTGACAATATTCCAATAGTATCTGTCATTTACTAAGGTTTATCTTTTGTAGAGATGGTAGCTTCTTCACTAATTCCTCACTATTAAATTGAATACAATTCGCACCTAAATAATTTGAAAATCGTATAAAAGCTTCGATTAAGGATTTCTCGAATTGTTTTGAAAATCTCATCCCATCTTCCCACCACCAATTTTCTATCACAAGCTCCTTTGTACTTTTATTAAATATCGGTTCAAATCGTGCAATAAAGCGATCTTCGTATAAAACTGGTAATACATAATAGCCATATTTTCTTATGGATTTTGGTGTGTAAACTTCCCAAGTATATTCAAAACCAAATATTTGCTTCAATAATTTCCGATCCCATATTATATTGTCTAAGGGCGCAATAAATGTTACTTTAGACTGAGCATGTAAGCTCTCTAATACCTCATTTATAAGTGATAACTCCTCTTTTCGAATATAAAAAGGATAGTCGATCCCTTCTACTTCATAAGAGATTATTTCTCCCCTGTTTTCAAGACGTGAAAGTGTCATCAATCTTTCTTTACTTTTTAACCATTTTGTGCCAAGCCAAGCATCTCCTGATTTTTCCCACAATAAACCAATTGCACCAATTCTTCTTTTTACTATCCAATCAAAATATTCTTCTAATGTTTGATTAGGATCTGGTATGGCTAGTAATTTAGAGGATAGACTCCTTTCAGAAAAATCATAAAACTTCCTTGTCCCAGCTTTATGATGAATAATGAGCTCTCCCCAAAAAAACATACTCTCTAATGCTGCTCGAGCCGCTCTGGTCGGTGCCCATGCCCAGTCCACCTTCATATCAAACTTCAAATCAATGGAGGATATTGCTCCCTTTTGCTCGATTTCTTCCCTTACTTTAGGTAGAATACTATGAAGATGAGTAGAAGCATCATCATATAATTGCTTGGCTTCTTCACGATACCTATGGAAATAGGGCCAATCCTCTACAGCATAAATGGACATGTTTTTATCCCATCCATCAAGTAATTTTCGGTCTGTATATAAAAGTTCTTGAAGCATGTTAGAATTGTAATTTTTGATTCGAGCTTGTAGAACAAGGTCAGGATTCCTGCCGACTTTATTTAGTGGGTCATATTGTATACAGCCTACTTTCCTAATATATTCTAAAATACCAGCTTTCCCTTGCCATTTATAGGGAGTACACAAGCCTTGATAGACTAAAAGAAATTGCCGAGCTTGTTTTTTTGTTAATTTTATTTTACTCATGTGTCTCTCATCCAATCAAAAGATTTTAATATGATATAGTTACTCGTTTATATTATTTTATAAAGGTTAAGATGGCTGATAGATTATTCACTTCATATGTTGGATTACCTCTATACCTCCAAGGTAAAGAATGACGATTTACCCAGCATGTATCAATACCAACGTTGCTTGCACCAATGATGTCTGATGAAGAATCACCAATATGTAGAATTTCTTCTGCAGAAACATGATAATCCTCGATCATACGTTTGAAAATCTTACTCTTTGGATCCTGCTTGTAGGATTGATGGTCCTCTGAGATATAAACTGAATTGAAGTTAAAACGCTTTAATAATGGTTCTATCATTTCCCTGTCAGCATCACTTACTAAACAGACTGGATAATCCTCTCCAATTTTTCTAAAGCAGACTTGGTTCAGATGGAGTTTTTTATCTCCACCTGAACCTTAGCACCCATAGGGCACAAGTCACACTAAATGCTAAAGCATTAAGTTGTGCTATCGTGCGGTATGGAATAATTAAAGAAAAAACTGGATTTCCGGTACTACAAGGAATTCCAGTTACTATTTTATCTTTTCCTAGAGGTGACATATGATTCAAATGTTCTACTTTTATTAATATTAGACTACATATTTAGCAAAAATAATTCTAATTGACGATAAAATTCATTATCTACATTCAATAAATATCTAATCTTTTGTTCGTCATTTGCTAATTTTTTATTTTCTATAAGAAAATATTGAACGGATACCAAGTAATTACCATAGCTTATTATCTTATTTATTACAAAAGGTCTATTCAAATTATGATAATCTTCCTTTAAGGTTACATTATCTTCAGGAGATACAACTGAATGTAAGATTATACCTTCGTAATCTATATGGTTATAAATAAAAACAACTTTTGTTAAAACAGATGAATCATCCTTTAAATAATATATTTCATATTTAGAAGGAAAATTCGTATCCCCATTTATACTATCATTTGTTCTTTTATCTATTAAAGTGTTTTCCGGAAGTACCCATATTTGTTTAACTAAAGGACCTTCTGAATTAATATTTTTAAAATCTTTTGGGCTAAATTTCTCTTTGAAATTATAAACCGTATTTACAAAAGAATCATATTCCTTAATTGAAAATGTGTTTGTTTTAGTTGCACATCCTATCGAAAAAAGAGATATTAATAAGATAATAATAATTATTTTTTTCATTTTACCTCCAAAAATATAAATAGGGACTAAAATACATTAACCCCTATTTATATAATTATATTACCAAACAATAGGCTTAAAATTAACTTCCAATGCTTCTTTGTGTACTTTTGCTGTTATTGGTTTCGTATAATCAATATAACCAGTATCACTGCAAGAATCATATATTCTATATGTTAGATTCCCACTAGAACTAATCCCAGGATAATATGCTTCTATTTGACCTTGTTTATAAGGTGGTATATCAGTTGAACCAGAAATACCAACTGCTTCATTTACTTCCCTAGTTTCTTTTACCCCTCCAGAAACTTGAAGGCCTACTTCTCCTAGAATACCAGTTTTTATACTAGCATTAAATTTTACACTACCAGACCACTCTGAACCTTTTGCTGTTGACTGTGTAATATTGAGTACTAAGTGGAATGGATTAGGATTGCTCCTGTTGTCGACATAAGAAGAAGCAATTAACTTGAAAAATGTTATGGTTGAAGGAGAACCTGCAGAATAACCTAGAAATTCAGGCTCTGAAACCCACATAGGAGAAATAAGTTCGCTCTCCGGCACACCATTAATTAAGCTTTCTTCTGCTGGTGCATATTCAATTATTGTTTTTGGTTTTTTTTCTGCTAAAGCAGTAGATGTTATTAATCCAGTAAAAAGTAATACTGTTGCTAATGCTAAACTTAATTTTTTAAACATTTTATACCCCTTAGGAATTATATTGTTTGGCCGAAAAATAACAATAAATGTTAAATGGCCATAACTTACGATATAAATTATATTTAATTACAAATGAAAATGTTGTCAGAATTTGTATCAGAATAAAAATTTTTTTATGAATTTGAGAAAAGACAAAAAAGATATAAGTTAATACAACTACAAATGTCAGATACACTTAAAATGCAAATTTGTACACTATATTTAAATATAGTGATCGCAAATGTTTATGGCAAAATAAAAGTACATAGAATGGCAGCCTAAAAATACATAAGT
>CAZEQK010000024.1:0-47004 GCA_964514395.1 uncultured Bacillaceae bacterium
ACGGAGTTAAAAGATACCTTAGAGAAAAGTTCGGAGATAAAGCAGATGACATTATAGAGCAAATTGAGAAGAAGTTAGGAAAAGAGGGGATGTATAAACTTAGTAACTCTAATATTAAACACATTGGCAAACATATTCCTGATGAGTTTGCTAAACAAGTAAATTATTTATCTAAAGAAGCTCTAGAAAAAAAACTAGCTAATAATACATTTTTTAATCCAAATTGGTCTAAAGAACAGATAATATCATCTGTTGAGCAAGGATATAATCATTTAAGGAACCAAGGATTGACAGGTTTACAATCATATGAAGTAAATGGTGAAAAAATAATGATATTTATAAAATCTGATGGTAGTTTTGACACTGCTTATGGGTTGCATAAATTATCTCCTAGCTTCTTTGGGAAATAAGGAAGGTGATTTATAATGTTTAAAATAAAATATAGAATAATAGCTGACGTTGAAGAAATGAAAAAATGGGATGCAAAAAGATTTGATGTAGAAGGAAATTTAGAAGGTTTTTTTGAAATGGAATTCAATGATAATATTTACGGATACTATCATAATAATCCTTTACAAAAGGGGGAAGAGGGTTTTGAACTAATAATTAGATGGTTTGAATTATTATTAGAATCTTATCTACTCTTACAAAAAGGAAGTTACATTGCTATTAGTGATATTGAATCATATAAATCTTGGATCGAATTTATCAAAAAAGGTAAAAAAATAAATGTGAGTATTATAGAAAATGAAAATAAGGTTGGTTTAGATGCTATAGTTACAAAGTCTTTTAAAAAATATAGATATGCTGATTGGAGCAATGAAGAAATATCTATAGAGGAATTCAAAAATGAATTGATAAAAAAAGCAAATTCTTTGATTGATGATGTAAGGCAAATAAACCACCTTTTCATTGAAAGCAAAACTATATTAAATTTATTTAGTTTATTAAATCAAATAATTGATACAGAAGAATAATGTTGTGACAGAAACTAAAAAATTATATTATAACTAGCTCTCAAAGAATATGTTTGATGTTTAATCAAATGTACAACGAAATTCTAAATAGTTAAAAGACAACGAAGCGAAGACTTTTAGAAAAAATAACTATCAAATATTGGATAAAATACTACAGGGTTTACTTCTTAACAGCAAGGTCATAAAATATAACTAATAAACAATACACTTGTAAACTTATTACGCTTTAAAAAAACTTAGAAGGCTTATTCCAACTTGAAATATGAGGAGGAGTAAGCCTTTTTTGCTTGCAAAAAAACATAAGGAGGAGGGAGATGGATGGAACAATTAAGTAAAAGCGCTGCTTGCTTTAAAATGTCATTCTCCATCTGTAACTGTTTGTTCTCCTTACGGAGTCTAATTAATTCAGCTTCATCTGGCGATAGATTATCTTTTTCTTTAAATGAACCGCTTTTCTGACTTTGGCTCACCCACTTATCTAATGAAGATGGATTCAAATCATATTCTCGAATTATCTCTAGTCTTTGGTGGCCAGCTATTATTAAATATGCTTTTCCCTAATAAGTCTCATCATACATTTGAAAATTTAGTATTACTAGGTATCGTATATTTTATAGCTATTATTGGTTTAATTACGGAGAGAATAAAAAAATAACATGATATATTTAGATGATTTGATCTTACCTTATAAATAAGAAAAAAGTGGTGTCTCTATAGCAGACATTGGCAAATCCTGAATACTGTCAAAATCAATATATACCTTTGATACATTGTTTAAGAAAAAAGACTAATTATAAAGTTTTTTCCTCTACTTAAGTTAGAGGTTTTTTTATGTTTTGAAATAATATATAATAGAACATATGTTTGCAGATGTGTTAAGGGGGAGTTAAAAGATGGAGAAAACGAAGCCGATCATTGTTGAACAGCAATTTGATAAATTTGCCTATACTATTCAAAAATCTATCATGGACAGAGTTCAAGTAAAAGTGATTATATATGATGAATATAAGGATAAAGTACTTCAAGGAATCATAACAAAATTAATACGCAATATAGAAAGATTAGGCTAGAAGCTAATGATAACATCGATTGGGTGAAATTAGATGACATAACAGATATCATTTTACTATAAACCATAATAGAACTATTCTAGACATACAAAAAAGGAGAGATATTAATCTCTCCTTTCAGGGTTTAGATCTAAAGTAATTCTTTTCCTTTTCTTATTCTAAGGAATCCATCTAATCCAATTGCTTCAGTGTATTTTGCCCATTTCATGAATGCTAAGTTTGTCCAAATATAACCAAAGTTATTAAATGATCCACCTGCTATGAATTGAGTGTTAAAGAACATTGCTATTAAAGCACCCCATAATACTCTAAATCCTAGAATGATTAATATACCAACAGCCATTTCCAATACAACTACTAAGAAATCAGTTAATGCTGGCATACTCAAGAAGATGTTCTGTGCAACCCAACCAAATGCTTTGTTAATGTAAAGTGGGTCAAAGTGAGTTAATGGCTTGTCTGCAGTTCCTGTCGCAATATTAGTAACAAGACCTTTAATTTTTCCAGCTGAATTAATTTTGCCATCACTTAACCATGCTAATTTGTGCCATCCAGCTTGAAAAAAGGACCAACCGTAAATAAGTCTTATTACAGTAAAGAAAAGTACTGGAACAGCTTTTTTCCAATCCTTAAAAATGGTTGTTAAAGCTTCAAAGTATTTGTTCATAATATGAGTCCTCCCGCTAAGTTTTATTAAAATAAGGTTTTGTAAGACTGTATGTATTACCTTATCTAAGAATATTGTATAATAAAAAATGATGAAATCATGCACACTTTGTGATGGATTTGTGAACATTTTCACTATTACTTAATAAAAGAACAGTTTGTTTCTAGAAGACTAGAAATGAATAATGATAGAATGATAATAAACGAGGCTATCTTACATTTGAAAGGAGCGACAAGTGATGGGAAAAACAAAAGTAAAGATTGAATATTGTACAGTTTGAAACTATCAACCAAAAGCCGTTAGTTTAACGGAAGAAATATTAGAGGTTTATAGAGAGGAAATTGGGGAGATAACGCTTATTCCTTCTAGTGGTGGTCGCTTTGAAGTTACGATAAATGAAGAACTTGTTTTTTCGAAAAAAGAATTAGAACGTTTCCCGGAAGAGGGGGAAATTCTATCTATTCTAAAAAAATACGTTGCGTAAAGAAGTATGATATAAAAAAGAGATATTTTCAGTTAAGAATATCTCTTTTACTATAATCGTTAAGTCCTTCATCTTCTCTGGTTATAGCTGTACTTGGTTTCTACCATTTTCCTTTGCTCTATATAAGGCTTTGTCAGTAGCCTCTATGATATCCTCAAAGCTTTCATTATGGTCAGTTTTTTCAAGTGATGAATAATTTTTCGTTTTCAACTTCCTTTCTGAGCTGTTCTGCTAAATGATAGGCTTTATTGCCATCAGTTTGCGGTAGAATGACACCAAACTCTTCTCCTCCATAACGGCAAATTATATCTTTTCCCTTGAAAAATGCTCAGAATTTTTTAGCATGAAATTGTAGAATTTCATCTCCCGCATGCCCATAGATATCATTAATCTTTTTAAAATGATCGACATCTATCATTAAAACAGATAAAGCAACAGTACTCTATTATGCTACCATCCATGCCTTCTTCGCATTTTCAAAAAAATTTTTACGATTATATAATCCAGTTAAGCTATCAATAGTAGCCAATCGATTGGCTTCGCTAAACAATCTAGCATTTTCAATCGCTATTCCAGCCTGGCTAGCAAAATCTGAAATGATTTCTATTATATCCTCTTCAATTGAATGCTTCTTATTCATTGAATATAAAAGTAACATTGCAAATATGTTGTTCTGATAAACAACAGGGACGATGATATCAGAGGTAGGGTTATTTTTAATAGAAAATATTTTTAAATTTAGGTTGGAAATGAGTAGTGGATCCAAAAACAGAGGAGTGTGTATTCCATGCAGGCGAATTTGGCCATAAATATTGATATGCTAAGCTGCTATCTGTAAATTGAAAAATCATGATTAAAAAAATAGTTAGTACATAGTATATATAATTTTTATTTCTTGTCGTAAAAAATAAAAATAGATTATATAAGATCATCGCTACCATACTTCCATAATATAGCCCCCACATGAATAGGGTAAAATAGTTGTTTTCTACGAATCCAGTAGAAGTCCATAGTGACATAGGAAAATGCATGACTCCTCCTGCTTCAATCCGAACATATATGGCTCGTACTTTACTATTATTTAGTGATATTTGAAATACAAAGTTTTTATGATTGATCTCCCGATAATAGAAAGGGTAGATATTCCCTGCCTGTTTATGAATAAATGAACCATTCATATCTTCAATATAAAGATCGATTCTAAACGTACCCAATAGGCTACATTCGTGTAGCCATAAGATTTATCTGTATAATGAAATGGAGTGGTAAGTGTTCCGCTTTTTACATCATCAAGGCTCCATTGTTTATCCTTATCTACTAAAATCTCAAAATAAGGATCTAAACGATAATGGTCTTGATGATTTTAAATTTTTTTTTCATCTGCCTTACATTACCTCCGTTACTGGTATAAGTAATCTGCTATTAAATCTCTCTAAATCATATTCAAGAATGATAATCATTCCCCTACATGATATACTAATATTTTTTAAGTGGCTAGGAATGCTATCCTAGCCATTTAAGATGAATGAAGGATTGTTATCTTAGATTGTTTACACATAATAAAATTCTGCCTGATATAGTAGCTGCAATAATATTCTCCGCATCCTCAAGTCTATTTTGAATGATTAGAGTTTTTGCTTGTATAAAATTATTTGTAGCAGTACTTAATAATCGAAGACACAGTTTTTTTTGTGAGCTTGAGATGCTTTGGTACGTTGTTTTAGGGCTTTTAATATGGGGTGGTCGGTATGTTTTTGATTTAAGAATCCTCTGCTTGAACTCGACACGATTAATACACAAAAGCGTTTGGCCTAGTACATAGAGGATATCAGCTATTACGTTAATTGCTTGTTTAGAATTATTTTGAATGATTAACTTCTTTAGTTGTTGGTTGAGCTGAATGGCGACATCTAAATTTTGAAGACAAAGTTTTTTTAGCACCATAGGAACTCTCCTTTTCATAGATTAAAATATAATATTCTCTTTTTTTTATTCTTGATTGTATGGATAACTAGTGTCAGATTAATTTGTGTGAGTTATATTCTAACGAATAAAAAAGGAAGGAAATAAATAAAGCCTTCGGCTAAATGAATAGGCGAAGGCTATTATTATACTTATTTAAGAATGGATGCTTTCTAAATAATCATCATAGCTCATTTTTTTATCAATAATTCCAGTAGGGGTAATCTCTATTATTCTATTAGCTATGGTTTGGACAAACTGGTGGTCATGGGAGGTGAACAGGATATTACTCTTATAATCCCTTAGGCCATTATTTAATGCAGTAATTGATTCAAGATCGAGGTGATTCGTTGGTTGATCTAGGATTAACACATTTGCGTGAATCAGCATCATTTTGGAAAGCATACACCTTACTCTTTCTCCTCCAGATAGCACCTTAATCTGTTTCAATGCTTCTTCACCAGAAAAGAGCATCCTACCAAGAAATCCACGGATATAGCTTTCTGCTTTATCATCAGAATACTGGCGTAGCCACTCTACTAAATTTAGATCCTGATTATTAAAATATTCAGTGTTATCCTTTGGAAAATAAGCATTTGTTATGGTTATCCCCCATTTAAATTGACCACTATCTGGCTCCATTTCTCCTGCTAATATCTTAAATAATGTAGTTTGGGCAATCTCATTATTTCCAAAGAAGGCAATCTTATCTCCTTTGGAAACGGTAAAACTGACATTATCCAATATTTTCTCTCCATCAATGCTTTTTGAGATATTGTCTATCATTAAAATGTCATTCCCTACTTCACGTTCTGGCTGAAAGCCAACAAAAGGATATCTTCTATTGGATGGTTGAATATCGTCAATGGTAATTTTTTCTAATATTTTTTTGCGGGAAGTGGCTTGCTTTGATTTAGAAGCATTAGCACTAAAACGAGCTATAAATTCTTGGAGCTGTTTTACTTGATCTTCTTTTTTCTTGTTTTGCTCCTTCATCATTTGCAAAGCTAATTGACTAGATTCATACCAAAAATCATAGTTCCCAACAAATAATTTAATCTTCCCAAAATCAACATCAGCCATGTGGGTGCATACCTTATTCAGGAAATGCCTATCATGGGATACGACAATAACGGTTCCTTCAAAATTTATTAAAAACTCCTCTAACCAATTGATAGATTTAATATCAAGATGGTTTGTAGGCTCATCAAGAATAAGAATTTCTGGCTTACCAAAGAGAGCTTGGGCAAGGAGTACTTTCACTTTTTCTGCACCTTGAAGCTCTGCCATTTTTTTATCATGTAATTCTGTTTCAATACCAAGACCTTGTAATAGGGAAGAGGAATTTGCTTCGGCTTCCCAACCATCTAATTCGCCAAATTCATATTCTAATTCTGAAGCTTTAATGCCATCTTCATCGCTGAATTCTTCTTTTGAGTAGATTGCCTCTTTTTCGGCAATGATTTGAGAAAGCCTTGGGTTTCCCATGATGACTGTATCTAGCACATTCGCTTCATCATATTGATAATGATCCTGTTTTAGTACTGAAACTCTTAGACCTGGTGCTATTTGTACATCACCACTGTTTGGTTCGATTTCTCCTGATAAAATTTTCAGAAAAGTACTTTTTCCTGCGCCATTTGCACCAATAACACCATAGCAATTACCTGGTGTGAATTTTAAATTTACCTCGTCAAAAAGTTTTTGTTCTCCATATCTTAAGCTTACATTTGTTACATTTATCACACGATTACCTTCCTCTACTATTGGGTTAAACTCGGGCTATTATAGCATAAATTAAGTTTATTTTCATTAATGAAAATATTTTTATACTCATTTTGTTCATAATAATAATGAACTGCCCTTCGTAAGATAGAATTTAATGATACTGACATGTTAAAATATTATCATACATGGTATGATATAGAATTAGATGATTCGATCGTTAAAAAAGAAAGGATATACACTTATGGAAAATAAAACGCAGTTAGAAGAGAATTGGACACTATTTTCACAGATAAAACCATTTTTACAAGAAGCCTGGTACAAGGTTGGATTTTCCTCTCCGACTGAGATTCAAAAGCAAGCAATCCCTCAGATCTTAGATGGAGAAGATGTAATTGCCGAATCACCAACTGGTACAGGAAAAACAATAGCTTACCTATTGCCGATGCTACAAAAAATTAACCCAGAGAACCAGAATATTCAAGTCCTCATATTGGCCCCTTCCCATGAATTAGTGATGCAAATTTTTGGAGAGATTCAAAAATGGACCACTGGGAGCGATATTAGAGGAGTAGCTTTAATCGGTGGAGCAAATATCAAGAAACAGGTAGAAAAATTAAAAACACACCCTCAAATAGTCGTTGGAACCACAGGTAGACTGTTGGAATTAATAAAAATGAAAAAGCTAAAAATGCATGAAGTGAAGACAATCGTGATCGATGAATTTGACATGTTAATTGCTCAAGAGCATATAAGCAATGTGAAGGATATTATTAAAACAACCTTAAAGGAAAGACAATTATTGTTTTTTTCAGCCACATTATCAAAAAATGTAGAACAGATTGCTAATGAATTAGCGATGGAGCCTAAATTACTAAGGATTCAAAAGGATCAATCATTGTCAGCTAATGTAAATCATATTTATTTTATCAGTGAGCAAAGAGAGAAAATTGATTTACTTCGGAGTCTTACTCATTCGATTCCGATGAAAGCTTTAGCCTTTGTACAAAATGCCAGAAAAATCTCTGAAGTTGAAGCAAAGCTGAAATATAAAGGTATAGCTCTTGAGGTTTTAGCGGGAGAGGGAGATAAATCAGAACGCAAACAATCCCTAGAGAATTTTCGTAAAGGGAAAATATCCTTATTATTAGCCACAGATGTGGCAGCGAGAGGTTTAGATATTGACGGACTTAGTCATGTGATCCATTTTGATATTCCTCATGATGTGAAGCAATATATTCATCGCTCAGGTAGAACAGGTAGAATGGGTGGTACTGGTACAGTGATATCTATCATTACAAAAAATGAAGAAAGATTCATTCATGAATATAGTACGGAATTAGGAATTTCCTTTAGAAAAAAAGCACTATATAAAGGGAAGGTTATTGATGTAAGAAATTGAAAAACCATAAAAGGACGTGAATGATTTGAACAGATTTAACAGCTTAGGAATTAGTAACGAAATTAGTAGCAAGCTTGAAGAAAATGGTATTGTACTGCCGACTCCTATTCAAGAAAAAACAATCCCAGTAATATTATCGGGACAAGATGTAATAGCCGCAGCTCAGACTGGAACAGGGAAAACATATGCCTTTACATTACCGATTATTGATAAAATTGATCCTACCAAAAATCATATACAAGCATTAATTATTGCACCGACAAGAGAACTAGCACTTCAAGTGACGATGGAAATACGGAAAACAATCCCAGATACGAAAGAAATTCGTGTACTTTCTGTTTATGGTGGACAAGATGTAGAACAGCAAATGAAGAAGCTAAAAGGGAATATACATATCGTGATAGGAACGCCTGGAAGATTGTTGGACCATATAAGACGTGGAACCATTAATCTACATGATGTTTCGATGTTAGTTCTTGATGAAGCGGATCAGATGCTTCATATAGGGTTCTTAAATGAGGTAGAGGATATATTAAAACAAATTAAAACGACTAGACAAACTATGTTATTTTCTGCAACAATACCTCGTGAAATTCGTTCACTAGCAAGACGGTACATGAATAAACCACTTGATATTCGTATTCAACAGGATAATCAGATTATATTAAAAGAAATTAAGCAACGAGTGATAGAGACATCTGATCGAGCGAAGCAGGATACACTTATTAAAATGATTGATGAATATCGTCCATTCCTAGCGATTATTTTTTGTCGTACCAAGAGAAGGGCAAGCATATTAAATGGAGCACTGTTAGAGCAGGGATATAATTCTGCAGAGCTTCATGGAGATCTGTCTCAGGCTAAAAGGGAACAGGTGATGAAGAATTTTCGTAATGCTAAATTACAGCTTTTAGTGGCAACAGATGTTGCGGCAAGAGGTCTTGATGTGGAAGGGGTCACCCATGTTTTTAATTACGACATTCCCCATGATGTAGAAAGCTATATACATCGAATTGGGCGTACAGGAAGAGCAGGAGGACAGGGTCTTGCCATTACCTTTGTTGCTCCAAAGGATCGTCAATATCTTAGCTTGATTGAAAAAGGAATAAACTTTTCAATAAAGAAACTGGACATGGAGCTTCAAGCAATTACCTCATCTCCTTCCAAAGGGAAGAGGAAGCAAACAAAAAATGATAAGGGTAAGGTGGACCAACCACTCAATAGAAAAAGGCCTGTAAAGAATCAGAAGCAATCCTCGATAAAGTCTAGAAAAAGTAAGGAGATAGGAAAAAAAAATAATAGAAAATCAGAAGCAAATAAAAGCAGATACAAAAGAGCACGATAGTTGTCATTGTGATTAAACGCTAAGTGATATAATTTTTTGATAAAAAAAGATCGTTATTTTGAAAGGAATTTTTAAATGGATAAAATTGTTGTATTAGCAGAAAAACCTTCTGTTGGAAGAGATATAGCTAGAGTATTGAAATGCTCAAAGAAAGGAAACGGATACCTTGAAGGGGATAAATATATCGTTACTTGGGCATTGGGTCATTTAGTAACATTGGCAGATCCAGAGGTTTATGATGAAAAATATAAAACCTGGCGGCTTGATGATTTGCCTATGTTACCCTCCTCTTTAAAATTAAGTGTTATTAAAAGTAGTGGAAAGCAATTTCATACTGTAAAAGCACAGTTAAATCGAAAAGATGTGAAAGAAATAGTAATTGCTACTGATGCTGGGAGAGAAGGA
This sequence comes from uncultured Bacillaceae bacterium, assembly GCA_964514395.1. GTDB lineage: Bacteria > Bacillota > Bacilli > Tepidibacillales > Tepidibacillaceae > CAZEQK01. The sequence continues at coordinate 10,038 of CAZEQK010000024.1, forward strand.
GAGCTTGTTGCTAGATGGATTATTGAAAAATCCTACGTTAAAAAACCAATAAAAAGATTATGGATATCCTCTGTGACGGATAGAGCCATAAATGATGGCTTTAAATCCTTAAAAAGTGGAAAAGAATATGAAACGCTTTATGCTTCTGCTGTAGCACGATCAGAGGCCGATTGGTATGTTGGTCTTAATGCGACTCGAGCCTTAACAAGTAAATTTAATGCCCAATTATCTTGTGGCAGGGTACAAACACCGACCATAGCCATGATAGCGAAGAGAGAAGAGGAAATTAGGAATTTCAAGCCAAGATCCTTTTATGGAATGACAGCTACAACAGAGCATCTCACATTCGTTTGGCAGGAGCATAAATCAAAGGATATCAAAACATTTGATAGAGAAAAACGTGACAAACTAATACAAAATATAAGGAATAAAAATGCTGAAATTATTGATGTTAATAAGGTATACAAGAAAAAATTCGCTCCTCCGCTTTATGATTTAACAGAATTACAACGAGATGCCCATAAAATCTTTGGTTATTCAGCGAAGGAAACCCTATCAATACTTCAAAAACTGTATGAACAGCACAAGCTTGCAACCTATCCAAGAACAGATTCTAGATATATTTCTACTGATATTGTTGATACCTTAAAGGATAGAGTTAAGGCCTGTAATGTAGCACCATTTTCACAACTGGCAGCAAAAGTATTAAAAAGTCAAATAAAAGCAAATAACTCTTTTGTAGATAATCAAAAAGTTTCAGACCATCATGCTATTATACCTACAGAACAACAGGTTATCATTAGCTTTTTAAATAATAGGGAAAGAAAGATACATGAATTAATCGTAAAAAGATTCTTAGCTGTTTTATATCCACCCTTTGAGTATGAGCAGACCACAATCAAAGCGAAGATTGGGGAAGAGGTCTTTATTGCGAAGGGTAAGAAGATTATTCATCTTGGATGGAAAGAAGTCTATGGGAAAGATGCAATCGAAGAGGATGCCAAGGATGGGATTACAGAGCAAATATTACCATTCATTCAAAAGGGTGATACATTAAAGGTTATTAACGTTGTAGAAACGAGTGGGAAAACAAATCCACCAAAGCCCTTTAATGAAGGAACCTTACTTTCTGCAATGGAAAACCCAGTAAAATATATGTCCGATGAGAATATAGAGCTAGTTAAAACGATTGGGAAAACAGGTGGCCTTGGAACGGTTGCAACAAGAGCAGATATCATCGAAAAGTTAATAAATAGCTCTTTGATTGAAAGAAAAGGGAAGGATATTGTTATTACATCAAAAGGAAGGCAATTACTAGAGCTTGTCCCAACGGATCTTAAATCACCTGAATTAACAGCCGAATGGGAACAGCAATTAGAAGCGATTGCAAAAGGCAAATTACTTAAAAATGATTTTATCAGTAAAATAAAAAATTATACCAGAGTTATCGTTACCGATATAAAAAATAGTGATCAAAAATTCAAGCATGATAACCTCACGACAAAAAAATGTCCCGATTGTGGAAAAAGAATGTTAGAAATAAAAGGGAAAAGAGGTAGAATCCTCGTTTGTCAGGATAGGGGGTGTGGCTATAAGAAAAATGTAGCCAAGCTTACGAATGCTAGATGTCCTATTTGTCATAAAAAGCTAGAGCTTACTGGAGAAGGAGAAGGGCAAAAATTTATCTGTAGTTGTGGCCATCAAGAGAAATTATCAATCTTTAATGAAAGAAAGAAAAAGGAAAAGAATAATAAAGTTTCAAAACAGGATATTACAAAATATCTGCATAAGCAAAAGGGTAAGGAAGAAGAGCCTTTAAATACAGCTCTTGCAGATGCCCTTGCAAAGCTAAAGCTTGATAAAGAGTAGGAGCATCACTGAAGACTTGATACTGTGTTATACTTGAGAAAAATAGTAAGAGGAGATTGGGATGAAACAGGATACATTTTTATTGGTAGATGGTTTTAATTTATTAAGTCGTGGCTACTTTGCTACTTCCTATGGAAAAAGTGAAGAGGAACTACTGAAAAATAGCAATGGAATATACACAGATGCATTAAGGATATTCTTTCAAAAGTTATTTAAGCTTATTAAAGAGCATGATGTTACCCATATTGGAATTGCTTGGGATGTAAAAAGAGAGGAAACAGAGCGAAGAAAAAAATATGATTTCTACAAAGCAACTCGTTCCGAGTTACCTACCCCTCTTATTCAGCAATTTGAAACATTGAAGGTAGTACTAGATCGAATCGGAGTGAAACAAATAGAATTAGCACCTTATGAAGCAGATGACATTATTGGAACACTTTCAGCAAAATGGAGCCAAGAATTAAATAGTAGGTGTTTAATATATAGTAATGATAAAGATTTGTTACAGCTACTTAATGAAAATACATCACAGATTATTGCACAAAAAGGAACAGAGGTTATTTACACAATAGATCGATTTAAAAAGGATTACGGTATTGATTCTAACCAATGGGTGGATGTAAAAGCGCTATTAGGAGATACCAGTGATAATATTCCAGGCTGTCCAGGAGTAGGAGAAAAATCAGCACTTCCATTGGTTCAACAGTATCAATCACTAGAAGGAGTATATGAGCAGATAGAGGAATTAGATACGAAATTCAATCGTTATAAAAAGAAGCTAATCAACGGGAAAGAGGTTGCATTTATTAGTAAGGAATTAGCAACAATCGTCTGTGATATTGCTCATTTTGATACATTTGATTTTAACGGTTTAAGATTTAATATAGAGCATGAAAAGATTTTAATTGAGCTAGAGGAATTGGAATTAAGAATTAGGATATAAAGATGGAATGAAGAGTTGAATTATGACTGGCGTCATATATGTTAAATATCAATTATTTGTGTATAAAAAATCGGATATTTGGTAATTATAAAAAAGAATTAGGTTAGAGAAAAAATTAGCGATGTTTATTAGAAGAAGAATAAATTGACAAACATTCATAAATGGTGTTATAATGATTTTAATAAATGAAGTTTAATTCGCGTGTTATAAAGAGTTATCACTTCAGTTTGAATGTTGTGGTACTTTTTCTAATATGTGAATTTTTTTATCTTGTAAAAGAAGTAACATATTAAAACAAATATTTGGAGGTATTTTATTTTGCAAAAAGGAACTGTTAAGTGGTTTAATGCAGAAAAAGGTTTTGGATTTATTGAAGTAGAAGGCGGAAGTGACGTATTCGTTCATTTTTCAGCAATTACTGGAGATGGATTTAAAACTTTAGATGAAGGACAACGTGTAGAATTTGATGTTGTTGAAGGTAATCGTGGACCTCAAGCTGAGAACGTAGTTAGACTTTAATTTGAGGAAAAGAAAAACTGCCCTAATGGGGCAGTTTTTTAATTTGTTTTTTTATTAAATTTAGAAATTAATGATTCATCACTTTTTTTAAAAGCTCCATTGCTTGTTCTTCTTCTATCTCTTTTACAAGCACAACTTCACTAACTAAAATTTGTTGAGCATTGTTTAATGTGTTTCTGTCTTCGGTACCTAGATTTCTTTTTTTACCTATTCTCATTAAATCACGAATGACTTCTGCTCCCTCATAAATATCACCACTTTTAATCTTATTCATATTGATCCGTTGTCTTTGAATATGATTAATAGATAAATCTGTCTCTCCATCATTAAAAGCAGCTAATACATCCTCTAATGTGTTGATATCTACTACCTTACGAATTCCATAGATAGGTGTTTTTTCCGTCGGTATCATTACCTGCATACTTTTATGAGGCATATTTATGATATAATAAAATTTCTTATCTCCAAGAAACTCTTTTTCCTCAAGAGCTTCGATAATACCTGCACCATGAGTCGGATAAAATATCTTGTCGCCTATTTCAAACATAGATACACCTCCTATAAGTAATACATTAAGTATACCATAAATTATAAATAATATCTAAAAATTAATAATTTTACCATAGAGAATTATGACCGTCAATATATTTTTTATTAAAATGACCTATTTCATACGTTTTTATTGATAATTTCATAAAACCAATATATGGTACCCACGCCCCTACTATTATAGTTTCTAGGTTGCTTATCATGCCATTCCTTTGGCATACGAGCCACTATTACGATTTGGTATTACAAAGAAAGCTTCTTTCATAAATGCAGATTCCTATCTTTAAGGTTTTGGATTCCTTTCTTACAAACACCATATTCAAGCCAAGAACAACCTGCGCATAAATAATCTAGATCATATGGTTCTACAAATTGTTGTGTTCTAGTAAGAAGCTCTTGCTTTGAATAAATCTTTCCTGCTTCTATGTTTAAATGAGTGATCACCCTTAGATCCATATCTGTAACATGTTGATTAGAATCCTCACTAGCAAGGCATCGGTTTTTTTCGAGATGGGGACATCCTCTACAAACCTGATCTACTTGATCTAATACCTGAATATGTAGTTTTGTATTTTTTGGATTATCTCTAATTTCATAAGTAATTTCCTTCATGATCTCTACAAATGAATCACTGTAACCCATACCTTGAAAACCATGGATACATAACAAGTGGTGTCCTCTTAATCTAATCATCATAACCATCCTTTATATTGTTTTCGAATATTTACCCATTATGAATATATAAAAATTATAACGTAACTTGTTGGTTAAATAGAAAAAACTTTATCACTTGCATAAACTAATTAAATTAGTTAGTATAATAATCATATTAGTTTAAAAGACGTCTAATAAATGAATCGAAATTATTTATAAGGAGTATGATTGATGATGCGAATGACAAAGATAGGTACAATATATCAATTATCTTTTATGCCACGTTTTTTTCCAGTCAATTGCTATCTAGTAGAAGAGGAGAAAGAGTTGACGCTTATCGATGCAGCACTTCCATTTAGTGTTCGTAAGATTATGAAAGCAGCAAAACAGATTGGCAAACCAATCACTAGAATCGTTATTACCCATGCACATGATGATCATGTAGGTGCATTAGATGGTCTCAAAGCTTTATTACCAAATGCTCTATTCTACGCTTCATCTAGGGAAGCAAAATTATTAAGTGGGGATCGTGCCTTATTAGAGAATGAGCCAAACTCACCAATACGAGGAGGAGTTCCTAAAGGAATTAAGCTAAGACCAGATATATTTCTTCAGGAGGGTGATCATATCGGTTCTTTAAAGGTTATTAGTTCACCTGGTCATACACCAGGCTCCATAGCATTACTAGATGTACGAAACAATAGTTTAATTGCAGGAGACGCGTTTCAGGTAAGAGGAGGATTAGCAGTAGCAGGTGTGATGAGACCTTGGTTCCCATTCCCAGCCTTAGCTACATGGGATAAACAGACAGCACTTGAAACAGCAAGGAAATTAAGAACACTTAATCCTTCATTACTTGCAGTTGGGCATGGTAAGATGCTCGAACAACCAGGATTTGCTTTGGATCTTGCAATGGGCGAAGCAGAAATGAAATTTAGTCAATCTAAAAATAAGGAGTAGATAGGATGTCTCCACGTAAAGGATTAGATTTATCCGTCATTTTACAAAAGGCGACAGAGTTAATTGACGAGAATGGATTGGATCAGATTTCTCTAGGCATGCTAGCAAAAGAATTAGATATACGTCCTCCTTCGTTATATAATCATTTCAATGGTTTGCAAGAATTGAAACAGAAGCTAGCCATTCTTGGAGTGAAAAGGCTTTATGAATTTATGGTGCAAACAGCGGTAGGTCGTTCAGGTGATGATGCTGTTCGGGCTATTTCTAAAGCCTATATGAAATTTGCTCGAGTACATCCAGGACTTTATGAAGCAAGCTTTCGTGCTCCAAATCCCCTTGATTCTGAATTACAGGAGGCTCAAAACGAAGTAGTTCAGCTTGGAGTAAAGGTGTTTCAGGGTTATGGAATCAAGGACGATATGGCGATTCATATGCTACGGGGTCTTCGAAGCTTTTTACATGGCTTTACATCAATTGAACAAATAGGAGACTTTCGATTAAAGCAAGATACGGATAAGAGTTTTTCTATTCTTCTCGATACTTACCTCGAAGGAATCCATGCTATGCTTACTAGAGAAGCTAAATCAAGTAACAAAGGGGAAGGAATAAGATGAACCTTATCCTTGCATTGCAATCATTAAATCTAGCTTTGAGATTTTTTTTAGAGCTGTGGGTTCTAGCAGTAGCTGGTTATTGGGGATATAAAACGGGGAATATGTGGTACGTAAAGGCTATTTTAGGAATTGGCTTGCCATTGCTAATAGCAACTATTTGGGGAATGTTTGGTGCCCCAAAGGCTTCATATCAACTATCAGGAATGTCTTACTATATGCTAGAGGTTATTATTTTTGGATTACCTGCTATTTTGCTTTTATTACTTGGAAAAGTAAATTTAGCATGGACATACGGGATTGTTTTAGCTATAAATCAATTTTTTATTATCATATGGCATCAATAAGGATTGTTACAAAACTTTTTTTAAACTCAATCTTTTTGTAGGATTGAGTTTTTTTGACGAGCATGATCCCAATGATATCAGTAATAGATAGGTTGATGATGGATTGTTGATAGATAATTGGTGGATTATATCAAGGTTAATGTATTATTATATATTTAGAATGTTTTTGAAATAGAGGAGTGATGTGTAATGAATAACCTTGATATTTCCCAAGCAATGACTGTAAAGCTTGATGCTACTTTGCCACCATTACCTATATTTATTGAGGGAATTAGAAGGGCACCAAAGAGAGAATTTAATCTAACAAAGGAACAAACGGAGCTTGCTTTAAAAAATGCGCTGCGTTATATTCCAGAAGAATTACATGAAATGTTGGCACCTGAATTTTTAGAGGAGTTATACACAAAAGGTCGTATTTACGGTTATCGTTTCCGACCCGAAGGACATATTAAGGCGAAGCCAATTGATCAATATAAAGGAAAGATTGTTGAGGCGAAAGCATTTCAAGTGATGATCGATAATAATCTGGATTTTGATGTTGCTTTATACCCCTATGAATTAGTAACCTATGGGGAGACAGGACAGGTCTTTCAAAATTGGATGCAATATCGATTAGTAAAAAAATACTTAGAAATCATGACAGAGGATCAGACGCTTGTCCTTTATTCAGGTCACCCATTAGGATTATTTAAATCGAGACCAGAAAGTCCAAGAGTGATGATCACAAATGGTTTAATGGTAGGTATGTTCGATAATCAAGAAAGCTGGCATAAAGCAGCCGCTTTAGGGGTGGCTAATTATGGACAGATGACTGCTGGTGGATGGATGTATATCGGACCACAAGGGATTGTCCATGGTACATATAGCACGTTATTAAATGCAGGTAGATTGAAGCTTGGTATTTCTCAGGATAAGGATTTAAGAGGATATCTGTTTGTTAGCTCTGGACTTGGTGGGATGAGTGGTGCCCAAGGAAAGGCCGTAAGGATAGCGAATGGTGTTGGAATTATTGCAGAGGTGGATTATTCTCGAATTGAGACAAGATTAAATCAAGGCTGGATTGATCGAGTAACGGATAATCTAGATGAAATTTTTCAATTAGCCATTGAATATAAGAATAAAAAAGAGGGAATTGCCATTGCCTACCATGGTAATATCGTTGATCTATTAGAATATGCGGTGAATCATAATAAAAAAATCGATTTACTGTCAGACCAAACATCCTGTCATGCAGTCTATGACGGTGGCTATTGTCCAAAGGGAATTAACTTTGATGAGAGGACAGAGCTTTTAAGAACAGATAAGCCTAGTTTTAGACAATTAGTAGATAAAACCTTACGTCATCACTATGAATTAGTAGGAATGCTTGTAAAAAAAGGAACCTATTTCTTTGATTATGGCAATAGCTTTTTAAAGGCAATCTATGATGCAGGAGTTCAGGAAATTTGTAAAAACGGAATTGATGAAACGGATGGCTTTATTTTTCCATCCTATGTAGAGGATATTCTCGGTCCACAATTATTTGATTATGGATATGGACCATTCAGATGGGTTTGTTTAAGTGGTGAGAAAGAGGATTTAAGAAAAACGGATCATGCAGCGATGGAATGCATCAATCCTAATCGAAGGTATCAGGATCGAGATAATTACATATGGATAAAAGATGCAGAAAAAAACAAGCTAGTGGTGGGAACACAAGCGCGGATTTTATATACAGATGCGCTTGGAAGAAGGGATATTGCATTAAAATTTAATGAGCTGGTCCGAAAAGGTGAGATAGGTCCAGTGATGCTTGGAAGAGATCATCATGATACAGGTGGGACGGATTCTCCATTTAGAGAAACGGCAAATATAAAGGACGGAAGTAATATAATGGCAGATATGTCTACCCATATTTTTGCTGGTAATGCAGCTAGGGGTATGAGCTTAGTGGCTTTACATAATGGTGGTGGAGTAGGTATTGGTAAGGCAATCAATGGAGGTTTTGGTCTTGTACTAGATGGTAGTGAAAGGATAGATCAGGTAATAAACTCTGCTATGCCTTGGGATGTCATGGGTGGTGTGGCCCGCAGAGCATGGGCAAGAAATGAGAATGCGATGGCAACAAGTATAGAATACAATCAAGCATTTAAAGGCTCTAATCATATTACAATTCCATTTAGGGTAAATGAGGATTTGATAGTAAATCTAATAGACAAAACCTATGAGGCAGGTAAAAGCAAATAGTATGGAACAGATAAAGAGGTGAGAGGTAATGAAGACAGGAAGCATCATAATTATACATGCTAATGAAGTCGTTACTGTAAGCGGTTTTAAAGCAAAAAAAGGAAAAGAAATGTCCAATTTAGATATTATTACAGATGGTGCTGTCGTAATCGAGGATGGCATCATTAAAATGGTTGGTAAAACGGAAGAGATATTGGATAATGTGGATGCTGATAAATATGAAGTGATTAATGCAAAAGGAAAGGCCGTACTACCTGGCTTTGTCGATCCCCATACTCACTTTGTTTTTGGAGGATATAGAGCAGAGGAATTCTCATGGCGCTTAAAGGGTGTCAGCTATATGGAAATCATGAATCGTGGTGGTGGGATTCTAAGTACAGTAAAGGCAACGAGAGAAGCAACAAAGGATGAGCTTATTAAGGAAAGCATCAATAGATTGAACTCGATGCTATCCTTTGGTGTGACTACTGTTGAAGGAAAGAGTGGCTATGGTTTAGATCATGACACAGAGTTAAAGCAGCTAGAGGTGATGCTAGACTTAGATAAACAGCATCCAATTGATATCGTAAACACATTTCTTGGAGCCCATGCAGTACCTCCTGAATTTAAAGGGAAAGAGGATAAATTCATCGATTATATCATCGATCAAGTCCTTCCTGAGGTTTCTAATAGAAAATTAGCGGAGTTTTGTGATGTTTTCTGTGAAGAGGGAGTCTTTTCTGTAGAACAATCTAGACGTTTATTGACAAAGGCTAAAGAGATGGGTTTAAAGCTTAAATTACATGCAGATGAGATTGTGCCACTTGGCGGGACAGAGTTAGCAGCAGAATTATATGCAAAATCAGCTGATCATCTATTGCATGCTTCAGATCAAGGAATAAAACAGATGGCTGAAAATAATGTAGTAGCAACACTTCTACCTGGAACAGCCTTTAGCTTAAAGGAAGCCTATGCAAGGGCTAGATTTATGATCGATGCTAATTGTGCCGTTGCCTTGGCTACCGATTTAAATCCTGGGAGCTGTTTTAGTAATTCTATTCCCTTAATTTTTTCATTAGCTACGCTCTATATGGGGATGACACCTGAGGAAGCCGTTACCGCTTTAACTTTAAATGGTGCTGCAAGTATTGATCGTGCTGATACGATTGGTAGTATAGATGTTGGCAAAAAAGGAGATATCATTATCCTAGAATTTCCTTCCTATCAGTTTATTTCCTACCATTTTGGAGTAAATATTGTAGAGAAAGTAATAAAGGATGGAAGGGTAGTCGTAGATAAAGAATGGGGGAATATGGTGTGAAGATACCTTTTTTAAATCCTGCTGGTGCTGCTAAGTTTGTCGACCATCAGGTTACGAAGGCAAATGACATTATAAAAACATGGCAGGGAGAAGAGATAGAAGGCTTTGGCATCATTGGTGCTCCGTTATCAAAGTCATCGATCAGTCATTCAGGTGCAGCACTAGCCCCTACAACTATTCGGAGGGCTTTGTCAGCCTTTACAACCTATTCGATTGAGGATGATGTGGATATAAAGGATTGCTGGGTGTTTGATTTAGGTGATGTTACGATGCATGTAACAGATATCCCATTATCTCAAAGAAGGATAGAGGAAACCATAACAGAAATTTTAAAGGAACATCAAAATTTTATTCCCATATTACTTGGAGGGGATCATTCAGTAAGTGCTCCAAGTATTAAAGCATTTAAAAAGAATAAAGGAACGGTTGGCGTGATTCAATTTGATGCTCACCATGACCTTCGTAACCTACAGGATGGTGGCACGACAAACGGGACCCCGTTTAGAACATTATTAGAGGATAAAGTAATTGAAGGGAAGCACCTCGTTCAGATTGGAATTCGTGATTTTTCAAATAGCAAAGAATATTTTATGTATGGAAAAGAAAATGGTGTAAAGATATACACGATGAAGGATGTAAGGGAAAAGCCAATCAAAAGCCTATTAGCGGATGCGATCCAATATTTAAAGCCATTGGTTGATGTAATATATGTCTCAGTAGATATGGATGTGGTTGATCAAGCCCATGCTCCTGGATGCCCAGCCATCGGGCCCGGGGGGATGGATAGTCAATCCTTATTAGAAGGAATTGCATATTTAGGCGAGGAATCCTATGTGAAAGGAATCGATATTGTAGAAATCGATCCTACATTAGATGTGAGGGATATGACGAGTCGTTTAGGAGCTCATGTTATTCTACAATTTTTAAAAGGAAAAAGGAAATCCTTAGATTATTAAATACTAATTATTATCTATCACTCATGCTTAGAAAGGTCACTTTAAAGGAAGTGGCTTTTTTTAAATTGTAAAATATAGTAATATAAGAATATATCACTTAGGAGCATAGGGGTACATAAAGCTTACAGATAGAAATGAATTTAATAACTAAGAATGCTGGAGGTGAATTTTGTGTTGAAAAAATTTAGCATGTTAATCTTCTCTGTATTTCTATTATTCTTTTTGTTAAATCTTCCAGGATTGATACCTATAGGGTCTTCTAATTTACGGGAAATACAAAGGGATGTCTTCGGTTGGAATTATATTGGGCTATCAGCTAATTATGTATTATTTATCATCATTTTTAAATTTAGAAAAAAGCCTTTAGCCTATTATGGTGTACATACTGGAAAATGGAAAAAAAATATTGTCTGGTATAGTATCCTAACCATCTCTATACTTACATTATTCCGATTGATTGATTTATTAAGCTATGGAGGACTTAAATTTCAGCTTCCTACCCTATCTACCTTTATCTTTCAATTTTTTTATGTTGCATTTGGTGAGGAATTATTTTATCGAGGTTATGTGCAAACTGATTACGGAATATGGACCGCATCGATTTTATTTGGAGCTTTACATTCTTTAAATATTTTTGCTGACGATATTTCATGGACTACAGCGCTATCATGGGGATTATTTGCTACATTTTTAGGCTTTATTATGGGATTTATAAGAAAAAAAACAGATTCCATTTATGCCACTTCACTTTTTCATGGATTGGTTAATATTCTTAATTATTTTTTTGTACCATTTTAAAGATAATCATACATAGGAAAAACATAAGCAACGTTATTGCTTTATATACAGTTTAAATAGCTTGCCTATTTATAATTTAAAAAGAACACATTTCATAAAGGCTTAATATCAAAAGGGAATTAAATGTAATTTAAAGCTATGTACCATAACAGAACCTGGCTCTTAGAGACCAGGTTCTGCTTATATTGAAAAATGAAAGAAGATTACAATGATAAGTATTCCATGAAAATTAGTTTCTTGTGGTATAATATATATCGATTATTAAGATTCGTCTAATTGATAAATAATTTACAAACAGCAAATATACTGTTTTCAATATAAGCTTACAAATTAGATGAGGAGATGAAAACGTGACACAAACTTTGCATAAGGAAGAGCATTTTACAGCATCTGAATTTATCCGCGATGTTGTCATTGGAATGGCTGATGGACTTACTGTACCATTTGCATTAGCAGCAGGTCTATCAGGGACCCTACCAAATACTTCACTAATTGTTATTGCAGGAATCGCAGAAATTGCGGCTGGTTCGATAGCGATGGGATTAGGTGGATATTTAGCTGCACGGACTGATCGAGACCATTACATGGCAGAAAAAGAACGTGAGTATCAGGAGATTATTGACCTTCCGGAAAGAGAAAAAGAAGAGGTAGCGGAAATATTAAGAGAATGGGGGCTGAAGGAAAAGGATGTTGAAGCAGCGGTGGAGGATATCGCATCAGATGACGATCGCTGGGTTGATTTTATGATGAAATATGAATTAGGGTTAGAGGAACCAGAGCCACGAAGAGCAAGGGACAGCTCCTTAACTATTGGGTTATCCTATATCGTTGGGGGAATGATTCCATTGTCTCCATATATCATTACTAGTAATGCTTCAACTGCATTAACTTTTTCCGTTATTATTACACTTATCGCTTTATTTGTTTTTGGCTGGGTAAAAGGACATTTTACAGGAACTGGAAGATTTAAAAATGCATGGCATACAACGCTTGTTGGTGGCTTAGCTGCAGGAATCGCATTTACTATTGCTAAAATAATATCATAATAGACTTAATTATATAAATAAATGTATGAATACTATAGCTTTATATTCAAACAACTAAATACATATTAACGATGTAGAGCATCATCAAAAAGGCAAAAAGAATTTCTTCTTTTTGCCTTTTAAGATTACATGCTTATTTGTTCAGAGGTATGGACAATTTGGTTATTTCTAATAGCAAATACGAAAAACGGAAGTAAAAATGGGAATATAACACTAAGCACTGTTAGAAGAACATCATTTTTACTTTGTTTTTTATATAACTCATAGTAACTCATGATAAGGACTACGGTATATGCTATGCCCACTACGGAGGTTAAAAAGCTACTAAAAGAGAATAGATTTATTACTATTGGACCTATAGGAAGCACCCACTCAATATAGGGTATTTTAGATTCGTTTTTTACAAGCATGCCTAGAAGATACATATTAGCAATTGGAATCCAAGCTAACCAAGAATTTTCAAGATTATTCTTATTAGCGATAGTCTGCAATCCTAAAGCTAAAAAGATGTAAGCTAAAACAAAGTAGATTAAAAAGATTAATGTGATAGCAAGTGATGAGCCGAGAATAATACTAAGAGCATTCATAAAACAATTTTCCCCTTTCAAAAAACAATTTTAGATGCTTTAAATTCCAAAATAATGAAATTCAAATACAATATTTATATAATTCAACAAAAATATACATAATCCTTCAACATTTGATATTTTTATTATTATTTAGTATCATATGCCCATTTAAATGTAACCGTCTATTTGTCATAATAGAAATAACATTTATAAAGAAGACTTGGTTAAGATGGTTTTTTTTATCTCCACCTAAACCTTAGTCGCTCTTATTTCGAGGATGGTAACAATTCCTTCTAACAGTGTTGAAGAGGGAGTCTTGTTGAAACCGAAGATAAAATAATATTCATTAAAAAAAGTCATTTTTTTAAAAAAAAATTTAATTTTTAAAGCTTTTTTAAAAATTAAGCTGTAAAGTATTTAAATAAATAGAGATGTATTTTTATTAAACATGCCAACAAAAGTTTATCAAAAACTTTTGTTAAATTGAACTAATACTGTTGGAGGGAATTATATGGCAAAGATGGGAAATAAAATGATTGCATTATGTTCAGCTGCGATTGGAACTCTGTATATTACAAGTTATATAAATACAACCCCAATTCATGCAGATATAGCACAGATTAATCCTACGGTAACAGCATCAATTAATAATGTTACAAATAGTGAACCAATAAATAAAAAAATTAGTGCTGCGATAGATAATGTAAAGAAGAGCACACCAATAACAAAAGCTACAAGCACTTCACCTGATACGAATACTACAAATACCAAAACTACGACGACAAAGACAACGACGGCAACAGCAACGAAAACAAATACAGCAACGAAAACTACGACGAGTAAATCAACACCGACTACAAAAACAACAACATCGCAGCCTACGACATCAACAAAAACAACGACAACTACAAAACCAGCTACCAAATCGACTACAACAAAAACGAGTAAGACAGTGACAACCAATAAAAAATATAAAGATGGAACCTTTTACGGTGTAGGTAGAAATAGGATAGGTGCTGTAGAAGTAGCTGTTACGATAAAACAAGACAAAATTATTTCTGTTCAAATTGTTCAATGTACTACTAGCTATCCTGAATATTATATTAGCGCGTTACCAGATCAAGTGGTTTCTAGACAGAGTGCAAATGTTGATACTGTCTCAGGAGCAACAAGAAGTACGGAGGATTTTAGGATGGCAGTAATGATGGCGCTAAAAAGTGCGCAAATTTAAATTCATATAATTCTATTCCTTGGGGGATATGACAATCGATGGCAACAAATAAACGAGATACACATGAAAGATCGGAACTATATATGGATACGATCATCACGATAAAGGTAGTCACTTCTCATTCTCGAGAGAAGGTAGACCAAATTCTAGAAAATGCCTTTAAAGCATTTCAGTTCGTTGAAAATGTATGTAGTCGTTTTAACGAAGAAAGTGAAGTTAGTCAGCTTTCCCAGCATATAGGAACTCCCGTACAGGTTAGCAATGTACTCTTTGAAGTAGTTCAATTTGCGTTGGTGGTTGCTGATTTAACAAAAGGTGCCTTTGATCCTACGCTAGGCAAGACTCTAGAAAAAAATGGATTTAATCTAAATTATAGAACCGGTCATAGCATTACATCAAAAATTGATTTCAATCAGAAAACAAATTATTCGGATGTAGTACTTAATCAAGATAATCGAACCATCCTTCTAAAAAAACCTTTATTGCTTGATTTAGGAGCGATTGCAAAGGGCTTAGCAGTGGATTTAGCTGTAAAAGAGCTACAGCGCTTTGATGGGTTTATGATAAATGCAGGTGGTGATATTTTTGCAAGTGGAATTAATGAGTGGGATGAAGCATGGTGCGTAGGAATTCAACACCCCGCAAAAAGGGATGAAATTATAGGTAAACTTATCATTCATGATGCTGCTGTTTGTACGTCAGGTAGCTATGAAAGGGTAAGTCCGTTAGATAAAGATAGCCATCATCTTATTAATCCAGTATCAGGGAAATCTCAAACTGAACTATTAAGTTTAACAGTAGTAGCTCCATACACAATGATGGCGGATGCATTGTCAACAGCAGCTTTTATTCTTGGGAAAGAGAAAGGGCTAGAGTTTTTAGAAAAGTTGGGTGTCAATGGGTTATTGGTGACATCTTCATTAGAAACATATATGACGAAGGAAATGAGGGATTATATAGATGAATAATAAAAGAAGAAGAAATATAAATAAATTTGAGCCTCCTAGAAAGAAGAAAAAGTTTATCTTATCTCCTAAAAAGTATGTGTTGATGGTACTCCTATTATTGATGGGTATTTCACTTATGAAATCAGGAACGATGGGTGAGGTCATTAATACGGGTGCATCTATGCTGACAGCTCTAATCCTAGATGCAATGATTGGGATATACCAAAATAGAAAAAAGCTATTTTCTGATGGTGGGATTGTAACTGGTCTTATTGTTGCCCTTGTGTTAAGCTCTTTTGTTTCATGGTACATTTCAGCATTAACAACTGCAATCGCAATTCTATCAAAGCATCTATTTAAAATAAAAAGAAAGCCTGTCTTTAATCCAGCAGCCTTTGGATTATTAGTATCTATATACTTATTTTCAAGTGGGCAGAGCTGGTGGGGTGGATTATCAACCTTACCTGGTTGGTTTGTTATTTTCTTATTAATCGGAGGGTTTTTAGTAACGAAAAAGGTGAATAAATTTCTACAAGTATTTGCCTATTTAGGTACTACATTTATCTTGGTGCTTACCTTTGGTATACAGCATAATGAAGTAGTAGGAGATATCTTACGTATGCCTTATATTAATGCAACACTATTCATGGCATTCTTCATGTTAACAGACCCACCAACCTCGCCTAGTAAATATGTTAGTCAAGTATTTTTTGGAATGATGACTGCAATAATAAGTGTGCTCATCTATTTGAAATTCGGTGGTATTCAGTTTTTATTAATTGGTCTATTAGTGGCAAATGGCTGGAATGCACTTAGATCAGTATTGACAAAGAAGCCTGTAAAAAAGACTGCATTAGAAGCATTATATTAGATATATAGTAAACCTTCATTTATAAAAAAAGGATTCATGTCCTCTGTAATAAGAGGTATGAATCCTTTTTTATGGAATAGAATGAGAAACATCTTTTTTTAGATTGATTTAATTGGTAAGTGGATGGTCATTTTCGTTCCTTTATGAAGGATGCTGTCTACCTTTATTTCACCCTCATGTGCATGTACTATCCATTTTGCGATAGATAATCCTAAGCCAACACCACCCTCTGTTCTTGATCTACTCTTATCTGTACGATAGAAACGATCAAAAATATAAGGGATTTCTGAGCTAGGAATTCCTATACCTGTATCGTCAATCGTTAGACTGATCGCATTTTTTTCTTTATAACAGCTAACGTGGACTTCTCCATTTTCAGGTGTATATTTAATTGCATTATCTAATAAAATAATCAAAAGCTGATGCAACCGATCTTCATCACCATAAAATGATATATTGTTCGTGATTTTTTGTGAGAGTATCATATTCTTCGCATCAGTAATTGGTTGAAACTTTTGTATTACATTATGGATGAGAACATCCAATTGTAACCAATGACGTTCGATTAATAATTGATCTGAATCGGTTTTAGCAAGGGTTAAAAGATCAGAAACTAGCTTATTCATCCTTTTTATTTCTTGAAGACTGATATAGATGGGCAAGCTTTCTTCCTCTATCGTATGTTCTGGATGATGAAAAAGTAATTCTAGATGTGTCTGTATGACCGATAAAGGTGTTCTTAGTTCATGAGAAGCATCAGCAACAAATTGGGTTTGCTTATTCCAAGACCTCTTAATAGGCATGAGTGATCGATTAGCTAAAAAAAGACCAATAAGAAAAGAGATGATTAATCCAAGAATAATTCCCATAAGAATGATATAAAGAAGGTGCCTTAATACTAAGGTTTCAGAATCAATATTTTGAATTAATTCAATGGTCTTCACGGATTGAGAAGGAGTGAAGCTTATTGCCCTATCGCCAACATCTATCTTATATATACGATAGTGATGGTCATCAATAGACTGGCTCCATATATCCTGTTCATGTGATAAGGTTTGTTTAAAATAACGAATATCAGTTGAATAAATCCCGTTTTCAGGGATAACTTCTATTAGCTGATTTTCGTGATTCCAAAATAGATAAACGATTTTTCGTTCAACTTCCCGTTTGTGCTCTTTTATTTCATGTAAATCATTATTTTGTATTTCTTCTGCAATAGTAATCAGTCTACTGTCAATATCACTGTTTATTAGGTGTACCATATAAAAATATAAAGTAATACCGAAAGTGGATAAAATAATGAAGAATACAATAGTATTTAGAATGACTAATTTTATTCTAGTTTTTTTGAACATGGTCATCTTCCTCTTTAAGCATAAATCCAATACCACGAATGGTTTTTATGACATGGTCATAATGATAATGACTCAATTTTTTTCTTAAGTGATGCACATATACATCGACTACACTTAAGCCTGCATCTGAACTAAACCCCCAAATTCGATTGAAAATTTGATCTCGTAATAAAATTTGTTCCTTATTACGAATAAAATATTCCAATAATTGATACTCCTTCACAGTCAAATGGAGTTTATTGTTATGAATGTAACCATCATGCTCAAGCTCATTTATTTTTATTGGACCATATCGATATTCATTTTCAGTGTACGATTCATTGTCTCTGAGTAAAACTCTTAATCTTGCAAGTAGTTCTGGTACTGCAAAGGGTTTAATTAGATAATCATTAGCACCAGAGTCAAGTCCCTTAACTCTATCCTCCACACTATCCTTTGCTGTCAATAGCAGAATAGGTGTTTTTATAGCGTTTGAACGTAATTCTTTAACGATAGAAAATCCATCTAATTGTGGCAGCATAATATCTAAAATAATTGCATCATAGATACCTTGTTTAGCTAATAGCAATCCTTCGTCTCCAGTCGATGCATCATCGATTTCATAATTATTTTCCTTCAAAACTCGAATCATACCGTCTAATAGTGGTTTATTATCCTCGATAACTAATATTTTCATGAAATATCTATCACACCTTATCACATGATTAACAATATTTTTATATGTATTAAATATATCATATATAGCATTTCAAACCTATGCTAACCAAAGAATATAACTTAAAAATCTAAATATTTAAACTTTTGGTATTGACTTTTTATTATAATCATTATAATATATCTTTAACAATTTAACCTAATAAAGTTTCTTATCTAGAGAGGTGGAGGGACTGGCCCGATGAAACCCAGCAACCGGTTAAGTAAACACGGTGCTAACTCCTGCAGAGCTTTTTGCTTTGAAAGATAAGAAGAGTGCGAGCATCTCTTCTTAATGAGATGTTTTTTTATATAAAAAAATGCAAATAAATAGAGATTCTTATCTAGAGAGGTGGAGGGACTGGCCCGATGAAACCCGGCAACCGGTTAAGTAAACACGGTGCTAACTCCTGCAGAGCTTTTTGCTCTGAAAGATAAGAAGAGATAAAAACCTCTTCTTATAAAGAGGTTTTTTATTTTAGATCTTCAAAAGGAGGTATAGGAAATGGCTATTGCCAAGCTAGAGAGCAACTATGAACAGGGCATGATAAAAATTGGGGATTTGCAGTTAGAATCTGGCAAAATTCTTCAGGATGTTGAAATAGCTTATGAACGAACTGGACCTGTTAAAGCACCTATTATCTTGGTATGTCATGCACTAACTGGGAATCAATATGCAGTAGGTCATCAAGATAATATTGGCTGGTGGTCGGGATTAATCGGTCCATATGGTTGGATTGATACCAATCGTTTTCAAGTGATTACGACAAATGTGGTTGGAGGATGTAATGGATCCACTGGTCCCAACAGTATAAATCCTCAAACGGGAACAGAGTATAAAACTAATTTTCCATTTATAAGCATCAGGGACATGGTAAAAGCACAATATCTAGCAATGGAGCATTTAGGTATCATGCACCTTCATGCTGTAATAGGGGGTTCTTTAGGGGGAATGCAGGTTTTAGAGTGGGGCATTCTTTATCCAACCTTTATGAATTTGTTAATTCCGATCGCTGTTACACCGTATTTAAGTGATTTTGCTATTGCGTTTAATGCGATCGCTAGACAAGCGATTATGCAAGATCCTATATGGAATAATGGTAATTACTCAGATAAAGAGCAAAATCTTTCAGGTTTAAGCATAGCTAGAATGCTAGGGATGATTACCTATCGTTCATCACAGCTATTTAATCATCGATTTAATCGAAAAATTCAACAGCAATGGGGACAGTCTCATGATGAGGTAGCATTTGAAGTAGAATCCTATTTGCTTCACCAAGGGAAAAAGCTGATTGGCCGGTTTGATCCAAATAGCTATCTTTATTTATTAAAAGCAATGGATAGCCATGATATTGGGCGAGGAAGAGGTGGCTGGGAAAATGCATTAAAAGGCATAAAAGCTTCAGTTCTTTCATTTGGTTTCCAAGGTGATTTATTATACCCTTCCGAGCAATTAAAGAGATTTGTTTCAGTATTTCAAGCTTTAGGTAAAAAGGCTTCATTTATTCAGGTGGATACCACCTTTGGACACGATGGTTTTTTAGTTGAATTTGAGAAATGGGCACCACATATAAAGGTTGGACTCTTATAAATATAGATCAGATTATTTTATTTGTGAATGCAAATCGAAGGGAGCTTGCTAAGACATGAGTATATATCAGGTTCACGGTTTAAAGGAGAAATTAAAATTAAGGAAATTTGTTACAACGGTTGAATTGGAGCCACCAAAAGGGGCCGACCCAATGCCAGTGCTAGAAAAAGCGAGCTTGTTAAAGGGACATGTGGATGGCGTCAATATCGCGGATAGCCCCATGGCCAAATTAAGAATGAGTCCAATCACATTAGCACATGTCATCCAACAGGATATGGGGATAGAATCGATTTTTCATTTAACCTGTAGAGATAGAAATATCCTAGGATTACAATCAGAGCTATTAGGAGCAGCTGCGTTAGGTGTGAAAAATATATTGACATTAACAGGAGACCGGCCAGAAAGAGGAGATCATCCAACTGCAAAAGGTGTTTTTGAAGTTGATTCTACGGGACTAGCAAGTATAGCGAATCAGTTGAATCATGGCAACGATATGGCTGGCAATGCACTAAATAGTGCTACTCAATTTTTCATTGGCGGTGCAGCTAATCCTGGAGCAGAAAACATTATGCTTGAAGTAGATAAGCTAAAGCGAAAAATAGATGCCGGGGTTCAATTTATACAAACACAGCCTATCTTTCATATTAGTCAAGTAGCGCATTTTTTAGAAAAAACAAAGGAATTACCTGTTCATATCATTTTTGGAATACTTCCATTAAAAAGTGTGAATATGGCTAATTATTTAGTTAACAATGTTCCGGGTATTCATATTCCAGATGACACAATAAAAGGGCTACTACATGGAGGACGACAGGCCGGGGTAGAACAAGCACAGAAGTTAATTAATGAAATAAAGGATATGGTACAAGGTATTCATATATACCCTATTGGAGATTTAAATATTATTTATGAAGTATTAGAAATCTCTCATAATAGGATAAATGGAAATCGAAATGCAATTTAAAAAAACAATGATAAATACTACCACTTGAAAGGAGAAAAAAATGAAAATAGATACGGAATTAGTTCAAATAGGCAATCGTAAGGATGGGAATGCAGGGTCGATAAGCTATCCAATTTATCAATCAAGTACTTTCTTTCATACATCTGTTGAGGAGGGTGAAGGGTATAATTATTCAAGACTAGCAAATCCAACAAGGGATGTATTAGAGGAAGCAATCGCTTCATTAGAAAAGGGTGACAAAGGCTTTGCCTGTAGTTCAGGAATGGCAGCCATTCAAACCATATTTGCATTATTTTCTTCCGGGGATCATGTCATTGCTTCGCTTGATATCTATGGAGGTACCTACAAATTATTTGAAGAAATATTAAGAAGATATCATTTGGAATTTAGCTATATTGATTTGCGTGATATAGAATTATTGAAAAAAGAGATAAAATCAAACACAAAGGCTATTTTTATTGAATCACCAACGAACCCAATGATGCAAGAAGTGGATATTCGTTCTATCGCTGAGATAGCTAAAGGAAAAGGTGTACGAACGATTGTTGATAATACGTTCTTAACGCCATACTACCAAACTCCAATCGAACTTGGTGTAGACATTGTTTTCCATAGTGGAACTAAATATCTTGGTGGCCATAATGATTTGTTAGCAGGATTAATCGTAACAAAAGGGAAAGAATTATCAGAAGAGGTAGGAACCTATTTCAAGACGATTGGTGGAGTATTGGGAGCACAGGACTCTTGGTTATTAATTAGAGGGATGAAAACATTGGCTTTACGGATGGATAAGCATCAGGATAATGCAAAAAAAGTTGTTTCCTTTTTACAAGAACACCCTAGTATTGAACAAGTATTTTATCCAAGTGGAAAGCTAGGACAGACAAAGGGAACGGGTGGTATGGTATCCTTTCGCGTAAAGGATAAAGAACAGATACCTTCCTTTTTAAAGAAGCTAAAGCTTATCTCCTTTGCTACTAGCTTAGGTGGTGTAGAGAGCTTATTAACCTATCCAGCATTAAAAACTCATAAGGACATCCCAGAAGAGATACGTAATGAAGTTGGAGTTTGCGACAGATTACTTCGTATGTCTGTTGGCATAGAGGATGCAGATGATTTAATCGCTGATTTATCACAAGCACTTACTGAAGAAGGGGTTTAGAGGCGAATGAAGGTGCAGTTTACAAACGATAACAATCTTTTCAAACGTCAAATGGAGAAAAAAATCCTAGTTCTTGATGGTGCAATGGGCACCATGATTCAACAAGCAAATTTAACAGCAGCTGATTTTGGCGGAGAACAGTATGACGGATGCAATGAAATATTAAACCTTACACAACCAGCACTGATTCAAGAGATACATGAAGAATATTTAAAAGCAGGAGCAGATATTATTGAAACAAATACATTTGGCGCGAGCTCGATTGTTTTAGCAGAGTATGAGTTAGAAGATAGGGTAGAAGAGATTAATATGGCGGCTGTTCATGCAGCAAAACGGGCGATTGATAAATATGGTACTTCTGATTGGCCAAGATTTATTGCAGGCTCAATTGGACCCACTACAAAAGCATTATCTGTTACAGGTGGTATTTCCTTTGAAGCATTAGTAAAAGCATATTATCAGCAAGCAGTAGCTTTGATACAGGGGGGAGTCGACCTATTATTAATTGAAACAGCACAAGATACCCTAAATGTAAAGGCTGCTGGTATTGGGATACAAAAAGCTTTTACACAACTGGAAATTAAACTACCAATTATGATCTCGGGAACGATTGAAACAATGGGTACCACCTTGGCTGGTCAAAATATCGAGTCCTTTTATATTTCATTGGAGCATTTTAATCCAGTATCGATTGGGATTAATTGTGCGACAGGGCCTGAATTCATGCGTGATCATTTACGAACATTGTCAAACCTATCTGGTACCGCCATTAGTTGTTATCCTAACGCAGGTCTGCCTGATGAGGATGGACATTACCATGAATCACCAGAGGAATTTGCAAATCAGGTAGCTGACTTTGCAGAATATGGTTGGCTTAATATTGCTGGTGGCTGTTGTGGGACGACACCAGAGCATATAAAAAAGCTTTCAGAAAAGCTAAATCATTTTAAGCCACGGTTAACAAAGAAAGATAATTTATCAGCTGTATCAGGAATCGAACCATTATTTCTTGAAGATGATAATCGCCCTATTCTAGTTGGGGAAAGAAGCAATGTCATTGGATCGAAGAAGTTTAGAGATTTAATCTCAAATAATCAGTATGAAGAAGCCTCAGAAATTGCTCGTAGTCAGGTAAAGGGTGGTGCTCAAGTCATCGATATATGCTTGGCAAATCCAGATCGAGATGAATTGAATGACATGGAGCAGTTTCTTCAATATGCTGTGAAAAAGGTGAAAGTACCGCTTATGATCGATTCGACAGATACAAATGTGATTATAGCAAGTTTAAAATATTCTCAGGGAAAAGCGATTATCAATTCGATTAATTTAGAAAATGGAGAAAAACGTTTTGAAGAAATATTACCTTATATTCATCAGTATGGAGCAGCAATTGTTGTTGGAACAATTGATGAAGAGGGCATGGCGGTATCACGAGATAGAAAATTAGCGATAGCAAGAAGATCCTATGATTTGCTTGTGAACAAATATGACATTCCACCTGAGGACATCATATTTGATCCCTTAGTTTTTCCGATTGGAACAGGGGATAAAAATTATATTGGATCAGCTGTAGAAACCATTGAAGGAATACGATTAATCAAAGAAGCTTTTCCTAAATGTAAAACCATTTTAGGAATAAGTAACGTTTCCTTTGGTTTGCCACCAGCAGGGAGAGAGGTTGTGAATGCAATATTTCTTTATCACACAACGATTGCTGGTTTAGATTACGCCATTGTCAACACACAGAAATTACAAAGATATGCTTCAATAAAAACGGAAGAAAGAGAGATGTCTGAAAAATTAATTTTTCAAACAGATGAACAATATTTAGCAGATTTTATTGCTTTTTATCGAGATAAAAAGGTGAAAGTAAAGAAAAAAACGGTAAGCTTAAATCTTGAAGAACGATTAAGCAATTATGTCATTGAAGGGACAAAAGAAGGTTTATTGGATGATCTGCAAGCAGCATTGCAAAAATATTCCCCATTAAAAATTATTAACGGTCCGTTAATGGATGGGATGAAAGAAGTAGGGAAATTATTTAATAATAATGAATTGATTGTGGCCGAAGTCTTACAAAGTGCTGAAGTGATGAAGGCATCTGTAGCGTTTTTAGAACCACATATGGAACGCCAGGAATTGGCCCAAAAGGGAAAGATATTATTAGCTACTGTAAAAGGTGATGTCCATGATATTGGAAAAAATCTAGTGGATATTATACTATCTAATAATGGCTATCAAGTTATAAATTTAGGGATTAAGGTTCCACCCGAGCAATTAATCGAAGCATATAAGAAAGAAAAACCGAATGCAATTGGTTTATCTGGCTTGTTAGTGAAATCTGCTCAGCAAATGGTGAGCACTGCCCAAGATTTAAAGGCGTCTGGTATTGATATACCACTTATCGTAGGTGGTGCAGCTTTAACCAGAAGATTTACTGAAAATAGAATTGCGATGGAATATGGAGGTCCAGTTCTTTATGCAAAGGATGCGATGAACGGACTTAGCATCGTTAATCAATTAAATGATAAAAGCTATTTGCAGGCCATTAAAAAGAGAGCAGAGACAGATTATCTAACAGATATAGAATCGGTTGGTCAAATAGAGAACGAGAGCGCGGCTAAACAATTGTTTGCCATTCATACGAACAAAAAAATCAAAAAATCATCGGTTTATACACCGCCTGATTTTAAAAGACATGTATTAAAGGATTATTCGATTGAACAGCTTCAGCCATATGTGAATATGAGAATGCTATTAGGGAAGCATTTAGGAATCAAAGGAAATGTAGAGCAACTAATTGCAATTGGGGATAAGAAAACGTTAGACCTAAAGGAAAAAGTTGATCAGCTCTTTTTGGAAGCCAATCAAGAAAGAACCATAAGAGCTCATGGTATCTATCAATTTTTCCCTGCTCAAGCGGATGGAAATGATATTATCATCTACGATCCTAAAAATCTAAAGAGAGTCATCAAGCGATTCTCCTTTCCCCGTCAACAGGTAGAACCATATTTATGTTTATCAGATTTTTTACGTCCCGTTGAAGAGGATGTCATGGATTATGTTGGTTTCCTTATCGTTAGTACAGGGGAGAATATTAGGGAGCAAGCTAGTCGCTTGCGTGAAAAAGGAGAGTATTTACGATCACATATGCTACAAGCTACAGCATTGGAATTAGCAGAAGCCTTTGCTGAAAGAGTTCATCAAAGGATGAGAGAGTTATGGGGCTTCCCTGATCCAATAGACATGTCGATGGAGAAACGCTTTTCTGCCAAATATCAAGGTATCCGTGTTTCCTTTGGCTACCCTGCATGTCCTAATTTAGAGGATCAAGTTAATTTATTTGAACTTCTTCATCCTGAAGATATTGGTATACAGTTAACTGAAGGGTTCATGATGGAACCAGAAGCATCCGTTTCAGCCATGGTTTTTTCCCATTCAGCAGGACGCTATTTTCAAGTATAACAGTAGGAAGGATTAGAAATTTTGATTTTGACAAAGTATGCTTAATAGGATATAATTTCCTAGTCAAATAAAAAAGGAGGTCGTTTTCATGTTAGTCATATACACAACTCATTCAAACCAATCAAATATTTATCTGCAAACGACCTGTGTGAAAAACTAGTTCTTTATTATTCATAATATCCTGCCACAGGTGCATTTGCCTGTGGCTTTTATTATTGGAACTAAATGATAGAAACATATACTAGGAGTATGCGTAAATTAACGATACTCCTAGTGAATGAAAGCCATGTGCTGTGCTTATAATAGCAAAGCGTATGGCTTTTTCTTTTTCACATAGGTTCATCGAACGGAGGATTATCATGGTTAAAAGTGTTAAAAAATTATTAAAACCGTACATTGGATTACCTAAAGAGATTTATATCATATTTTTATCAAGAATAGTAAATGCAGTAGGAGTTTTTGTTTTCCCTTTGATGACACTAATCTTAACAAGAAAAATTGGATTATCCACAGGTGAAGCAGGTCTTTGGATATCCATTAACGGATTAATATTTGGCCCTGCAAGCCTTATTGGTGGGAAAATCACCGATATGATAGGGAGAAAGAAAATTATCGTTATCTTTGATACCTTAGGGGCACTATTATTTTTATCCATCGCACTAGTTGAGCCAACAATGACTATGGTATATCTTATTATGCTTACAAGCTTTTTAATGGGAGTGGCTCAGCCTGCCCATGATGCTTTAATGGCCGATTTAACAACACCAGATAATAGAGATGGGGCATATTCACTCTCCTATCTCGGTTTTAATATGGGCTTTGCGTTAGGACCTGTTATCGGAACACTACTGTTTGAAAATCACTTAAAATTAATATTTATCGGAGATGGGATCACCACTATTATTGCAACACTACTTATTTTGCTGTTTGTGAAAGAGACTATCCATTTGACAAAAGAGGATATGAGTGAAGAGAGAAAGCTTGAACAAAGAGTGGATGGTTCTATTTTTAGTGTGATAATATCTCGACCAATATTGATTTATTTTGCTTTGATATCATTTGGTTATAGCTTTGTATATGCGCAATGGGCATTTATGATTCCTCTACATACAGAGCATAACTTTGCAAATGCAGGTGTCATCTTATATGGGACTATCGCAGGCTTTAATGGTCTTATTGTAATGGTCTTTACACCGATTATTACGTCGATATTTACTAAAACAAAAAATATTAGAAGAATCGTTTATGGTGGCATACTTTATATAATTGGTTTTGGCATGCTTGGATTCGTAAGTACAAAATTTGCTTTTTTCCTATCCGTTTTTATTTTTACAATTGGTGAGATATTGATTACGATTAGCTCAATGCCTTTTATTGCAAATCATACGCCATCATCTCATCGTGGAAGAATGAGTTCAACCTTGCCCTTAATCATTGGTTTAGGATTTACATTAGGACCGATTATTATGGGAAGGGTGCTAGAGTATGTGACCCTTACAAAGGGCTGGAGAATTGTAGGGTTTATTATGCTACTCTTTACGATCTGGATGTTCTTACTTGAAAAGGTAGATAAGCATCACCATGAAAAAGAAAGGGATGCCAAAGAACAGAATGATTTGGCAGCTACAGCTATGATAAAATAACCATAGTAGAACTAGGTCTAAAGTCCTATAAAATACTAAGTATCACTATATATATAATACTATTGTAAATAGTTATAAAGTAAAGGGAATGAAACGAGGTAATTATTGCACTATGCAATAATTACCCTTATTTTTTTAAAAAGAAATAGCAAAAAAAAACGGTTTATTATCTTAATTGGAAACTATTTTAAAAGAATGGTAAAGCAAATATAATAGCCTTAAGATTAGCGCTAATCTTAATTAATATTATTGGGAGTGTTGGATTTGACAAGAAAGATCATGCTTTTCGTGTTTACCATCATACTTGTTTTAGGAACATTTACGATGGCTCTTGCTCAAAACGGAAAACAACAAGTTCAAATGAAGGATATACCAAAACAAACAGACACTAATCAAAACAAAATATTTGATGATCTTGAAAATAAAATGCAGCAGTTAGATAAAGATACAACGATACCTGTTATCGTTATGCTAGACAGTAAGTTTGAAGGAAAGAAAAACGTAATTGAGAGTAAAATCGGGTTATTTAACAAAAAATTTGTGTATAATACAGCATTTGATGGATTTGCTGGAGATTTAAATAAGGGACAGATAACAGCTTTACAAAAAATGCCTTTTGTCAAACAAGTAGAGTATGATTATCCCGTTCAGGCATATATGGATACAGCATCCTATTGGTATGGTGTATCAAAAGCAAGAACAGATTTCGGGCTCGATGGCAATATGGATGGTTCCTTGACCTCCTATTCTAAAAATGATGTGGTTGTTGCAGTGATTGATACAGGTATTGATGCGACTCACGTTGATTTAGATGGTGGTAAAGTGATAGGTTGGAATGATTTAGTAAAAGGAAAAACTACCCCCTATGATGATCATGGTCATGGTACACATGTATCCAGTATCATTGCTGGTTCTGGGGATGGTAATGCCAATTACAAGGGTGTTGCCTATGGGGCGGCTTTAGTAGGTGTAAAGGTTCTTGACAGAAGAGGCAGCGGATCGATGAGTACAGTTGACGCTGGTATAGATTGGGTTGTTCAAAATAAAGATGTTTATAATATTCGTGTCATCAATCTATCTTTAGGTGCTGCTACTAGCTCAGATGGAACAGATTCCACTTCAGTAGCAGTTAATAATGCGGTAGCAAATGGTATTGCTGTTGCAGTAGCCGCTGGAAATGAGGGACCTGCTAGATATACGGTTGGTTCACCTGGAGCTGCTGTAGATGCAGTAACAGTAGGTGCTATGGCTGATGTAGGCGAAATGGGCTTTGATTTGGCTAGCTTTTCAAGTCGTGGTCCAACTGCTGATGAAAGAATTAAACCTGATGTAGCTGCACCAGGCTATCATATTACAGCCGCAGAAGCTAATTCAACAAATGGCTATGTGGCATATAGTGGAACAAGTATGGCTACACCATTTACTGCAGGTGTAATGGCATTAATGATTGATGCCAATCCTTCGATCACAACTAGTAGTATAAAAAGCACCTTAATGAATACTGCAGAGGATTGGGGTCCAACAGGAGCAGATATTGATTATGGTAAAGGTCGTCTTCAAGCATATGAAGCTATTAAGTCTGCTGGAGGCTATTCAGGAACAGGTATAGCAGTTCCCGCTCATGATTATGCAAGCGGAAGTCTAACTTATTCTGGTGACTATGATAGCTGGACACTAAATGTGACATCAACCAGTAATCCTCTTGCAGTAACACTAATCATTACAAATTGGGTTAGCGGATTCTTTGGTGGAAGTCCAGACTTCGACCTTTATGTCTATGATCCACAGGGAAGTTTAGTGGGAAGCTCAGAAGGTGTAACACGACAAGAATTAGTAACTATTAACCCCTCCACTACAGGTAACTATACAGTCAAAGTAACTTCTTATTCTGGTTCAGGCAGCTATTTCTTCGATACTAGTTCCAATTAAACGATATTCCTCACTAACTCTTAATGCATGCAAAATATATTTCTAAAATAAAACAAAAGCCTCTTTAATTAGTAATGTCCATCCTTTAAAATACTAATAAGAGAAAATCTTATTAATAGGGAGGATGGACATTGCATATTTCTAATAGGCTCAAAAAAATTAGAAAATTGCGAAAAATAGAAAGGAATGATCTTGCGAAAGGAATTGTATCATATTCTCACTTGAGCAATATTGAGACAGGTAGATTTGAGCCTTCTTCAGATATTTTAATTGCCTTAGCTCAAAAACTAAATGTTCCTAGTGATTATCTAGTTAGAACGAGTGAAAAAGATATGTCATTAGAAAAGCTTTTACTTGAATTAAAATCTTCTATAGATAATCTTGATTTAGAAAGAGCAGTAGAGATAATCAGTGATATTCATAGCAGGGTTCCTTATATAAATTCCATCTATCAAGAAACTTTTTTTGAACTATTAGAAGGATATTATCTTTATAAAAAAGAAAATTATGATAATTCCTTTCGTATTTTTGAAAAAAATGTTTTACCCCACATAGTTGATTCTAACATCGATACATTACCCACAGAGTTTAAAGAAGTTTACTACTATTTATTGGCTGTTAAATATTATTTTAGTGGTGATTATGATAGCAGCTATCTTTATTTTGAACGACAGCTCCTCTTAGTAAATTCAAACTTTCTTAAAGCGATTATAAATTATAATTTAGCATTAGTCTTTATGAGACTGAATAAGATGAATGATGCAGTCATTTTTGCCCAAAATGCTCTTGATTTACATCTACATGAAAGACAATGGTACAAGGCAGCAGAGACTGATAATTTATTAGGGATCATTTATTGGGAAAAATATGATTTAATCAATGCGGAGAAACATTTAATTAATGCCTTAGAAATGACCAATCAATATAATTTTGATGTATTAAAGCCAAATATCTTTCATAATTTAGGTCTAGTATATAAAGAAGAGAATAAAATCAATAAGAGTTTAGAATATTTCTTTAGGAGCTTAAAGCTAAAAAAAGAAGCACAAAGCAATAATATTCAGGCAACTTATCGAGCGATCTTAAATATTCTTTTAGTACAAAATTTACTAGGAAAAGCGAAGGGATTTTTAGAGGAAGCAAAGCAGTTTTCCACAGTCGAAGAGGATAAATTTCAGCTGAAAATAGTCGAGGCTAGAATAAATTATCGTTTAAACGAATATGATAGGTTTGAAGCTTTCATG
Organism: uncultured Bacillaceae bacterium; assembly: GCA_964514395.1. Classification (GTDB taxonomy): domain Bacteria; phylum Bacillota; class Bacilli; order Tepidibacillales; family Tepidibacillaceae; genus CAZEQK01. Next base: position 40,480 of record CAZEQK010000024.1, read on the forward strand.
AAGGAATCAGTGAATTATTTTCAATTAATTGGAAGATGGAAAGTGGTTTTAGAAATAGCAGAGGATTTAGGAGACTATTACGTTAGTCTAAGGAAATATAAGCTTGCAACAAAATATTTTAAGATAGCACTTATAGCTAATAAAAAATTAAATGGAGGTAGATTTAGTGAAAAGGATTAAGAGGGGTTTAGCTTGTTATTTGCATTAAGCTTTGTTTATTCTTATGTTGGTATTGTACATTTAGCAGGGGATGAGGGTGATCCAACTGGGCCACAAAGCTTATTTTTAGCTGGGAATGAAGGATATGTACTCCCTCCACAAAGTATAGCAATTGTGTAGTAATTGTTAGATATAGTAGTTTCATAGTATTGTAAAACCTACTTAATTGTCTAAGTAGGTTTTAATTTTTCAGAAAAAAAAAAATTTTGCGTTTTTTCTAAAATTGTATATAATATTATTAAGAAGTAAATAATATTATTAGAATATATAGAAATTGATTGTTTTTTTGTAGAAATAAATGTTAGCGTTTCCAAGTAAATATTGCTAGGGGGTATAATAGATGCCAAACAAAATTCTACAAGAAATAGATATACGAATTGAAAGGTTAAAAAAAGTTGAAAACCATAAGCATACTACTGATTCAGAAAAAAAATGTATTATTAGTCGGATTTTAGAATTAGAAAGTATGAAAAACTATATCGCTGAAATGATAGGCCAGAGGGACACAAGTCAAATGGTAAAAAGTGATTTTTGGCATTTAGTGGATGAATTTTAATGGTAAAAATAATATAGTATAATGACCACCTAATTGGTGGCTTTTTTATTATCTATTCGAATATTTTGTCTTTTAACAAAATAATTTTTTTATGGTAAAATAATATGTCCCCATCTAATATAATTTATGAAAGACCTTTTGGAAGGAATAAAGATAATGATTAAAATCTTAGATCAATTTCGAGGATTAGATAGAAACATTTGGATTCGTTTTATAGGTGAATCGATTAATGGACTTGCATTTATGATGTTAATGCCTTTTTTAGCTTTATATTTAAAGGACCGCGTTGATTCATTAGTTCAAGTGGGCATATTAATGGCTGTTTCACCACTTACAGCAATGTTCGGTTCCCTGATTGGTGGGCGGCTAGCTGATATATATGGAAGAAAGCCTATCATGATATTATCCATGTTTGGTAATGGGATTCTCATGTTAGGGTTCGTCTTTTTTGATAATTTTTTTGCTTATTTAGTTCTTTCTGCTATGTTAGGTTTATTTAATTCCTTGTTCCATCCAGCGGCATCGGCAATGGTGGCTGATGTAACGACTGTAGAAAAGAGAACAGAAGCCTTTGGCTTATTAAGAATGGGTAATAATATTGGTGCAGCAATCGGTCCAATTATTGGTGCTTCGATTGTTGTTATTTCAAAGTCTATTATTTTTATGATAACGGCATCTTCACTTTTATTTTATTCATTGATTGTATTTATTTTTATTAGAGAAACACTACCGAAAACAAAAACTCAAAATAATAAGAACCATGAAAAAGAAGAAAATAGAAAATTACCATCAACCCTTGAAGTGATATTTAAAGATAGACTTTTATTTATTTTTATCATGACAGGTATTATTATATCGATGGGCTTTTCCCAAACGGAAGGAATGCTACCACTTCATTTTAATAATGAGCTATCTTTCTTATCTGATGCCCAAAATCCTTATCCATATTTAATGGCTTTAAATGGTACAATGGTTGTGTTATTTCAATTTGCCATCTCAAAATGGGCAGGAGAAAAACCGATTGGTAGAATCATGTTATACGGAGCGATTCTGTTTGGAATCGGTTTAATCGCTGTTGGTTGGTTACCATTACTATTTAATCGGTTACATACACCATATTTTATGATTATGTCGATACTTCTTTTCTTTTATGCAATCTATACCCTTGGAGAAATGCTTATGTCACCGGTTCAAATGACCTTTGTTGCTAATTTAGCTCCAGAGCATTTACGAGGGACCTATATGGGAGCAGCTGGTTTGCAATGGATAATGGGAGGAACAGTCGGTCCATTATTATCTGGTTTTTTATTAGATAGATTGCTCGGTAATGTGCTATTTAGTATATTAGGAATCGGAGCTATGATTGCAGGTGTTATTTATTTATCCCTTGATCGATTGGTGAAAGAGGATGAAAACAGAAAAAAAATGACAGTTTAACAAAAATTATAGACATCACTAAAGTTAGATGTGGGTATATGGTATGAGGTGAATAGATTGAAGATAATTCGTAATGCAATTTTAATTTTTTTAAGTTTAACCCTTATTTTTTTATTACCTATTAATATTTTTCTTCATTCGTTACATATCACAATAATGAAGCCTTATCAAACTGCAAATTATTTAGAACAAAGCGGAATTTACGAGAATTTGGACGGGTATATAAAGCGTATTATTATTAAAAATACGGATCATATCAATCAAGCACAAGGAAAAGCAATCGTAAATAGAATTGTGAATAATTTTGCTGAAAGTGAAATTACAACCTACTGGATTGCTTCTAAAATCACAATTGCTCAAAGACATCTATGGGATTTTATTTTAGAAAGGACAGAAAGAGTAGAACCAATTCCTATGCAGGATTTTCGTGATGCATTTGTGGAAATAGGAAAAGCTCAAATTAAAAAAATTGCGAATGCTGAAGGCTTACCTGCTAATATTCTAAATGATGAAATTTTGTCATCAATAGAAAAAAACATTCCTAGCTCCTATGATTTTGCAAGCCTATATATGAAACAACTAAAGGAATTACGAAATGTTTATCAGAAGTTTCAAAAAGGGCTTTATCTATTATACATCGTTAATTTGATTGCCTTTTTGTTAGGAGCGATCATTACAATTCAATCAAAATTATTTTTCAGATGGACAGGTATTACCTTGACCGTAGCTGGAGTTATTTCAATTATTCCAGGTACAATTAAGTTTATTTTAAACGAGAGAGCTATTGGCTCAATCTTAACCTTTTCAGGGGAGCTAGAACAAATAAAAAGCTCTATCTATCATGTGATTGAAGTGATGATATACGACTTAATAGCCCATATAGCCGCTTATTCATTAACCCTTTTAGGAATTGGTGGTCTATCGTTAGTAATCTATTTAATAACAAAAAATAAAAAGAAAACCTATTCTAGGTATATGTAGCTTGTAAAAAACGGTAGACTTCATAAAAGTTTACCGTTTTTTTTATTTATTCATTTGTTATTTTCGTAAATTTTTTAACAAATACAGTTAAAAATCCAAGTAAATATTGCATCTCAGGATCCTTTAACATTTTTGGCAACGAGAAGATGCTTATATTTGGTGGATTACTTTTCACTTCTTCATTGGTATCATTGGCAGCCTCAATTAATTTTTCAACTGTATTTATCACTTTTGGTTCAGGAATTACACTTGTCATTTTAAGAATAATATCAGAGGACATTGATTTTTTAACAGCACTGATAAAGGTTGCCATTTCCATCAATGAATCTAATGTTCCGTCTTCTTGCATATTTGATAATTGTTTTAGAAGTACTGTTAAATCTTGACTGGAATCTGAAACCTCACTTATTAATCCCTGCATTTCAGGAGTATTTATGCTTTCTAACATGATTCCTAGTGAATTAATAGTTGAAGCGAGGTTAGCAACCGCTCCAGTATTTAGGCTATCAATAATGGATTTTGCAAAATTTATTACTTTTTTCATTGTGGCAATTTCATCAATAGTGAATTCCTGAGTCGTTGATTCTACAGATTGATTTGTACTCAATTCCAACACCCCTTCTTATAAAAGTCCTTTTACTGACATCCAGTACAGTTCGTTAAAGGATATTTTAAACCAATGCAACATAATGGATGGAGGAACTGGTTTAGGAGGATGTTTATAATCCATTGTGATATAGGTCGCTTCTTCAAGACCAGTTTCAATGAAACAAAGGACTTTCCCACTATAGTGATTAGAAGGTGTTACGCCATCTAATTCAGCTACTATATTTTTAGCAACAAAGTCAGCTTGGTAATGCGCTGTTGATCCTGCTTTGCTTATTTGAATAGCTGTGGCATCACCAATAACATAAATCGAGTTATCATTTTTTGCTTTCAACGTGTGAGGATCTACATCAATCCAACCTTGTTCATTTCCTAATCCTTCCGAATTAAATATCACATCAGCCCCACGGTGAGGTGGAATAGAGATAAGCAAATCATAGCTCTCTTCTTTACCATCCTCTGAAACTAATATCTGTTTTTCAGGGTCAACTTTTCCAGGCACAAAATTTGTAACATATTTAATATTACGTTTCTCTAGCTGAGGCTGTAGCCATTTTGCTACAGGAGGGGCTAAGAAAAGATCCTCAATAGGATAGGTATAAACTAGTTCTACCTTGTCTCGTATCCCTTTATTTTCGAAAAACTCGTGCATCATGAAAAACAACTCAATTGGTGCAACAGGGCATTTATGAGGAAGACCTAATGTAATGACAATTTTACCACCATTAAAATTCAATACTCTTTCCCTTAATTCTAGCGCACCCTCCATTGAATAGAAATTGTTCGCACCTTCCGCTAATCCAGGTACAAGATCAAATCGAGGGATCGATCCAGTAGCGATTACAAGATAGTCATAAGAATATTTACCATTTGTTGTTACTACGTTCCTATTATTTTTATCGATGTTTTTGGCTTCATCAACAATTAAATTTATATGAGGAGATATTAAGTATTTTTGGTCCTTTACATAGTGGTCAGGCTTTTCCTTACCAAAAGTGACGAATAAATAGCCTGGCTGGTAGATGTGTTTGTCCGATTGCGTGATCATTGAGATACTAATTTCGCCACTCTTAATTTGAGATTTAAGCTCATTAGCTAAATGATTAGCAACCATGGTGCCACCAGTACCTCCACCAAGAATTACTATGTTTTTTTTCATCTTTTTCCCTCCTAGCATTATAATCAATGTGCATTAATAAAATATTAATTTCCATAACGATATATGAAGCATAAAGTTCAACTAACATTTAACTGAATACCTGAATGTTAGTTGAACTTATCCAGGAGCTTAAGCCGCCTATTTTCCAAGTATTAGCGTCAGCTAGCTATCGGACAAATACGATCATTTACATAAGTACAGGGTTTATCATATTTAGTAGTATCGTAATGGTTAAGCTTAATATTAATATTGTATTAACTTGCGAGATTTATACATCCTGTCATAAAAGCATATAAAAAAGAGGATGTCTCAAAGCTGTCACTTAGATGCGAGCTTTAGGTCATCCTCTTATTATTCTATTGGATCAGTGTAAATGATTCACGATTATGCTATTTCTTTTGTTATTTCATATGTTGCACTGATGGGAGCGCCGAACCTTAATGTATCACTAACAGGGCATTTTTCTTCTGCCATTTTTATTAAACGATCAATTTTCTCCTTCGGTGCATCAGATACGATTTGAATATTAATGCGAATATCGCTATATCCTATTTTAGCATTGCTATCCTTTCCCATGGCTCCCATGGGATCAAGATCACCTTCCACATTCACATTTAACTCTTTAATATCAACATGGAAATGCTTTGAAAACATACTTATTGTAACAGTTAAGCAGCTTCCTAAAGCAGATAATAGTAACTCAACTGGTGTCATACCTGTATTTGTCCCACCCATTTGTGCAGGTTCATCAATGGTAATTTTGAAACCACGAGATACTACTTCAACTTGGCAGCCCTCTTTTAGAGAAACTGATGATGTAATTTTTTGATTTGCCATTTTTTATCCTCCTTAAACTCAAAAAAATTAAATAAATGTGGATTTTACGATTTATTATAAAAATCATTTTAACGTATAAGTAAGAAAATTTGTTATATAAATGTGTATAAATTGTGAAGGAAGTTTTTGTACATAAGATTTCAAAAATATGAGGTTTATGTAATAGAGTAGCTGTAAAAATCATAAATTTAAATAAATAAGGAGGGGGTAAAATTGATTGAAATAAGTATAATTATAGCGATGGCTATGTCCTTAACACCCATAATAAGTGAAAAACTAAAAATTAATAAAAAATTAAGGGCTTGGGTATCTTTGCTTTTAATTGTAATTTTGAATGTAATAAACAGCATGATTTTTGGTGACCACAATATTGTTGATGCTATGCGAACAGGAATAGAGCAAGGTGTAATAGCTGCTGGAATCTATTCAACAGGAAAAAATACATATCAGTATGTTCAAAATAAAAAGAAGAATAAATAAACTGATAATGAGGGTAATCATAAAAATACTTAATAAAATTACTTATCAGTTATTTTATTCATATTGACGAAGAACATTGAAAATGATAAGATGAATCTTGTTCAAATTGTGGTTTGGTAGCTCAGTCGGTAGAGCAGAGGACTGAAAATCCTCGTGTCGGCGGTTCGATTCCGTCCCGAACCACCATGTTTATTTTGCGGACGTGGCTCAGTGGTAGAGCATCGCCTTGCCAAGGCGAGGGTCGCGAGTT
>CAZEQK010000025.1:0-25849 GCA_964514395.1 uncultured Bacillaceae bacterium
TAAATACTTTGGCGTTGCATGGTAAATTTCTTGGCATTCATTGGTAAAAAACATGACGAGAGTGGTACATTTCAGTGGCTGTATTCACTTTATGATCGGTAATTATTTATTTCATAACGAATGATGATAAACGTGTATATAAGTTAATACTTTATGGGAAAAATGTATAATTGAGTTAATTTAATAAATTAATGGAGGATAACAATGAGTCATAAACTCTATATAGGTGTTGATATTGGTTCAGCGACGGTAAAGGTAGTAGGGATTAGCTATGATGGAGAAATAAAGGGAAAGCCTGTTTATATTAGACATGACGATTACCCTTCACAGGTAGATGCTGTGAAGCATGCCTTTAAACAATACCTTGATTCGATGGATGATAAAGAGATAGCTGGTATTGGGATAACTGGTAGTGGAAGAGAATTAAATCGCCACATTATTGGTGCTGACTTAACTAGAACAGAAATCTTTGCCCATTATGTTGGGGTACAGCATTTATTAAAAAGAGGGAAAATTAGAAGGAAAATTAATGGTAAATCAGAAGTATTAACAACGGTAGGTACTATTATTGAGATAGGCGGGCAGGATTCTAAGGTCATTGTATTCGATAAAGAAAATGTTCCGATTTTTTTTAATATGAATACCATCTGTTCAGCAGGTACAGGAGAATTTTTAAAGCAAATTGCAGACGAGGCGGAGATATCATTGAGCAGCTTTGGGAATAAAGCGTTAGAAGCAATGAATTCAGCAAGAATTGATGCTACCTGTACCGTTTTTTCGAGAAGAGATTTTCGTCATTTAACACAGAAGGGAGTCTCTTTGTCTGAACGCTTAGCTGGGATATGTGATTCCATGGTTTCTAATTATATAAATAATGTGGTAAAAGGCTATGAATTACCCAGTCCAGTACTATTTCAGGGTGGAGTTGCCTTCAATAAAGGAGTAAAAAAAGCATTCGAAAGAAAACTAGGAACAGAGGTGATTGTTCCCCCACACCATGATATTATTGGAGCTTTAGGAATGGCCATCATTGTAATGGACGAGAAGGCTGGAAAGGAAAGTCAAGCCTCCGTTTTTAAAGAAAATTTCTTTGAACGAGAAATTCATAGCCGTATAAGATATTGTCATGGCTGTCAAAATGCTTGTGAATTATCCCAACCAATGGAGAAAACAACATCAGGTACTGCGATATTGGACACTTTAGGAGGTAGGTGTGAAGGCTCTTTAAACGATAAAAATGTAAAGGATTTCCCACAAGAACATACTGCAATTCATGTTCCAATTCGCAGGGGATATTCAAATTATAAAACAAACGATAAAAATAGTCATGATTCAAACGCTAGAAGTAGTGAAGGAGTCTATTTTGCAGGGATTGACGGTGGCTCAAGGGGAACAAAATACGCATTAGTAAAGAGCACAAAAAAGGGAATTGAAATAAAGGCTGTCGGCTCTATCGATACCTCTGGTGATGCAATACATGCATTATTACTCTCCCTTATTCAGCTTGAAAAACATCATCCCCATCATGAGAAGCTAGGAGGAATTGGTACAACGGGTAGCGCTGGGGAATTAGCTAGGGATATAATCACAAAAAAAACAAAAAATACAGCAGATGTGAAGGTAACAGAAATTATTGCCCACACTACTTGGGCCAAATTCATGGTTCCTAATGTAAAAGTCATTATGGATATTGGTGGTAATGATGCAAAAATAATCATTATGAATGATACAGGTATTGAATTTGCGATGAATGATAAATGTGCAGCAGGTGCTGGTGCATTTATTGAAGCAATTGCAAAACGTTTTGAAATTCCTTTAGAACGATTTGGTGAGATTGCTTTAACATCTCATTCACCTGCAAGAATATCAGGAAGATGTGCAGTTTTTGGTGAATCAGATATTATTCATAAATCAAGAGCGGGATTCCCTACTAACGATTTATTTATGGGCTTGGCTTATTCAGTATGTCGCACCTATTTATCAGATATAGCTAAGGGAAAAGCTTTAGCTGTTCCAATCGTGGCTCAGGGGGGGACCTTCTTAAATAAAGCAATTCAACAAGCTTTTCTTGATACATTGAATGTGAGTAAAGAGGAGTTTATATTAGCTAATGATCCAAGACTTGTTGTGGGAGCAGGAGCATTAGGAGCTGCTTTACAAGCAAAAGAGGCTTATGAAAAGGGTTATGAATCCTATTTTAAAGGCTTTGACCATATTTTAAGCTCTTACTATCATACAAAAACATTGACTTGTAAACATCCCTTATGTGAGCGAACCTGTTCAGGAGTGATTACGTTAATGGAAAACGGTGTACCGATTTCAGGTTATAAATCGATTAATTGTGATTTTGGTTTGTTTGAAGGAATGCTTGAAGAAAAGGGATCAAAAGAGCATGTTCGACAATTACTTCAAGGAGGATTTGCCTAATGAACAATCATATAAATCCTGTAGTTGGGGTTTCTACGTCATTTACTGGGAAATATAAAGCTTCCAAGTTAATGATTCGTTTTTTAGAGCACATGGATATCAAGATAATAAAAAGCAGTATCACAAAACCAGAAATGATAGAGGCCGGTACCACTTTAGCAAGTGCAGAATTTTGTTTGCCACTTAGGGTATATATCGGTCATATTTATAGTCTAATCAATCATTATCCAGAAATAAATTATATTTTAGCCCCTATTATTAAAGGAGAGCATCCAAATACTAGCACCTGTGCAAAATATCGGGACTTAGATGGTGTTATTATTCGCTCATTAGCAAGTATGACTGGCTATCGAATGAAACAAAGTTCGAATAAAAAAATGGCATTATTGAATGGTTTGATAGATGGCGAAACAATTAAAAGCTATGCAAATGACGTGAAGCATTTGCCATATATTATCTCACCCGAAATAGAATCATTAGATAAGGTTCATTTAAAACAAGTTTGCGAATCGGTGTACTCTGATTTACATCAACATAGTAAATGGAAAAGATTAAAGATCAAAACAAATGGGTGGATACCCGATGACAAGTCTAGGAAAATCAACCATGCTTTTGAACAAGCATATCAAGAAGTTATTTTACATCAATCAACACGTTTTGAAAAAGCAATGGAAGATCCTTCGAAAATTCGTTTAGCCTTACTAGGAAGAAGTTATTTAGTTGATGATGATGCGCTATCAGCAGATATAAAAACCTATTTTAGAAAAAAGGGCGTGTCAGTATTAACTATTGATGATGTACCCTTCGCTGCAATAAAGGATCGCTTTGAAAAGGTAAATGGATTCTATGATTATCATCGGATGGCTCAAGCATTCATTGATATCATAAGGGACCAAGCAGATGGATTTATTATTATTGGTAGCTTTGGTTGTCATCCTGATGCTTTCCAAATTGATTATTTTACAGAGCAGCTAAAAGAACATGGAAAAGCTGTTTGGACCTTTAAATTTGACGAACAATCAGGTGGTGTTGGTTTTCAAACAAGATTTGAGACCATTCTAGGTTTCTTAGAGCAGAAAAGGAATCTAAGAATAAAAGGGAATGATCGAGGTCTATCTGAAGGGGCATTAATAGAGCCTAAATATAAATTAGAAAAAGAAAATAAATCCAGAAATCCTGTCTTTATTTGGCCCAATATGGGTACAGGTATTGACCTCCTTATTAAGGAAGTGTGGTATCAATTAGGGTTAGATAAATATTTATACCCACCAGCGCAGGTAGATGAAGAAACCTTAAGCAAAGGGAATAACCAATATACAGAAACCTGTTCTCCCTTTGCTTTGTATCTAGGAAGCCTAAAGGAAACCCTACAACGATTATTAAGAGAAGTGGAGACTAAAAAAAATAATCAAGAAATAGTTGAGCCAAGAAGAATCATCATATTAATGGCAGGAGGAAAAGGTCCATGCACTTTTGGATGGTACGCAATAGCTGGTCTAAAATCCCTTCAAAAGGAGTTTTCTACTGCTTTAGCTAAATATGGATATACGCTTGAAATGATAGCAATTGATAATGAAGGAAGAAATCTGCTATCCTTTTTACAAGAGCTTGCTGATGTGGCTAACAATACTAAGCTAGTACAAGTGATAGAGAAATTAAGGCTAATAGACAATCAGAAAATAAGTAAAATAAAAAAAACAAAGGAAGAAATAGAATTAATAAGGGTGTTGAAAAGCGTTGTTTGGCCTGGGTGGAAAAAGCTTTTAGCCTATGAAGAATTACAGGATAAAGCGTTAAGGGTAAGAGCACATGAAATAATTCGTGGTACGACAACAAAGATGTTAAAAAGATGGGTTAATGAGCTGGATGTAAAGCATGATATAGTGGATATTTTAGAAGTGAATAAATTAGCAATTAAGGAACTAGAACAGATTGAACAGGATAAGGAAATAAAGCCTAAGGTTGTCGTTGTTGGCGAAATTTATGTTGCCTTAACTCCTTTTGCAAATAGGGGAACTGTTGATAATTTATTAGGGATGCTTGGCATTGAAGCAATAGAAGGAATGAGACTCAGTCATTTCATTAAGGGTGCTTTTAAAGGTTTAAAATATCACTACATTCAAAGTCAAGAATTACTAAAGCCAATCCTTCGAATATTAGAAATAAATGGCATATACAAGGTAAATAAATGGGTTAGAGAACCAGATGCAAAACCATTTTTAGAGCATGAAATAGGAGGTGATGGTCAACCCACTGTGGCACATGCCCGTCATCATATTGAGCAGGACGGGGTGGACGGTATTCTCCATATCTACCCATTTAAATGTATGCCAGAAGGAATGGCCAAGGATGCCTTAAAAGAGATGAGTCAAATATATGGAATTAAAAGCTTACACCTATCCTTTGATAAAGAAATTGAAATTGAAAGGCTACGTACAGAATTGGGGACCTTTGCTAGTTTACTACAGCAGGACTTAGGAAAAAGGAAAGAGGAAAATGATTTTAGACAAATCGAGATTAAGAGAAGAAAAGCAATAGGTCAAGTCATCGAGGAAATGTATCAAATAGCTAATAAAAGATAGATCAACGATGTAAGCGTTCATGCAAAAAAAAGATAGCAATTTAACTAAATAAAACGAATGAAAGCTGCTGGCAAAAGCAGCTTTTTCGATATTAGTAGTGTAATTTGCCCGATAGCAAAGCGCCGCTAATATTTCCATTCAGAAATAAACGGGGCTAAGCTCCTGGATAATTGCAACTAAACATTCAGGAAACCCACCTGAATGAAGTTTTACTAGCCCGATAGCAAAGCGCCGCTAATATTTCCATTCAGAAATAAACGGCACTAAGCTCCTGGATAATTGCAACTAAACATTCAGTAAACCCACCTGAATGAAGTTTTATTAACTACTTGACGATAATGTCTACCAGTGATAGACTTTTTATCTATAGAATTACTTTAATTAATTAGCAAACTAAAGCGTTTTAAAGGATGGTAGGAATGGGAAAAGTAAAAGAATTTGAGAAACCAGTTGGTTTTCATGATCTATTACCAACGCTTTCGGCAAAGAAGCGTTTGATTGAAAACAAATTACAGGAGCTTTTTCAAATGTGGGGGTACAGAGAAATACATACACCAACACTAGAATTTGATGAGACCGTTGGAAAAGCAAGCAAAATACCAAATGAGAAAATGTTTAAATTATTAGATCGAACTGGAAAAACGCTAGTTTTACGTCCAGACATGACTGCACCTATTGCTAGGGTTGTATCTTCAATTCTGAAAGAGGATGGACGCCCAATAAGATTGTCATATCATTCGAATGTTTTTAGGGCACAGGAAAATGAAGCAGGACGGGCATCTGAATTCTTTCAATCCGGTGTTGAATTCATTGGCGAGGGAACACCGAGTGCTGATGCAGAAATTCTAGCACTTGCAACAGAGTCATTGAAATTATTAAATATTGGTGATTTTCGGATTACCGTTGGTCATACAGGATACTTAAATGGCATTCTAAATGAATGGATAGATAATGAAGAAATAAAGGAGACATTAAAAAAATATTTAGCTGAAAAAAATATGGTTGGTTATAGAGACAAGGTGAAGGAGGTTGTATCCTCCGAAAAAGGAATTCAGGCATTATTATCGGTTTTTAAAATAAATGGGGATTTTTTATCATTGTCTCGTGCTTTAGCGTTCACTGAATCTGACGAGGTAAAGAAAGCGATAAACGATCTGATGCAGGTTGGGAAGCTTCTGCAAATTTATGGTGTGGATTCTTATGTTTCGTACGATTTATCACTGGTTCCTCATTTGGAATATTACACAGGTATGGTTTTTGAAGGTACGGCAAAGAAAACAAGCTTTCCCGTATGTAGTGGTGGGAGGTATGACACATTATTTAAAGCCTTTAATAATCCACAGCAGGCAATAGGCTTTGCGCTTAAAATTAATCGCATATTAGAGATATCTCAATCGCAAGAGGACGATACCACTCACATTATTGTTTTATATGATAATAAACATCAAGAAGAAGCATTGACCTATATATTGAAAATGAGAAGCACCACCAATAGAGTAGTAGAGTCCTATAGGATTGAAGAGGATAACTTACCAGCCTTTGTCGAGGATAAAAGAAAAACGAATGAAACAATCGTACTTTTTTTAACCTAAAGGTAGCAGCAATAGAATGGAAAATGCTTAACGGAGGAGCATGATGATGGGAGATAATTATATAACAATAGCAATGCCAAAGGGAAGAATCATGGAAGAAGCATTGAAAATATTTAAAAAGACGAATATTGAGATACCTGAACACTTTGAAGATACACGTAAGCTTATATTAACCAATAAAACGAGCACCTTGAGGTGGATATTAGCAAAACCAATGGATGTTCCCACTTATGTTGAATACGGAGCAGCCGATATAGGGATCGTAGGTAAGGATGTTTTAATGGAATCGGAAAGAGACGTCTATGAATTACTGGATTTAAGGATAAGCCCTTGTCGACTTTCTGTTGCAGGACTAAAGGATAACCAAGCAAAAAAAATGATATCTAAAATTGCTAGTAAATATCCAAGGATTACAGAAAAGTACTTTCGTGAACAGGGAAAACAGGTAGAAGTGATTGAACTTCACGGTTCCGTTGAATTGGGACCTATTATTGGCCTAGCAGATTTAATCGTGGATATTGTTTCTACAGGGAAGACGTTAAAAGAGAATGGCTTAGAGGAGTTTGAAACCATTGCCAATGTAACAACAAGATTGATTGCCAATCAAGTAAGCTATAGAACGAAGCAGCAAGAAATAAAAGAAATTATGGATCAGCTATCAGCGGTGATTTAGGAGGATATAGAGCGATGCTAAACATTTTTCATTCTGTTGAAGAGTTAAAGAGAGTGAGCAGTTCAGTGGAAACGGATGAAATAAGAAAAACGGTATTAAAGATTATACAGAGGGTGAAAACGGAGGGAGATCAAGCACTGTACGACTTAACAGAAAGGCTTGACAAGGTTAGACTGTCAAGCCTACGTATTTCAGATAGACAGCTAGATGATCCTATGCTATTTGAAGATAAATTATTGGTAGAAAGCTTACTATTAGCAGCAGAAAATATCAGGAGTTTCCATCAAAAACAGAAAAGAGAATCATGGCTTTCTACCGAAGAAAACGGTTCTATCTTAGGACAGCTTATTCAACCAATTGAAAGGATTGGGGTTTATGTTCCAGGGGGGACAGCCGCATATCCTTCCTCTGTTTTAATGAATGTCATCCCTGCACAGGTGGCAGGGGTAAATGAGATTGTAATGGTTACTCCACCTAATGAAAATGGAGCAGCCAATCCCTATGTATTACTAGCAGCAAAGTTACTTGGCATAAACGAAATTTATACAATTGGTGGTGCTCAAGGAATTGCAGCGATGGCTTATGGGACGGAAACCATAAAAAAAGTAGATAAAATAGTAGGACCAGGCAATATTTATGTTGCTATAGCAAAGCGTGAGGTATTTGGACAAGTTGGAATTGATATGGTTGCAGGTCCCAGTGAAATTGTTATCGTCGCGGATGAAAAAGCACAACCGAAATATATCTGTGCAGATTTATTGTCTCAAGCAGAGCATGATAAATTATCCTCCTCCATCTTAATTACTGATTCACCTTATCTAGTAGAAAGGGTACAGAAGGAGCTTGAGCAACAATTGTTAGCACTACCGAGGAAGGAAATTGCCGAAACTGCAATCAAAAACCATGGTGGAATCATACTGGTTGATACGCTAGAAGAAGCGATATGTACTGCCAATACATTGGCCCCTGAACACCTTGAATTACTAGTAGCTGAACCCTTTAGCTGGTTATCAAAAATTAAAAATGCTGGGGCAATATTCATGGGAGAATATAGTTCAGAGCCGGTAGGTGATTATTTCGCAGGTCCTAATCATGTATTACCAACTAGTGGGACAGCACGTTTCTCCTCCCCATTAAATGTAGATGATTTTATGAAGAAATCAAGTATTATTTTTTACAGCAAGGCTGCTTTACTAGAAAATGGGGAAAGAATTATAACAATAGCAGAAAGAGAAGGGCTAGATGCCCATGCAAGGGCGATTAAGGCTAGACTTGGAGAGGGTGACAAGCAATGAATCAAGAGAATCGAACAGCAACAATTTATAGAAAAACAAATGAAACAGAGATAGAAGTCATTTTCAACCTTGATGGAACTGGTTATGCTGATTTAGATACTGGTATTCCCTTCTTAGAGCATATGCTAACCTTATTTACGAAGCATGGCAATTTTGATTTAACAATACGGGCAAAGGGAGATACGGAGATAGACGATCATCATACTGTCGAGGATATTGCGATCTGTTTAGGGCAAGCCTTCTTTAAAGCATTATCCTCTAAAGAAGGGATTAACCGTTATGGCATGTGCTATGTACCGATGGATGAAGCATTGGGACAGGTTATCGTAGACATTAGTAATCGTCCGCATTTAGAATATCGGATTGCATTACCTGAAAGAAGAATTGGAACCTTTTCTACAGAATTATTTCATGAATTTTTATGGAAGTTTTCCTTAGAATCTCGGATTACCCTTCATACTATCGTTCATTACGGTAGAAATAGTCATCATATGATAGAAGCAGTCTTCAAGGCACTTGGAAGAAGTCTAAAGGAGGCTATTACCATTAATCCAAATCAACAGGGGATCCCATCTAGTAAAGGAGTTTTATGATGATAGCAATCATTGATTATGGCATGGGGAATCTACACAGTGTACAGAAAGCCTTGGAACGATTAGGTTTCCAAGGGATCATTACAGATAATGAAAAGGAAATAAAGGCTGCGAATGGTGTGATATTACCGGGGGTTGGTGCATTTGGTGATGCGATGAAAAACATTAGAAAAAAAGAATTAGATCATGTGATTAAAGATATCGCTGAAAGAGGAACGCCACTATTAGGAATCTGTCTAGGAATGCAGCTATTATTTGAAAAAAGTGAAGAACATGGCACCCATGAAGGTCTAAAGCTGCTAAAGGGAAATATCAAGAAATTCAAAGGTGATTACAAAATACCTCATATGGGATGGAATCAATTAAAAATGATAAAAAAGGACCATTTTTTATTGAATGATATGGTACCTGGTTATGTATATTTTGTTCATTCCTATTATGCAGAAGTAATAGAGAAGGATGCTTTACTGGCTACAACCGAATACCATATAGAGGTGCCTGCAATCGTTGGGAAAGATAATATCCTTGGTATGCAATTTCATCCGGAAAAAAGTAGCACAGTAGGAATGAATTTATTAAAGAAATTTGCTAAATGGAGTGAATAAGGTATGGCATTTACAGTATATCCTGCAATAGATATTAGAAATGGTCGCTGTGTTCGACTTTATCAAGGGGATTACAATCAAGAAACAGGCTATGGAGATCCTGTTGAGATGGCACAAAGGTGGGAAAGTGAGGGTGCAGCATGGCTGCATCTTGTAGATTTGGATGGAGCAAAGGAAGGCTTGCCAGTGAATAACGGTATAATCAAGCAAATTCTAGAAAGTGTAAATATACCTGTTCAAGTAGGTGGAGGAATAAGAAAATTAGAGACAATAGAAGCCTACCTTGCTCTAGGTGTAAAACGATTAATCTTAGGAACTATTGCCTTAGAAAATCCTCAAATATTACAGGAAGCTATTCAATTAAAAAAAGAAGCGATTGCAGTCGGAATAGATGCAAAAAATGGGTATGTGGCCACAAAGGGTTGGCTAGAGATCAGTGAAACGAAGGCAGAGAATTTGGGTAAATACCTCTCTGAACTCGGGGTAGAAACCTTTATTTATACGGATATAGCAAAGGATGGCACCTTATCAGGACCAAATATAGAAGCGATAAAGAGATTTGCTGAAAAAACAAAAGCGGCGGTAATCGCTTCTGGTGGTATTGGTAGTCTTAATGACCTGCAACAAACAAGAAATCTTGAAGGGATAGGTGTTTCAGGAGCTATTATTGGTAAGGCCTTATATACTGGGAAAATAGTCCTTAAGGATTTGGCGTGGTAGTAGCTTAATAGAAGGGAAGTAGTGGTATGATAACAAAGCGAATCATTCCTTGTCTTGATGTGAAGGAAGGAAGAGTGGTAAAGGGAATTCAATTTGTACAATTAAGGGATGCCGGGGACCCTGTTGAATTGGCAAAGCTTTATGATACAGAAGGCGCAGATGAACTAGTATTTTTAGATATATCTGCTACCTTTGAAGGTAGAAAAACAATGATAGATGTAGTAGAACGTACTGCAGCCTCTATCTCCATTCCCTTTACAGTGGGTGGAGGAATTAGTTCAGTAGAGGATATGCGTCACTTACTTCGCGCAGGTGCTGATAAAATATCAGTGAACTCAAGTGCAGTCGCCAATCCACAATTAATTGCAGATGGGGCCACTGTCTTTGGTAATCAATGTATTGTCATCGCAATCGATGCGAAATACAATGAGGAATGGAACGATTATGAAGTTGTCATCCATGGAGGCAGAACACGAACTGGGAAGAGAGTGATCGACTGGGCAAAGGAGGCAGAGAAAAAAGGAGCTGGTGAGATTCTTTTGACTAGTATGGATCAAGATGGCAAAAAGGAAGGGTATGATCTAAGCTTAACTAGAAGGGTATCTGAAGCCGTTCAAATTCCAGTGATAGCCTCTGGTGGTGGAGGAAATACTCAGCATTTTTTTGATGCATTTCGTTTAGGAAAAGCAGATGCAGCTTTAGCAGCAACAATTTTTCATTATGGAGAAGTTCGAGTTCCTCAATTAAAGGAAGAGCTTCATAGCATGGGAGTGAATATAAGAAATGTTTAATATCGATATAAATCAAATAAAATGGGATGAAAAAGGGCTTGTACCTGCTGTTATTCAGGATATGAGTTCACTACAGGTGTTAATGGTAGCCTATATGAATAAAGAATCATTAACGAAAACAATAGAAACGAAGGAAACATGGTTTTGGAGTCGATCGAGAAAAGCATTATGGAATAAGGGAGCTACTTCGGGTAATATTCAAAAAGTGAGAGATATGAAGCTAGATTGCGATCATGATACGCTACTCGTTTTTGTAGAACAGACAGGTGTTGCTTGCCATACAGGAACCTATACCTGTTTTGGTGATGAAAAAGATAATAATATAAACTACCAAATTATGAATACCTTGATGAAAACAATCGAAAAAAGAGATAAAGAAAGACCAGAAGGAGCATATACTACCTATCTTTTAGAACAAGGACTAGATAAAATATTAAAGAAGGTTGGCGAAGAATCAAGCGAGGTTATCATTGCAGCCAAAAATCAAAGTAAAGAGGAACTAAGGTATGAAACAAGTGATTTAATCTATCATCTTTTAGTGTTGCTCCACTATCAAGAATTACCCTTCAATGAAGTTTTATTAGAGCTTTTAAAGAGGAATAAAAATTAATAAAATTAATAAAAATCATAATAAAAAACGAGAGAATAGGTAGGGGGGAATCTTTTGTTTATTGATTATCACACACACCATGAAAGGTGTGGACATGCAAGTGGTACACTACGGGATTATATTGAACAAGCAATCAAAAAAGGACTCAATCAAATAGGATTATCGGATCATATGCCTGTTATTCATGTGCCTAGGGAAAAGTTACTCCCTGGATTAGGGATGAAGAGAGAAGAGCTAGAAGCGTATGTTGAAGAGGCTTTAGCATTGAAGAATGAGTATAAGCAAGAGATAGAAGTGAAGGTTGGGTTAGAAGCAGATTATATAGAAGGATATGAGAAGGAAATCGAAAAACTGCTTTCGCCCTATCCATTTGATTATATTATCGGTTCCGTTCATTTTTTAGGAGAATGGGATTTATCCGACAGTAGACAAATGTATGGTTGGAAGGAAAAACCAATCGATATAATCTTTGAGGAATATTACAGTGCTTTGCAGCAAGCGGTGAAATCAGGACTTTATGATATTGTAGGACATTTAGACGTTGTCAAAAGACACGGACATCAGCCAATGAACAGTATGGATTCACTAATTCTTCAAACATTACAGACGATTAAAGATTGTGATATGGTAATGGAGATTAATACCTCTGGATTATATAAGGTAATCAAAGAGGTGTTCCCTGCACCTCATATTATCGATAAAGCAGTGGCATTAGATATACCCTTTACATTTGGTTCTGACGCCCACAAGCCAGAGCATGTTCATTTAGGAATTAATGAGGGAATCGATCTATTAAAAAAGCATGGAATTCGTGAGATTGCAACGTTTGAAAATAGGGAGAGGCTTATGGTATCCTTTTAGTGTACTCATCATTTGTTTTTGATGGAGACTTATTTTTTATTATGTTATACTAGGTTAAAACATATTTTGTTAAATGATGATGAAACCTAAAGGGAGGTTATTATGGGAAATCAAAGAGTTTCAGCTAGAAAAAAAGAAAATAAAATAATTCCCATGCCTTTAGATGCAAATTTTTTCTTTGAAAGAGCCCTTATTCATTTAAATCGTAATAATCTTTCAAAAGCCTTGAAATATTTTTGGAAAATAGTTGATGTTGAGCCTAATAATCCAGTACACTACTGTAATCTTGCTGGATTATTATCAGAAATGGGACGTTTTACAGAATCAAATGAGTTACTTAACTATGTAGTTGAGAAATTAGATTCTAGTTTAACAGAATGCTATTATTACATGGCGAATAATTATGTCTATCTAGAGGAGTTAGAGCTATCCTTTAAGTATATTCACCGCTATCTTGATGCTTCTCCCCATGGGGAATATGCGAATGAAGCGAAGGAAATGCTGACTTATATTTCTTCAGAAATAGACGAAATGACTATAGATGGTGAAGAGGAAAATAAAGATTTACAAATACAGCATTATAAAGCAAAAAGCCTACTTGAAGAGGGTAAGTTTTATGATGCAATTAATCGATTTAAAAGAATAGTAGAAGAGTACCCAAATTTTTTAGTTGCTAGGAATAATCTTGCACTCACTTATTTTTACATAGGGAATTATGTAAAAGCAATGGAGCAAACAGATATTATTCTTGAGAAGGATCAGACAAATATACATGCATTAAGTAATCTGGCGATATTCTATAGTCACTTACAGGAAGAGAAGAAATTACAGGATATGCTACAATTATTACGAAAGCTATATCCATTTAAAAAGGAAGATCTACATAAGATAGCGACTACCTTTGCCATTTTAGGCGAAGATGAAATTGCCTTTAAGCATCTCTATAAGCTAATTATGAATGGAGATGTGTTTAACCCAACCATTTTACACTATGGTGCTGTATCGGCATTCAATATAGGTAAATATGAACTTGCCAAAAAGTGGTGGGAAAAAATCAAGAAACTAGATACGGAATCATTAATCGCAAATTTTTATCTTGAAACTGTAATGGTGATTCCGAATAAAAGTCCGTTACCTGTTTTCAGCTATCAATATGAATTACCCTTTGATAAAATCCTAAGTGCTATTCAAATGAAACAAGAGATTGATGATGAATTTATCCATTCAATGTTTCACTGGGGACTTAAAAATAGTAATGAGAAGGATAAGGAAATAATAATTTTAGGTTTAGCATCCTATAAAAGCGCAGAAGCAGAAAAAATGCTAAGGGAGTTTATTTTAGTAGAAGCCTATCCTTATTCTTTAAAAAAGAAGGCCTTAATTGCATTAGAAGAGATGGATGCAGAACCTCCTTATCATCTTATGATGAATGGGAAAATATCTGAATTCAACAGACAAACTCCTGATTTTAGCCTTTGGAAAAATAATTGGATTGAGGTATTAGAATTAGTTGAAGAAAAAATGGGTAATAACTATAATGTAATTGAATTATATGATGCAAAAACACTATGGTTTGAATTTATCAGTAAAACTTACCCAAAAACACCGCAAATTCGTAAAATAGAGGGCTGGGTGGCCGCGTTAGAATATACAGTGGCCAAAATGCATCAAAAATCAATTATATTAAATCATCTTGTTGATAAATATCAAATTTCAAAACAGACAATTGTAAAAAATATAGGTAAATTTGAAGAAATATTAAAGGTAAGTGAAAAATCTTTTTTTACATACCCTAATAAATAATTAAATGAAATAGAGTATAAGATATTTTTTTGAGTATGTTAAAACAAATAGAGTAGTATTTTTTAAAAAGTGTAAAAATACCCCCATGGGTACTCGACAAATAAAGATGTATTCGTTAGTATAGTATTTGGTAACCTTGCCCGATAGCGAACTCCGTTCATATTTCCTTTCAAAAATAAACGGCACTAAGCTCCTGGATAAGTTCTACTAACATTCAGGAAACCCATCTGAATGAAGTCTCACTTAATAGTAAGGAGGTAACAAAGGATGACTCAAGTCAGCTTAATGAATAACATGAGCAATGAAGAAAAAATGTATGATGTGATAATTATAGGTGCAGGCCCTGCGGGTATGACTGCTGCTGTATATACTGCAAGAGCTAATTTATCAACAGTTATTATAGAAAGAGGAGTTCCAGGTGGACAGATGGCAAATACCGAGGATGTTGAAAATTATCCTGGCTATGATAATATTCTTGGTCCTGATTTAGCTAACAAAATGCTAGATCATGCGAAAAAGTTTGGGACTGAGTATGCTTATGGTGATGTAAAAGAGATCGTTGATGAAAAAACATATAAAATTGTGAAAGCAGGAAACAAGGAATATAAAGCAAAGGCTGTTATCATAGCAACAGGGAATAAAGCACGTTTATTAGGAGTTCCTGGTGAGCAAGAATTAGCAGGTCGCGGAGTTTCCTATTGTGCCGTTTGTGATGGAGCATTTTTCAAGAACAAGGAATTAGTTGTTGTTGGCGGTGGTGATTCTGCTGTCGAGGAAGCAGTATTCTTAACAAAATTCGCATCAAAGGTAACCATCGTCCACCGCAGAGATAAATTAAGAGCACAAAAAATATTACAGGATAGAGCATATAAAAATGAGAAAATAGATTTTATCTGGGATTCAACAGTAGAAGAAATCTATGGTGAAAACAAAGTAGAAGGTGTACGCATCAAGAATAAAAATACGAATGAAGTAATAGAATATAAAGCAGACGGTGCTTTTATCTACGTAGGAATGGTTCCTCTAACCTCTGCATTTGAAAATCTAGGCATCACAAATGAATCAGGCTACATTTTGACAAATGAAGATATGGAAACCAAGATTGCTGGTATTTTTGCTGCTGGGGACGTTCGTGAAAAGTTCTTACGCCAGATTGTAACAGCTACAGGTGATGGTAGTATTGCAGCTATGTCAGCACAGCATTATATCGAAAGTCTAGACGATTAATACATCCACCTATATTTGTAACAATTTCTTAATACGTCTGTAATATTACTGAAATATTGAGGGGTTATACTAAGACTAAGAATTGACCCCCTTTTCTATAAATTTTTTAGAAGGCATGGTATAAAATGATACCATGCTCTTTTTTTTTGTGTGTTTTTAAAAAAAATGATAATATTAAAAGGGCGCTAATATTTTAAATAAGATTATTACTAAACTCACAGGAATACATCTTCTTGTATTATGGGGTGAACATGTTGAAAAGAGTAGTAAACTGTATTTTGGAAAGTAATAATCAAATTCTTATGCTACAAAAACCAAAACGAGGTTGGTGGGTTGTTCCGGGAGGAAAAATTGAATCAACGGAAACCATCCATGAGGCTATATTAAGAGAATATAAAGAAGAAACCCATTTAATCCTGAAAAATCCTTCTTTAAAGGGAGTATTCAACATCATTATTAAAGACGGTGACAAATTAATTGAAGAATGGATGATGTTTACATATTATGCACATCATTATTCTGGTCAACTAGCCACCTATTGTGATGAAGGTCATTTAGAGTGGAAAAATAAGAATGAAATTATACATTTACCTAAGGCAAAAGGGGACAATATATACTTAAATAAAATTGTATTAGAAAATAAATTAATAACTGGCAAATTTATCTACACCACTAACTATGAACTTCTAACTTATTCTATTGATCATGAATTAGAGCCTATTCATGTGTATTAATATGACATAATCATATAGCAAAGAAACCATACCGAATGTATGGTTTCTTTGCTATTCATCTAAAGGGGGCTTACCTTTAGGATAAATATTATGGATTTTATATGTATAATTATACTTAGTAAATAATAAAAATGCAAATCATTTTAATCAGAAAAAAAAATAAAAACCATTGCTCAAAAAAACTTTATTTCATATATAAAATAAAAAATACATTATAATGAGTATATATGTAATAAGCTATAATATACTAGTTTTTCAATGGTAAATAAGATAGTATAGTAAATAATTATTTGAGAAGGTGAGCATTTTGAAAAACCAACGACCAATTAACTTAATTATTATTACAGGAATGTCAGGTGCGGGGAAGACTGTGGCTATCCAGAGTCTAGAAGATTTAGGTTATTTTTGTGTAGATAATATGCCACCTATCATGATACCTAAATTTGTAGAACTTATTGTACAATCTGGCGGAAAAATGAACCGGGTTGCATTAGTCATAGATTTACGAGGAAGGGAATTTTTCGAAGCACTGACTGATTCTTTAGCTTCGATTGAAAAGACAGAAATGATAGATTATGAAATTATATTTCTGGATTCTGATGATAAAACATTAGTGAATCGATATAAAGAGACCAGAAGGAGACACCCGCTATCATCCCAATCACCTGTAGAAGGTATCATATCTGAAAGAAAATTATTAAATGAATTAAAGGAAAAAGCCAGTCAAATAATTGATACGAGCTCTTTGAAGCCTAGTGAGCTAAAGAAAAAAATAGGAAATAGATTTTCTGAAGATAGCAATAAAATATTATCGATTAATGTTACTTCTTTTGGTTTTAAATATGGGGTACCTATTGATGCTGATCTTATTTTTGATGTTCGTTTCTTACCAAATCCCCATTATATTGAAGATTTAAAACCAAAGACTGGATTAGATTTATTAGTATCTGATTATGTGATGAATTGGGATGAAACGAAAACATTTTTAGAAAAAGTATCTGATTTACTTCATTTTTTACTTCCTAATTATCAAAAAGAGGGGAAGAGTCAGTTGGTTATTGCAATAGGCTGTACTGGTGGGAAGCATCGTTCTGTAGCAATAGCTGAATATATTGCGAACAACTTAAGACAGGAATGGTATATTAATGTGAATCATCGAGATATTCATAAAGACCAGGGGTAGGTGTGAAATGGGAGAAAATCAATTGGGAAAAGTAGTGGTGATCGGTGGGGGAACCGGCTTATCTGTTATACTAAGGGGTTTAAAACAAAAGTCGCTAGATTTAACGGCGATTGTTACAGTAGCAGACGATGGAGGGAGCTCGGGAAGATTAAGATCAGAGTTAGACATGCTTCCCCCAGGTGATATACGTAATGTTTTAATTTCATTAGCAAATACTGAACCACTATTAGAGAAGTTATTACAATATCGTTTTGAAAAAGGCGAAGGTTTGAGAGGCCATAATTTAGGGAATCTATTGATTGCTGCGATGCAGGAAATAACGGGAGACTTTGTGTTAGCTATAAAAGAGTTAAGTAGAGTACTCGCTGTTAATGGAAGGGTTTTACCTGCAACCTTACAAAAGGTCATATTATCTGCTGAATATGTAGATGGGACTATCACGTATGGCGAGTCGAATATACCAAAAGAAAATAAAAGAATAAAACGGATGTTTATAGAACCTTCAGATGTAAAACCACTAGAAGAGGCCATTACTGCAATTTATGAAGCGGATGCCATATTATTAGGACCAGGTAGTCTTTATACAAGTGTAATACCTAATCTATTGGTTAAAGAGATAAAGGATGCGATTATCCAAGCAAAGGGGAAAAAAATTTATATATGTAATTTAATGACACAGCCAGGAGAAACTGACAATTATTCTGCACTTGAGCATATTCGTGCTATTGAAGAGCATGTAGGCGAAAAGTTTTTAGAATATATCCTAGTTCATGATGAAAATATACCAAATACAGTGATTAAGCAGTATAGTTTAAAAGGTGCTGTACCAGTGAAGATCAATAAAGATATATTAATAGAAAAAGGCTATGGCGTCATTGAGGATAAATTTATAAATATTGATACTTATTTACGCCATGATGCAGCTAAATTAGCAGAAAGTATAATTACGATATTAAATGAAAACAAATAAATGTAGGATAAAAAATAATCTTAATCTATAAAATTAATGAAAAGAGGTGGTTAATTTGTCTTTCGCCGCCGAAACGAAGAAAGAACTTACCTATGTTTTTGATGATGATAAAAGCTGCAACAAGGCAGAGTTATCTGCTTTAGTAAGAATGAATGGCAATATTCAAGTAAGTAAGAATAAGATTATTATTGATATTATTACTGAGAATGCCGCTATTGCCAGAAAAATTTATACTTTGTTAAAGGATATTTATAGTATCAATGCAGAATTAATTGTTAGAAGAAAAATGAGACTAAAGAAAAACAATGTTTATATTGTACGCATACCAAATAATGTAAGACATATATTACAGGACCTTGCCATCGCTGATGATGATTTCTCTTTTTCAACCAACATTAAAGAAGAAATAATTAAAGATATGTGTAGTAAGCGTGCTTATTTGCGAGGGGCGTTCCTAGCAGGTGGTTCAATTAATCATCCAGAAAGTTCCTCCTATCATTTAGAGATATCCTCGAGCTATCAAGAGCATATAGAGGCATTATGTGACTTAGTTAATGAATTTGGGTTAAATGCAAAATGGATTGAACGAAAAAAAGGTTATTTTATGTATATAAAAGAAGGTGAAAAGATTACTGAATTCCTTATCATCATTGGTGCCCATCAAGCACTATTAAAATTTGAAGATGTAAGAATTGTAAAGGATATGCGAAATTCTGTAAATAGACTGGTCAATTGTGAAACAGCAAATTTAAATAAAACAGTTGGAGCTGCTATGCAACAGATTGAAAATATTAAGCTTATAGATAATGAGATTGGTTTAGACAATCTTCCAGAAAAATTAAAAGAAGTTGCAGAAGTAAGGTTAAAATATCCTGAAATGACATTAAAGGAATTAGGCGAAGTTATACCAAGTGGAAAGGTGAGTAAATCTGGAATTAATCATAGATTAAGAAAAATTAATGAAATGGCAAAAAAAATGAATAATAACTAACCCATTAATAATAAATCTGATATAATAGAATGCAAAATTAGGAGGGAAAATCATGGTAGAAAAATCAGTTACAGTAAAATTAAAAACAGGCTTACATGCAAGGCCAGCTGCAATGTTTGTACAAGAAGCAAATAAATACTCAAGTGATATTTTTATTCAAAAAGATGAAAAAAAGGTGAATGCAAAAAGCATCATGGGTATTATGAGTTTAGCAATAAATACTGGAACAGACATTGTAATCATAGCTGATGGTAAGGATGAGGAACAAGCACTTAGTAAGCTTACTGAAATAGTAAGTAAAGAAGAATAGAAATAGCTGTGAAAATATTTTCACAGCTATTTTTTTCATATCATTTGATGATTGGTAAGAATATATTTTATCATAGCATATCCATTACAGTTAAATTGTTGACATTTAGGATGTAAAATAACATGATAAATAAGAAATAAGCATATTAAAGGAGTGATGATAATGGATGTTGTTCATAACATTTCCGAATTAATTGGAAAAACACCAATCATAAAATTGCAAAATACTGATCAGGATAGTTCAGATATTTATATAAAATTAGAATATTACAATCCTGGAGGAAGTGTAAAGGATCGTATTGCAAAACAGATGATCGAAGACGCAGAAAAATCTGGTAAAATTAAACCTGGTGATACCATTATTGAAGCGACTAGTGGCAATACAGGGATTGGTGCAGCAATGGTCGGTGCGGCAAAAGGTTATAAAGTGGTGATTGTGATGCCAGATACGATGAGTATGGAGAGAAGAAATCTACTTCGAGCTTATGGTGCAGAATTGATTCTAACTCCTGGCAGTAAGGGAATGAAGGGGGCAATGGACAAAGCCAACGAGTTAATTGAACAATATGGCTATTATCCTTTGCAGCAATTTGAAAATACATCAAATCCTAAAGCCCATCGTTTAACAACTGCAGAAGAAATATTGGAGCAGATGGATCATAAAGTTGATGCTTTTGTTGCTGGTATTGGAACAGGTGGTACGATAACAGGAGTTGGAGAGGTCTTAAAGGAAAAGCTAACCGATATATTTATTCTGGGTGTTGAGCCTGCTGATTCACCTGTTTTGTCTGGCGGAAAACCCGGTCCACATAAGATTCAAGGAATCGGTGCAGGATTTGTCCCTAAAATTTTAAACACTAAAATATTTGATGAAGTATTTCAAGTAACCACAGATCAAGCCTTTGAAACAGCAAGAGAGGTTGCTAAGCATGAAGGAATTTTAGGAGGCATTTCGACTGGTGCTGCGGTATATGCTGCAAAAATACTAGGTAAGCGATTAGGAAAAGGTAAAAATATTGTTGTTATCTCACCAAGTAATGGCGAAAGATACTTAAGCACCCCATTATACAATTTTGAAGGATAAAGTGAATAGTATAAGTAAAAAACCCCGTGTCTTTATTATCACGGGGTTTTAAAAAATGAATACATATTATGTCTAGCGTCTATTTTACTTTTGGGATGGATGTAATGATATCATCAATTAACCCATACTCTTTTGCTTGTTGAGCTGTCATAAAATTATCTCTGTCTGTATCTTTAGCAATTCGTTTTAACGGTTGGCCAGTTCTTTCTGAAAGAATTTCATTCAATTTATTTTTCATTTCAACGATTCGTTTTGCGTGTATCTCGATGTCACTTGCTTGACCCTGAGTGCCCCCTAATGGCTGGTGAATCATCACTTCACTATTTGAAAGTGAATATCTTTTACCCTTTGCACCTGCTGCAAGTAAAAAGGCTCCCATCGATGCTGCCATACCGACGACAATAGTTGATACATCTGGCTTAATAAATTGTATGGTATCATAGATCGCCATGCCAGAAGTAATAGAACCACCTGGACTGTTAATATAAATATTTATATCTTTTTCAGGATCTTCAGATGCTAAAAATAATAACTGGGCAATAACAGAGTTAGCAACAGAATCATCAATTGGACTTCCAAGAAATATGATACGATCCTTTAACAAACGGGAGTATATATCATAAGCCCTTTCTCCTCTATTTGTTTGTTCAATAACCATAGGTACATAATAACTCATTTTTTATCCCCCTCTCATTTACTTCACAATAGATTTTGATTAATCTATTGATATAATACATCATTGGTCAAAAAAGGTCAAACAATTTACATACAAATTCATATTTTATTTTACCCTTAATCTGATAAAATAAACTTATAGGTATTATGTCACATATAGAACCTTAAAAAAAGCAAAAGCCCTTTAAAGGGCTATAAAAAGGTATAATTAATTTCTTTGAGCTAAGAACTAGATTCGATATATTGATCAGATATGGTGCGCTCGAAGGGATTCGAACCCCCGCAAAACCTGGCTCCGGAGGCCAGTGCTCTATCCAGCTGAGCTACGAGCGCATATTAGAATAACAAAGTTTATTATACAACGCTGGATATCTATTATCAAGAACTTAAGTGGAGAGGTGATCGTATGCAATTGGGATATGGTTTATATCAGCAACAAACACAAAAATTAATAATGACCACTGAACTACGTCAAGCAATCACGATTTTACAATACTCTGCTATTGAGCTAACAGAATATCTTCATAACGAAATCGTAGAAAATCCAGTATTTGATATTGATGAAAAGGAATTTGAAAGATACGACTTTTTATATCGTAATTATCGTAAAGCACAACCTGTATACCAATCATCCGATGACAATTGGAGTATATGGGATACTATTGCTACACCTCAAGCAACATTAGAAGAACATTTGCTTGAGCAAGCCCGCTTTCTTTCTTTAAATAAGGAGAAATTAAATATTATTAAATATCTAATTGGCTGTATCGATGATTCAGGCTATTTAAGTGTACCGATAGATGAAGTTACCAATAAATTTGGTACCGATGAATCTGAAATTGAAGATGTTCTTATGATTCTACAATCTTTTGATCCGATTGGTGTAGGTTCAAGAGACCTAAAGGAATTACTTTTAATACAATTAAAAAATGATGAACCAATCGATTCTTTAGCAATCGAAATTGTTCAAAATTATTTAAAAGAGCTTGGTGAACATAAATTTGTTAAAATTGCCCAAAAGTTAAAAGTAAACGTTCAAGAAGTTCAACAGGTTTTTGATCTATTGAAGACCTTAAAGCCTAAACCAGCGATGAATTTTCAATCAAGTTCTCCAAAATATATCGTACCTGATGTTATTGTAGAAGTAGTAGATGGAGAATACGTTGTTATCGTAAATGATACATTGGTTCCTAGATTAAGGATAAATCACCATTATCACCAGTATATGCAGTCGAATAAAAACGATGAAACAGCCAAATATATCATGGATAAATTTAGTTCGGCAAAGTGGCTAATAAAGAGTATAGAACAGAGAAGAAATACCCTATATAAAGTAACAAGTGCAATAATGAAGTACCAAGATATGTTCTTTCAAAATCAATTATTGAATCCGCTAACATTAAAGCAAATAGCCGAGGAAGTTGGAGTTCATGAATCAACAGTAAGCAGAGCTATCAATCAAAAATATGTTCAAACACCACTTGGTATATTTGAATTAAAATATTTCTTTAGCACTGGTCTTACGACAAGCAGTGGAGATGTTACATCATCAGAAAATGTCAAAAAAACGCTTCAAGAATTAATTGAAAATGAAAATAAAAAGAAACCATTATCTGATCAAAAAATAACAAAGCTGTTAAATGAAATGGGTATACAAATATCACGTCGTACAGTTGCAAAATACCGTGATGAATTAGGGATTCTTTCATCATCGAGTCGTAAAAGATTCTAAAATAGACATAAAATAATCTAAATTTACCTTGTCAAATGAATCATTTCTCTATAATATATATTATGAGAGATGAATTTTTTTTGCTGCACGTGGGACACTAAAAGTATTAGCGGGACGGAAAAAGTCCGAAGGAGAGAGTTTTGTTGGATTTATTAGAAATACAATTGAAGTTGACCCCCGATATACTTGATATTATGCAGAAAAGACATAGAATTATGCAACATATTTCAATGATGCAACCAATTGGGAGAAGAAGTCTTGCTTATTCATTGGGATTAACGGAACGAGTATTACGGGCAGAGGTAGAGTTTTTAAAACAGCAGGGACTTATCGAAATAGAAACGGTAGGGATGAAGCTAACTGAAGAGGGCTTTTTAATATTACAAGAAGCTTCTCCATATGTAAAAAGTATCTTTGGCTTACATGACCTAGAACAACAGCTAAAGAAAAAGCTTAATATTCCAAATGTCATTGTCGTAAAAGGAGATTCAGATAAGGACGAACTTGTAAAAAAGGAAATGGGAAAATCTACTGCTATTTTGCTACGTCAATTAATAAAGGAAAATGATGTAGTAACGATGACTGGTGGATCTACAATAGCTGAAGTTGCTAATATGATGTCTGAAACCCCCCATTTAAGTTCAAATATTTTTGTGCCGGCTAGGGGCGGTATTGGTGAAACCCATGAATACTTAGCAAATACAATTGTATCTCAGATGGCGAAGAAGGTTGGAGGAAATTATCGTTTACTACATATTCCTGATGTAATCAGTGAAGCAACCTATAAATCATTAGTGACTGAAAAGTATATTCAGGAATCCCTTGATTTAATTCGTTCAGCAGGAATTGTGATTCATGGTATCGGCGATGCGAAGGTGATGGCATTAAAACGAAAGGTTTCTAAAGAGATATTAATGCTGATAGATGAAGAAAAGGCAATAGGTGAAGCCTTTGGTTATTATTTTGATAAGGATGGTAATATCGTCTACAATATGAAAACCATAGGAATGAAATTGGATGATCTAAGTGGTATTTCCAATATCATTGCCGTTGCTGGTGGAAAAAGTAAAGCTAACGCTATTTTAGCGGTATTAAAAAATAACTTTAAGCAAACATTAGTTACTGATGAAGGCGCCGCTAATGCAATAATTAATAAATGATAAATGTATATATAATTTAAGGAGGACAAGGAAAATGGTTAAAGTAGGAATTAATGGATTTGGAAGAATTGGTAGAGCAGTATTCAGAGCAGCATTAAATAATTCGGATGTAGAAGTAGTGGCAGTCAATGATTTAACAGACGCAAAAATGCTAGCTCATTTGTTAAAATATGACTCAGTTCATGGAAGACTAGATGCAACGGTCGAAGCAACAAAAGAAGGTATGGTTGTAAATGGAAAATTAGTTAAGGTTTTAGCAGAAAGAGACCCTGCAAAGCTGCCATGGAAGGATTTAGGTGTTGAGCTTGTTGTAGAATCTACAGGATTTTTTAGAAAACGTGATGATGCAGCAAAGCATATAGAAGCTGGAGCAAAAAAGGTTATTATCTCAGCCCCAGCTCAGGATGAGGACATCACCATCGTAATGGGTGTAAATAACGAAAAGTATGACCCAAGTAAGCATGACATTATTTCAAATGCTTCCTGTACAACAAATTGTTTAGCACCATTTGCAAAGGTACTGCACGAAAACTTTGGTATTAAACGAGGCCTTATGACTACTGTACATTCCTATACAAATGATCAACAAATTTTAGATTTACCACATAAAGATTATCGTCGAGCTCGTGCAGCAGGGGTATCAATTATCCCAACAACTACAGGTGCAGCAAAGGCAGTATCCTTAGTATTACCAGAATTAAAGGGTAAATTAAATGGGTTTGCAATGCGAATACCAACACCAAATGTTTCTGTTGTTGATTTAGTTGCAGAATTGGAGAAGGATGCGACAGCTGAAGAAATCAATGAAGCAATGCGTAAAGCAGCAGGTGGAGAGCTAAAAGGGATTCTTGCATACACTGAGGAACCTTTAGTGTCAGTAGATTATAATCATGATCCACATTCTTCAACAGTAGATGGTTTATCCACCATGGTAATGGAGGGAAGTATGGTTAAAGTAGTATCTTGGTATGATAATGAGTGGGGATATTCTAGTCGAGTAGTAGATTTAGCTGCCTATATTGCAAAAAAAGGAATTTAAGCTACACTAGATAATAGTATACTGTTATTACCCGATAGCAAAGCGCCGCTAATATGCTCCTATGAGTATAAACGGCGCTAAGCTCCTGGATAAGTTCAACTAGACATTCAGAAACCCATCTGAATGAAGTTTCACTAGCCCGATAGCAAAGCGCCGCTAATATGCTCCTATGAGTATAAACGGCGCTAAGCTC
>CAZEQK010000025.1:25949-44138 GCA_964514395.1 uncultured Bacillaceae bacterium
CTGGATAAGTTCAACTAGACATTCAGAAACCCATCTGAATGAAGTTTCACTAAAGAATAGAGGAGAAGTAACTTTCTCCTCTTGTTCATTCAAGGAGGTAAATCTTAATGAATAAGAAAACAGTTCGTGATATTGATTTAGCTAGTAAGAGAGTATTTTGTCGTGTGGATTTTAATGTTCCGTTACAAGAGGGAATGATTACTGATGATACTCGTATTCAAGCAGCTTTACCTACCATTCAATACATGGTAGAACAGGGAGCTAAGGTTATCTTAGCCAGTCATTTAGGAAGACCAAAGGGTAAGATTGTAGAGGAATTAAAACTTACTCCTGTTGCAGAGAGATTATCTGAATTATTAGGGAAGCATGTATTAAAGGCAAATGAATCTATCGGTGATTCTGTCAAACAGATGATTGCTGAAATGCAAGCGGGAGATGTGCTTTTATTAGAAAATGTTCGCTTCTATTCTGGTGAGGAAAAGAATGATATGGAATTAGCAAAAGCATTTGCAGAACTTGCAGATATTTATGTCAATGACGCATTTGGTGCTGCTCATCGTGCCCATGCCTCTACTGAAGGAATTGCTCACTATTTACCAGCTGTGGCTGGATTCCTCATGCAAAAGGAGCTAGACACTTTAGGGAAGTCATTGAATGAGCCTGAGCATCCCTTTACAGCTATCATTGGCGGAGCAAAGGTTAAAGACAAAATAGGAGTTATTGAAAATCTTCTAGAAAAAGTCGATAATTTAATCATCGGTGGAGGTTTAGCCTATACTTTTATTAAGTCTCAAGGCTATAATATAGGTAAATCCCTTCTTGAAGAGGATAAGCTTGATCTGGCAAAATCCTTTATAGAGAAAGCAAAAGAAAAAAATGTTCGCTTTCTTATGCCTATTGATGTATTAGTAGCAGATCAGTTTTCAGAAGACGCAAATATAAAAATAGTAGATGTAACCCAAATCCCTGAGGATTGGCAATCCTTAGATATCGGGCCAAAAACAGTGGAGTTATATAGGAAGGTTATTATGGATTCCAAATTAGTCATTTGGAATGGTCCAATGGGTGTTTTTGAAATAGATAAATTTGCAAAGGGTACATATGGCATAGCTGAAGCAATGGCTGAGACTGATGCCGTTACCATTATTGGTGGTGGTGATTCAGGGGCAGCGATTGAAAAAGCGGGGTTAAAGGATAAAATGACCCATGTATCCACTGGTGGTGGTGCATCCCTAGAATTTATGGAGGGAAAAGCACTTCCTGGAGTAGTAGCATTAAATGATAAATAGTAGGTGATAAAATGAGAACCCCAATTATTGCTGGGAACTGGAAAATGAAAAAAACAATGAAGGAAACAGAAAACTTTATAGAGAAAATAAATAGTTCTTCCTTTAAAGAGATTGAGGCTGTCCTATGCGTACCATATACAGACTTAATTGTATTAAAGGAAAAATTAACAAAACCCTTTAAGATAGGCGCTCAAAATATCCATTGGGAGGAAGCAGGAGCATTTACTGGTGAGATTAGTCCCATTATGCTTAAGGAGTTAGCTGTTGAATATGCCATCATTGGTCATTCAGAGCGTAGAAGCATGTTTGGTGAGACTGATGAAACGGTAAATAAAAGATTACATACCGCCTTTCATCATGGTATTATCCCGATTGTTTGTGTAGGGGAAAATTTAACAGAACGAGAAGAAGGAAAGACTAAAGAAATTGTAAAAGGACAGGTGACCAATGCCTTACTTGGGTTATCTACAGAGTATGCTGAACAAATAGTGATAGCCTATGAACCTATCTGGGCAATAGGCACAGGTAAATCCTCTTCTCCAGAGGACGCTAACGAAGTAATTCGTTATATTCGTGAGGTAACTGCTAACTTATATAATCAAAATACGGCAGATAAAGTCCGTATTCAATATGGGGGAAGTGTAAAACCAAACAATATTCAATCCTATTTAGAACAATCGGATATTGATGGGGCATTGGTCGGTGGAGCTAGTTTGGAACCAGAATCTTTTTTGGCACTTTTAAATACAACAACAGAGTAATTTCCAGGAGCTTAGCACCGCTGGAATGTTAGCGCTGCTTTTGCTATCGGGCAAAGATAAAGAATGGAGTGTGACTTTTATGTCTCGACCAAAACCTGTAGCTTTGATTATATTAGATGGATTTGGCTTAAGAGAAGAAAGAGAAGGAAATGCGGTAAAACAAGCAAATAAACCTAATTTTGACCGTTATTTTGAAGCATATCCTAATACAACCCTTGGTGCTAGTGCTTTAGCAGTAGGATTACCTGAAGGGCAAATGGGAAATTCCGAAGTTGGTCATTTGAATATAGGTGCTGGTAGAATCGTATACCAAGACTTAACAAGAGTAACAAAATCAATCAAAGAGGGTTCGTTTTATAATAATGAAGTATTTTTAAATGCAATTCAGCATGTAAAGAATAAGAATAAAAGCCTGCATTTATATGGCTTATTATCTGATGGTGGAGTTCACAGTCACATTAATCATCTATATGCCTTACTTGAGCTTGCTAAAAAGCATCAAGTAGAGGATGTTTATGTTCATGCATTTTTAGATGGTCGTGATGTTGCTCCTGATAGTGCTGTTGATTATTTAACTCAATTACAGGATAAGATGAAGGAATTAGGCATTGGACAAATTGCAACAGTACAAGGTAGATATTATTCAATGGATAGAGATAAACGTTGGGAAAGAACAGAAAAGGCTTATCGAGCGATGGTTTATAGTGATGGGCCACATTATACAGATCCAATAAAGGCCATTCGTGAATCCTATAACAAAAGTGTTTTCGATGAATTCGTTATGCCTACTGTTATCGTAGATGATCAGGACCAGCCTGTAGGCAATATCAAATCTGAGGATGCAATTATTTTCTTTAATTTCCGACCAGATCGAGCAATCCAAATATCACAGGTATTTACAAATGATGATTTCCGTGGGTTTGATCGTGGAGAACCCTTTCCAAAAGATCTTTATTATGTATGCTTGACACGATTTAGTGAATCTATTAATGGATATGTAGCCTATAAACCTACAAATCTAGATGACACCTTTGGTGAAATTGTTAGTCGAAATGGTTTAAAACAATTAAGAATTGCAGAAACCGAAAAATATCCTCATGTTACTTACTTTTTTAGTGGTGGACGTGAGAAAGAATTTGACGGAGAAACGAGATTATTAATCCCTTCTCCTAAAGTTGCTACCTATGACCTACAACCCGAAATGAGTGTAAACGAAGTAGCGGATATAGCAGTTAAGGAGATAGAAGCAGAGAAGCACGATGTGATTATTTTGAACTTTGCAAATCCTGATATGGTTGGACATTCTGGAAAGCTTGAACCAACAATAAAGGCCATTGAAGCAGTAGATGAAAGTCTTGGTCGTGTTGTCGATGCTATTTTAGCGAAAGATGGTATTGCTTTAATTACTGCTGACCATGGTAATTCCGAGTATATGTTTGATACAGAAGGAAACCCAATCACTTCACATACAACTAATCCAGTACCATTGATTATTACTAAAAAAGGGTTAATATTAAGATCTGATGGTGTATTGGCGGATCTATCACCAACCATGCTAAAATTTCTTGAGCTAGAACAACCAAAGAATATGACTGGAAAATCAATTATCATTTAATGAAGGGGTGGTTAATATGACAATAATTTCTGATGTGTATGCACGAGAGGTTTTAGATTCTAGAGGAAATCCAACAGTTGAGGTAGAAGTGTTATTAGAATCTGGAGCAACAGGAAGGGCAATCGTACCATCGGGGGCCTCCACAGGTGCCCATGAAGCAGTGGAGCTAAGAGATGGTGATAAGGATCGTTTTCTAGGCAAAGGTGTACTTACTGCAGTGGAAAACGTGAATGATGTCATTGCGCCAGAAGTAGTCGGTATGGATGCTCTAGACCAAGTAGGTATTGATGAATTCTTAATTCAACTTGATGGTACACCAAATAAAGAGAAGCTTGGTGCTAATGCCATATTAGGTGTTTCAATGGCTGTTGCTAGGGCAGCTGCTGAAGCAGTTCAGGTTCCTTTATATGCTTATTTAGGTGGGTTCAATGCAAAAACACTTCCGGTTCCAATGATGAACATTTTAAATGGTGGACAGCATGCAGATAACAACGTGGATATTCAAGAATTTATGGTCATGCCTACAGGTGCAGAAAATTTTCGTGAAGGATTGCGTATGGGTGCTGAGATTTTTCACAATTTAAAAGCTGTTTTAAAGAGCAAAGGCTTAAATACAGCTGTAGGTGATGAGGGTGGATTTGCTCCAAACCTCTCTTCAAATGAAGAAGCGATTACCACAATTATAGAAGCGATTGAAAAAGCAGGATATAAGCCAGGAGAAGATGTTTACTTAGCCTTAGACGTTGCAGCAACAGAAATATACAAGGATGGGAAATATGATTTAGAAGGTGAAGGAGTAGTTAAAACTACAGACGAAATGATTGACTTCTATGAAGAATTAGTGAATAAATATCCAATCATTTCAATAGAAGATGGATTAGCTGAGGATGATTGGGATGGCTGGAAAAGGCTGACCGATCGTTTGGGTAAAAAGGTTCAACTCGTTGGAGACGACTTATTTGTAACAAATACGGAAAGATTACAAAAGGGGATTGAGATGGGAGTAGCAAATTCGATTCTCATCAAAGTAAACCAAATTGGTACTCTAACTGAAACCTTTGATGCGATTGAAATGGCAAAAAGGGCTGGCTACACAGCAGTTGTATCCCATCGTTCGGGTGAGACAGAAGATACTACCATAGCAGATATTGTTGTTGCGGTTAATGCTGGACAAATTAAAACAGGCGCACCATCTCGTACAGACCGTGTAGCAAAATATAATCAATTACTACGAATTGATGATGAGCTAGCCTATGTTGGACGCTACAATGGGAAGAAAACATTTTATAATATCAAGTAAAATATAAATGAAAAAGGGTAGCAGAGATGCTACCCTTTACTCATCCTCATTATTTTCTTCTTCATCGTCATCAAAATAATCATTAACATTTTCTAATTCTTCATTATCATATTCGTTTTTATAGGTATCCGGTTCATCCATGGTGTCGGTTGTTGTATCTTCAATTAATCCACCATCTCTAGTGACATTTCCTCCACCTAATCCCTCATTTATCATGCGATCAATATCCATGAAATTTTGATCTCTGCCCTCATATAACGCGTCTTTTTCTCTATGTTTGTCCTTATCACTCATATTTAATCCCTCCTACATAATTTAGAAAGCTACCCTTCTAGTTATTATTTATTCCCAAATTTTTAAAAAAAACAAAGGTATTATTTGTAAAAAATCAACTTTTACTTAAGGGATTGCTTTACATAGATATCTTGATATAGTTAAGGTAGAAATCATTTTTTTACAAGGAGACATATAAATGCTACCGTTCATACTTGGTTTTCTATTTAGTAGCTTTATTGGTTTATTTAGTTATCGTAAAGGTGCATTAACAAATAGTGGGGTAATCGGAGCAATACTTATAGGTACAATCATATTTGGCTTTGGTCAAGAAATGACCTGGTATCTTCTATTAATCATTTTCTTTGTGACATCTAGCCTTCTATCCTTTTATCGTAAAAAGGATAAAAGGGAGGTAGAGGACACCTTTGAAAAAACAGGAAAAAGAGATGTATGGCAAGCCTTAGCCAATGGGGGACTAGCTTCAATACTAGCGATTATAGGATATTTTTATACAGTGGAGTGGGTATATGTGGCCTTTGTAGCAGCCTTTGCAACCGTAAATGCGGATACCTGGGCGACTGAGATTGGGGTATTATCTAAAGGAAAACCAAGATATATCTTAACAGGAAAGAAAGTAGCAAAGGGAACCTCTGGCGGCATCTCGTTCATTGGTTCAATCGGTGCATTTTTAGGTAGCCTTCTCATTGGAGTCTCTGCATTTGTCTTACTGTTATTAAAGGGAGATATTGAATTATCAAATAAGAATCTAATATTATTTTTAATGATGATACCGATTAGTGGATTTATCGGTGGATTGGCAGATAGTTTATTAGGTGCGACCGTACAAGCAATGTATCGCTGCTCTGTCTGTGGGAAAGAGACGGAAAAAGAGATACATTGTCAGCAACCCACGAACCATTTTAAAGGTCTAGCATGGATGAATAATGACATGGTTAATTTTATTAGCTCGATGGTTGGCAGTGGTGTGGCCGTAATTTTTTTTATAGCATTGATTTAGAAGTACTGTTAAACGTTTAATAAAGAAAAAAGCTTGTTACCGTATCTTCTGATATAGGTAGCAAGCTTTTCATTTATAATGAAAGTTTATTTAAAGTTATCAAACAATTTCCTTCTCTACAAGTCGTTTTTGTAGTGCTTCTTTCTTTTTCCTTCCAGATATATAAACGCCGGAGAAGATGAAAAGGAGACCTATTAGCATATTCATTCGTAAATCTTCACCGAGTAGCGTGACTCCCCAAAAGATAGCAGTAACAGGGACGAGATAAGTAACTAAACTAGCAAACTCTGCGCTCCCTTTTTGAATGATATAATAATAGATAAGATAGGCTACTCCAGAGCCAAACCCACCTAATATAATAAAGGATAATAGTAAATGAGGTCTACTGATTAAATAGTCAAAATGAAAGGAACCTGTGATGGCTGTTAATGTTCCAGAGACGATCGATGCTGTCACCAAGGTGGATAGTGCAATCTGAAATGAATTTAAATCGTTTAGATAGCGCTTAATGAATTGTGACGATATACCATAGCAGATGGCGGCAAGAATCACACCAAAGAAGCCAAAGTAATTATTGACTACTAATTGCGTTACATCAATATTTAGCAACAAGAAAATTCCGATAAAGCCTAAAGAAATTCCAATCCATTGCATGGGGCGTATTTTGGATTTAAAAACGATTACTCCAACGATTAAAGTCCAAATTGGTGTGGTCGCATTTAGAATGGATGCCATACTACTAGTGATTAATTTTTCACTTGAGCTAATCAGAATCCACGGAATGGCTGAGTTAAATAGACCTACAAAGATCATCTTTAGCCAAGGAGCGTTCTTTGGAATAATTTTTCTACGTGTAATAAGCATAATGCTTAATATGACGATGATTCCAAATAATGTTCGAAAAAAAACAATGGCAAAGGGACTATAGTCAGTTAAAAGTATCTTGATAAAGAAGAACGAGGCTCCCCAAATGAGACTTAATGTAAACAGTAACAAATATAAAATGCCCGGCATGCTTATCCCCTCTTTATGTAAATAATATAAATAATACCTCTAATTTTAACAGAAAAGTGTAGAGAGAAGGGGATTAATTTTCAAGTAAAGTATTTCCTTTCTTTATCATTCAGGGTCTGTTTATTTAATTCATCCCTTTTCCTTAGCCAAAGTGATTGCTTCATCGCTATATTAGAAGGCTTATCATAGTAATGAATGTCATTATTTTAAAATGAAAAATAAAAAAAGCCTTATATTACATAAGGCTTTTCTAGCGCAGATGAAGTATCTTCTGACTAATTTAGAAATGGCTATCTTACTAGCTTCTTCATTCTAGATGCAGCTTCCGCTACAACAGGTGCTATCTCCTCAAATTTTTGTTCTGTCAGACGATGTAAAGGACCAGAGACAGAAAGGGCAGCAATCACTTTACCACTTTGGTTGATGATCGGAAAAGATAAGGCAGCTGCTCCTGTCTCTCTTTCCTCAAAGCTTGTTGCATATCCCCATTCCTTGACTTCTTTTATCGTTTGTATAAGATAGGGTCTATTTATTTCATAATGCTTCTCGAGCTGATGGAGGATCTGATCCACCACCTCAGCGCTCTCAAAAGCCATTAAAACTTTACTTGAAGCTCCAACAGATAAAGGGAGACGCATACCAATCGGTGCAACACGGCGAATCGCTTGATTGCTTTCAATAGATTGAACTCTAATCCGTTCATAGCCGTCTCTAACATATAAGCTTATGGTCTCATCCAAGATGTCCCTCAATCTAGTCATTTCAGGCAATAATATCTTAGCAGGATCATCCATACCATTTAGATTAGTAGAAAGCTCCCAAATACGATAGCCTAAATGGTATTTATCAGTGTCGAGATTTTTTATTAAAAAGCCTTTTTGCTCTAATGTATTCAATAATCTAAAAACCGTACTTTTATTAAGATGAATTATGTTTGAAATTTCAGTCAATCCCAATTCTCTATCTTGAATAAAGCAGCTTAATATATCTAATGAACGTTCTACAGCACGGACCGTTGTTTTTTTATCAGTTACATTTTCTTTTTCCATTTTCAATCCTCCTATTCAAAATATTTTACTAATCATCATGCTGTTATACGTTTCAATCTGTGAAACGTGATTTCATTATATAAAATTATAAAGTAATGTTTAAAAAGCGTAAAGGAAAATAATAATAAAAAATAAGGGAAAAATATGTTGTTCTACCTAAAAAAAATGTATAATAGGTAACGGGAATAATAAAAAGAAACAAGGTTTTACTAGATGAAACAGTTTCTTTTTAAATAAATAGTGAGGTGAGAAGGCATGCCTAAGAATAATGATGTATTCTCTGTTCGGTCTGAATTAAAGGTAAGGGATAAAGCTTTTAAGTACTATTCCCTTAAAACCCTTGAAGAAAAAGGAATTGGACAGGTTTCTAAGCTCCCATTCTCTATTAAGGTGTTATTGGAAGCTGCACTTCGTAATTTAGATGGTAAAGGTACAACAGAAGTAAATGTAAAGCAATTAGCAAATTGGACAACAGGCGCTGGAAAGGGGCAAGAGGTTTCCTTTACACCTGCGAGAATAGTATTACAGGATTTTACTGGTGTTCCTGCAGTTGTTGATTTAGCGGCTATGCGAAAAGCAATGGCAGATGCCGGTGGGGACCCAGATAAGATTAACCCATTAGTACCTGTAGATTTAGTTATTGACCATTCCGTTATGGTTGATAAATTTGGTACCGAGGACTCATTGCAGTTTAATATGGATTTAGAGTTTGAACGTAATGCAGAAAGATATAAATTCCTTCGTTGGGCTCAGGATTCCTTTGAAAACTTCCGAGCAGTCCCTCCAGCTTCAGGAATTATCCACCAAGTGAACCTTGAGTATTTAGCAAAGGTTGTACAGACGAAAGAAGTAGATGGAGAAGTGGAAGCTTATCCAGATAGCTTAGTAGGTACAGACTCCCATACCACCATGATTGATGGATTAGGTGTTGTTGGTTGGGGTGTTGGTGGTATTGAAGCAGAAGCAGGAATGCTTGGTCAACCATTATATTTTGTAACACCTGATGTTATCGGTTTCAAATTAACTGGTAATTTACCAGAAGGTGCAACTGCAACTGACTTAGCGTTAACAGTAGTTGAAATGCTTCGTAAAAAAGGTGTAGTTGGAAAATTTGTTGAGTTCTATGGTGATGGACTAAGTAATATTAGTTTAGCAGACCGTGCAACAGTGGCTAACATGGCACCGGAATATGGTGCGACCATGGGATTCTTCCCAGTTGACCATGAAACATTAAATTATTTAAGACTTACTGGCCGTGATGAAGATCTTATTCAATTAGTTGAAGCTTATACAAAAGAACAGGGATTATTCCGTGAGGATGGAATGCCATCACCTGTATTTACAGATACAATAGCGCTTGATTTATCTACCGTCGTTCCAAGTCTTGCAGGTCCAAAGCGTCCACAGGATCGCATTGTTCTAGATGAAATGAAAGAGGCTTGGCACAAAACGATACGTAACCCTATTGATAAAGGTGGATTAGCTCTTTCTGAAGAAAATATTAATAGTGAGATTGAGATTACTCATCAAGATGGTGACAAATCAACATTGAAAACTGGTTCAGTTGTTATTGCTGCGATTACAAGCTGTACAAACACCTCTAACCCAAGCGTTATGTTAGGTGCTGGACTTGTGGCAAAGAAAGCAGTTGAAAAAGGGCTAACTAAGCCTGGCTATGTGAAAAGCTCATTAACTCCTGGTTCAAGAGTGGTTACTGACTATTTAACAAATGCAGGTCTACTTCCATATTTCGAAAAATTAGGCTTCTATGTAGCTGGATATGGGTGTACTACATGTATTGGTAACAGTGGTCCTCTTCCTGATGAAGTAAGTAAAGCGATTGAAGAGAAGGATTTAACCGTTGCTTCTGTATTATCAGGTAATCGTAACTTTGAAGGTCGAGTTCATGCGCAAGTAAAAGCAAACTACTTGGCTTCACCACCATTAGTAGTTGCATATGCTTTAGCTGGTACGGTGGATATTGATTTAACTAATGATCCTGTAGGATATGATCAAAACAATCAACCAGTCTACTTAAAGGATATTTGGCCAACAAATGAAGAAATTAAAGAAGCAATTAGTGTAGGCTTAAATCCAGAAATATTCCGTGAGCAATATAGTTCTGTATATGGTGCTAACGAACGTTGGAATCAAATTGATGCACCAAAGGGTAAATTGTATGATTGGGATGAGAAATCAACCTACATTCAAAACCCACCTTTCTTTGAAGGGTTAGGACCTGATATCGACGATGTAAAGGATATAAATGGGGCAAAAGCTCTTGCATTATTAGCTGATTCTGTAACAACTGATCATATCTCACCAGCAGGGAATATTAAAAATGATGGTCCAGCAGGTAAATATTTAACCGGAAATGGTGTTTTACCTAAAGACTTTAACTCCTATGGATCTCGTCGTGGTAACCACGAGGTAATGATGAGAGGAACCTTTGCAAATATCCGTATTCGTAACCAAATAGCACCAGGCACAGAAGGTGGAGTAACAAAATACTTACCAACTGATGAAGTAATGCCTATCTATGACGCAGCGATGAAATATCAAAAGGATAATACGCCA
This sequence comes from uncultured Bacillaceae bacterium, assembly GCA_964514395.1. Classification (GTDB taxonomy): domain Bacteria; phylum Bacillota; class Bacilli; order Tepidibacillales; family Tepidibacillaceae; genus CAZEQK01. The sequence continues at coordinate 36,849 of CAZEQK010000025.1, forward strand.
CTAGTTGTTATTGCTGGTAAAGAGTACGGAACTGGTAGTTCCCGTGACTGGGCTGCAAAAGGTACCATTCTTCTTGGAGTAAAAGCTGTTATTGCTGAAAGTTTTGAGAGAATTCACCGCAGTAATCTAGTTGGTATGGGAGTACTTCCATTACAGTTTGCTGAAGGAATAAGCTGGAAATCATTAAACATAGATGGTACTGAAACATTTGATATTGTTGGGTTAAATAACGATGTGAAACCAGGCCAAACAGTAAAAGTGAATGCAACTCGTAAGGATGGAAGTAAGTTTGAGTTTAATGTGATTGTACGTCTTGATAGTGTGGTTGAAATTGAATACTATCGTAATGGTGGTATTTTACAAACTGTACTTCGTCAATTACGTAAATAAGTATTAAAAATAGGATGATAAAGAAGGGGAGGGTGATGGATACTCTTCCCCTTTTCTATGCAAAAAATGATTTCTTTTAGATAGAAATCTATCAAATTCGAAGATTTATTTCTTATCTTTTATATAAATCACTTGAACTTTATAGTTAATTATGTTAAATTACATATGTTAAACTCCTAGAGGAGGTGTAAGGAAATGGCTATCTTTTTAAAAATAGTATTAGTAGTTGTATCGATAGGATTAATTGCAGCAGTATTATTACAATCTGGTAAAAGCGCAGGTTTATCAGGTAGTATCGGCGGTGGCGCTGAACAGTTGTTTGGTAAACAAAAGGCGCGTGGAGTTGATGCATTACTTGAGAAGCTGACGATAGGCTTAGCAGTAAGTTTTATTGTATTATCAGTAATCGTTGCCTATATCATAAAAGGTTAAGCTTGCAACAAAACTTAAAATAATGGATAAACTAACTTAGCAGCAAGGTAACTTGCTGTTTTTTCATTATTTAAAACCTATATATATTGGAAAGTATTTGATTAATAAAGCGTAGGTGATAGGGAAATGACTACTAAAGGTTGTGTGTTGATTCATGGCTTTACTGGTAATCCTGAAGAGATAAAAATCCTTGCAGATCATCTTCAATCAAAGGGAGTGAGGGTTTCAACTCCAACCTTACCAGGGCATAGTAGCAATCTTGATAAAAAGGAAATGAGAAGAGCTAATAGAAAGGATTGGCTTAAAACAGCCGAGGGGTCTCTACTGGAAATGATGAATCAAGTAGAAGAAGTATATTTGATTGGTTTTTCGATGGGAGGAATGATAGCAACTTACCTTACGAGTAAATATCCAGTCAAAAAACTTGTTTTGCTAAGTGCCAGTGTTTATTATATTAATCCTAAAAAGGCGATTAGTGATATAAAAAATCGACCATTATCTAAGGAACAATTCATGAGATATTTATATAAAATAAAAGGAACCCCAATAAAAGCAACCTGGCATTTTAGAAAACTAGTAAAAGAGCTAAAACCATATATAGATTATATTCATGTACCTACCATCATCATTCAAGGAGAAATGGACAATCTTGTTGATCCAAGAAGTGCAAAGTATATATATGATACAATAAAATCAAAGGAAAAAGAACTGCATTATTTACCTAAATCAAAGCATATTGTATGCCTTGATTGCGAAAGGGAGAAGGTTGTTGAATTAGTAGATCAATTTCTATTTTAAAATAATTTATTCCATCTATATATAGCAAAAAGGTGGGGAAAAACATGAAAATAACCAAAAAAAGCCCAGAACATTTTTATTATCAGGGAAATAAAAATGTAGGATTATTATTAATACATGGCTTTACCGGCTCTGCTTCTGAAATGAGTCTATTGGGTAATTTTCTTCATGAGGAAGGGTACAGTGTTTATGCCCCTTTGTTAAAAGGACACGGCTTAACACCAGAGGATATGGCAAAAACAAATAAAGATGATTGGTGGAATAGTGTTTTAGAGGGGTATGAATTGTTAAAGAGTAAAGGATATGATCAGATTGTAGCCGTTGGCCTTTCAATGGGAGGAATATTGGCATTAAAGCTTGCACTTGAAAGGAAGCTTATAGGAGTGATACCAATGGCAGCACCAATTTTTGTTCATGATAAAATGATTGGTTTATCACGTTGGATTAAATATGTTAGAGCCTATCAAATTAAACAGAAAAAAAGTGATGAAATAGAAGAATATCTTGTAAGCTATGATCGAACCCCAATTGTATGTGTTGAAAGCCTAAATCATCTTATTAGAGAAGTAAAAAGGGATTTAGAGAAAATTGAAATCCCAATACAAATCATGCAGGGCAAAAAAGATGAGACTGTAGTTACTAAAAGTGCAGTCTATATCTACGATCATGTTGGATCGATGAATAAAGTATTAAAATGGTATGAGCATTCATCTCATATCATGACACTAGATCGAGAACGAGAAAAAATATTTGGAGATATCCTTGATTTTTTAAAAAATCTATAATAAAAGAGTCTAAAGCCCCTCAAACGTAACGTTCAATTTCGTTTATTGAGGAGCTTTTTGGCTTTTTATATAATACCTGTCAGAGTATATATATATTAATTTTGATTTAGTTGTTTTTTCAATTCTTCAATTAAATCCGGAGTTAACTTGATACTTTCCTTATAATTAGGATGCTCGATACTTAAGTAAACGTCACCTTTGTAATCGGTAAAATCCTGTTTTCTTGTTGAATCAAAAGGAAAATGCAAATAATGTACACTTTGCGTATAATTTTCATCCTTATCCTCTTCTTGATCAGGCTCATAAGAGGTAATCGTATGTTCACCAAATCTAAGCGTGACATGATTTTCAATTCCAATAATTGTTTTATTAAATTTGCGAAGTTGTTCTTGATTAGGAATTTCGATAAACAATGTCATGGATAATTCATTTTCTTCAGGCAATAAATCGTTATATACCTCAAGCATCTCATCTATATATTCATCTTTCGTTATTTGTTCAGCTCGAATCATTTCTTGTATTTGATAAAATACGGTTAGCTTTGATTCAAATAATCCAGAGATAAGATCACTAATTTGTACCCTTCTCTTTTTCTTTTCATTAATTACTTCCTTAAGAAATTTGTCATGTAATTTTTTGTACTCATCATAGGATAACAAATCTGCTTTTGAAAGCTTTGCCATGTAAATCCCTCCTTTTAAATATCTATTAGTAATGTAAAAAGTTGATATGAAAAATGGACTAAGTATGAACCTAGTCCATTTAAAGCTACATCTAATGATTATTCATTGATACGATCTAAAATCTTTTTAAAAGTATTAGCATGTGCTTTTTCTGATTTTGACATGACTTCGAACCATTCAGCAATTTCATCAAAGCCTTCTTCACGAGCTACCTTTGCAAAGCCAGGATACATTTCACTAAATTCATATTCTTCTCCAGCAATAGCTGATTTTAAATTGTTAGCTGTATTCCCTACTGGTAGATCAGTTACAGGGTCACCTGCACCAAATTTAAGTAGCATATCAAAATGACCAAATGCATGGGAAGTTTCGCCATCAGCAATACGTTGGAATGAAGAGGAAATGTCAGCATGTCCTTCTACATCCGCTTGCTTTGAAAAATAAATATAACGACGGTTTGCTTGTGATTCGCCTGCAAAAGCAGCCTTAAGGTTTTCTAATGTTTTAGTGTTTTTTAATTCCATTTTTATCACCCTTCTTTTTTTATTATTATTGGTTAAGACAGATCTTACATTTACCTTTAAAGTAAAGATGCTTTTCATCAATTTTAAATCCTTCTAAGGTATCTAAATGTAAGTCTGACATATCAATAGTTACATCATAAATCCTTCCACATTGAGTACATTTAAAATGACCATGATGTGACATAATAACATCATATCTTGTTTCATTTTCTTCTATGGTTATAACAGAAGCTATATCTTTATCTATAAACAAATTGAGTGTGTTGTAAACTGTTGTTTTTGAAAGGGTAGGAATATCTTTAACAATATGTTTATATATTTCATCCACTGTAGGATGATTATTACTATTCCTAATATATTCAAAGATTTTAATACGTTGGAAGGAAGGCTTAATTTTATGTGCTATAAGATAATCGCCCGTAGTACTAAATAAATTCTTTTCCATATTGTACTCCTTTCAAAAATGTAATAAAAATAAAAATGTAATGATTACAATTATTATTATATTGGGTATTTAAAAAACTGTCAAGTCTAATTTTGTCCAATAACAAACCGCAGGTAATGTGTACTGGAATAAGCAGGGCTAAGCTCCTAGATAAGTTAATCTAACAGTAAGATGTTTCTAAAACTTCATTTGAATGAAGCTTTATTTATTTTAACCAAAATATATCTTTCAAATATTAAGGAATAAATTAGTAAATAATTAAAAAAATTGGCTATGGATTTAGCTGTTCTTCTGATAATATATGTATAGCAAATGGTAAGAAGTATTTTCTTTGAAAGCTGAAAATATAGATGGAATATTATGAATCAACCATATTTGGGGTAGAATAGATTGTATTATTCCATATAAATATACATGTTTTTAGAAAGGGTGTAAGTAATGGATGTAACGAAAGAGAATATTCTTGATTTTATGCGGGAAAAAATATATAAACCGATGACAATTAGTGAGCTAGAAGAAGCCTTTGGAACGTTTAGTTCCGAGGATTTTAAATCCTTTGTTAAATTAATGAATAACCTTGAAGAAAATGGAGAAATCGTTCAAACAAGAACAAATAGATATGGCTTACCTGAAAAAATGAATTTAGTAAAGGGTAAGCTTCAAGGACATGCCAAGGGATTTGGCTTTGTTATACCTGAAGTAAGGGAAGACGCAGATGTTTATATTCATGCCAATGATATGCATGGAGCGATGAATGGAGATACTGTACTTGCAAGAATAAGTAAAAAAGCATCTGGAACTAGACCCGAAGGAGAAATTATAAGAATTTTAAAACGTGCGAATACAAAAATCGTAGGTACCTTTACTGAGGGGGAGTACTATGGCTTTGTTATCCCTGATGATAAAAGGATTCATCAAGATATTTTTATTCCAAAAAACAAAATAAATGGGGCAGTAGAGGGCCATAAGGTAGTCATCAATATCATTAAATATCCTGAAGGAAGAATGAGTCCTGAGGGAGAAATCATTGAAATTTTAGGTCATAAAAACGACCCTGGCGTTGATATATTATCTATTGTTAGAAAATACGGGTTACCAGAGACCTTTCCTGAGGAAGTATTAATAGAAGCAGAAGCTATTCCAGATGAGGTATTAGAGGAAGAGATAAGTCGGAGACGCGATTTAAGAAATAAAAAAATGGTTACGATTGATGGCGAGGATGCAAAGGATCTTGATGATGCCGTTTCATTAGAAAGATTAGAGAATGGTAATTATTTGCTAGGTGTACATATCGCAGATGTTTCTTATTACGTTGAAGAAGGCTCATCTTTAGATAAAGAGGCATTTAATCGAGGAACCAGTGTATATTTAGTTGATCGTGTAATTCCAATGCTTCCTCATCGTTTATCGAATGGAATTTGTTCACTAAATCCAAAAGTAAACAGACTTGCATTGAGCTGTGAGATGGAGATAAATCAAAAGGGAGATGTACTTAAACACGATATTTTTTCAAGTATAATCAAAACGAATGAGCGAATGACCTATACCGATGTACGAAGAATTCTTGAAGAAGAGCCACCAGAATTAATGGAGAGGTATAGCGATTTGATTGATGATTTTAGAATGATGAAGGAGCTTGCGCTTACTCTTAGAAAAAAACGAATGAATCGAGGAGCTATTGACTTTGATTTTGATGAAGCAAAAATAATCGTAGATGATGATGGAAAACCACTAGAAATTAAAAAGAGAGATCGCTCGATTGCTGAAAAAATCATTGAAGAATTTATGCTAATAGCAAATGAGACCGTTGCAGAGCATTTTTACTGGTTAAGAATTCCCTTTTTATATCGTGTTCATGAGGACCCTTCTGCAGATAAGCTACTTGCCTTTGCAGAGTTTATTACAAACTTTGGCTATGTGCTAAAAGGGACAGGGAATCATATTCATCCCAAAGCACTACAGACGATTTTAGAGGAAATCGAAGGAAAACCAGAGCAGACGATTATTAGTACGGTTATGCTACGTTCGATGAAACAAGCGCGATATGATGCTGAACCATTAGGGCATTTTGGTTTATCCGTAGATTTTTATTCTCATTTCACATCACCTATTAGAAGATATCCCGATTTGCAAATACATCGTATAATTCGGGAAGTATTAGATAAAGATAAGATGCCGGTGAAAAGACTGGAGTTTCTTCAGGAAAGAATGCCTTTTATCGCTGAGCATTCGTCGGAACGAGAGCGTAATGCTGTAGATGCGGAAAGGGAAACAGAGGATTTAAAACGAGCGGAATATATGCTTGAGCGAATCGGTGAAGAATTTGAGGGGATCATTAGCAGTGTTGCTTCCTTTGGTATGTTTATCGAATTAGATAACTTAATTGAAGGCATGATACATGTTAGCTATCTAACCGATGATTACTACTATTATCATGACAAACAATATGCTTTAATTGGAGAGAGAACAGGTAAAATTTATCGGATTGGTGATGCGGTTAAGGTACGAGTCGTTAAAGTCAATTTAGATGAACATTCAATAGACTTTGAAATAGCAAATATGGAATCTAAACCTGTATCCTTAAAAGAGAAAAGACAAAAAATTATTGAGCCTGGAAAGGGTAAAAAAAGAAATAATAACAAAGGAAAAAGAAAAGAGAGCAAGAAAGAGGATAAGTCAAATTTGTTGGTTACAAAGCAAAGGAAAAGCAAAAGAAAGAAAAAATCAAGAAATGAGATCAAGTGAACCTTCCTATAGATGATATACCTAAATGTTAGTGTCAATTATCCTGATGGTTAGCGTAGGTAATTGAAAGTTAATTTAGTGGCAGTTAGCTATCAGGGAATATAACAAAAAATAAGAATGTTATTTCACATATGAAATAGCATTCTTAATTTGTAATCAAATCTTTACTACTTTAACACAATAGAAGGGTCGATTGTTATATCATAAAACCGATGCCAAGGGAAATTGATGTAAACTTCTCCAATATCTTTAATAATTGCTTCTTCATTTCCCCCAATACTTATTTTTTGGTTTTCTAGATTATCTACAAACCATCTATTTGCTTCTTTTATCACTTTTTCTTCTATATAATGTTCAATTTTTTCTTTATTCGGCCCAAAATCAAACCCATTACCATTATTCTTTCTTACATAGTTAAAAAAGTGTGAAAACTGTGTAATTGTCAATTGAAAATTGAGCCACTTGGCTAACTACATTTTGAGCCACCT
>CAZEQK010000026.1:0-43275 GCA_964514395.1 uncultured Bacillaceae bacterium
AATGAGTGAGAATTTGGTTGAAAGAGCTTTACTAGCAGGAGCAACTGATAATATACCCGTGGTTTTAAAAAAGATAATCAACTAAAATTACCTTACGTTTAGCGGGTTTTTAAATTTTAAAATGTTTGGATAAAACCAAATACCGACAATCTTACCGACTTAGATATACTTTTTATATAAAGGCAACGGATTTTTATTTCCTAATCACCTTCTTGCAATTATAATATTTTTTGTGGATAGACTTACTTTATAAACTTTGCAGATAAATTGTCCATTATTTCGGCTGATTCTTTGTTGGCTTTTTTAAACGAATGTGCATATATATTTAGTGTAGTATTAGCTTTACTATGTCCTAATGTTGTTGAAACCGATTTTACATCCATTCCTTGATTGATTAAGTATGTAGCAGCAGTATGTCTTAAACCATGAAATGGTAAAGGTGGAAGATTATTTTTTTTCAGAAATTTGTTAAACCATTTGCTAGGCGCATAAGTATACATTGGTTCCCCATTCCATTTAATAAATAATTTATTACTACTTTTCCATTTGCTACCTAATCTTATTTGTTGCTTTTTCTTATCTAAAATTTGCTCTTTTATTATATCCATGACAATTTTAGGCATAGCGACAATACGGTTAGAGGATTCATTTTTAGGCTCTTTTTCAAAAACACCAATTGTAGGTAAATATTGACTTGCCTTGGTAATTGATATTTCATTTTTATCAAAATTAATATCGTTTTCATTCAATCCTAAAATTTCGCCCAATCTTAGACCACAAAAAAGAGCAATATAGACTATAGCTTTATATTTTAATTCTGCAGTTTTTAAAGCTTGTAATAGATTATTTATTTGAGATTCATCATAAAATTTTGATTCTTTTTTCTTGATCATTGGTATCTCTACAAGGTTACAAGGGTTTTCTTTAATTAATTTCTTTTTTTGAGCTGATTGTAGTATTGATGTTATAAGCTGGTGATAATGTTTAATAGTATTTTCGGAAAGAGTCCCGCCGTCTTTTCTAAGTCCTGGAGTACGAAGCTTGTTATAAAATGTTTCAATCATTAAAGGATCAATTTTATCTAATGTTTTATTTCCAAATTCAACATAAATATAATTTTTTAATAAGTTTTCATATTCATAAATCGTTTTTGGTTCTAATCTAATTTTTTTATTAACAAGCCAGTATTTTTCAGTATAATCTTTAAAAGTATATTTACTAGATTCTATATAGTCCCCTTTCTCGATTTCTCCTTCTAAACTTTTAGCCAATTTTTTAGCTTGCTTCTCTGTTTTGGCCGTGATTGTCTTATAAATCCTCTTACGCTTGCCTTCTTCGTCATAGCCTGCACTAATAGTCACTTGCCATTTGTCACCCTTAACATGTTTAACACTAGCCATATAATCACTCCTTTATAATTTATACTATGATTTTAACATAATATCTCAAATAACGCAAATAAAATAAATAATGTTAATAAAGCGAATAAACTAATTGACGTATATGAGGTAATGTGTTATTATTATTTTGACAAGGAGGTGATAAGTTTGGATAAACTTTTATCAACAACTGATTTTAGTAAACTATGTGGCGTATCAAATGATACAGTTATTAGAGAAATAAAAAATGGTAAAATCAAAGCTTTTCGAGTAGGTAATAGGTATAAAATTCCTGAATCTGAACTTTTAAAATTTAAAAAAGTAGTAAAAACAGATATAAACTCTACGAAAGAAAAGGTTGAAATAGCATTTAAAAAAGCTGGAATTAATGCAAGTGCAGATCAAACAGCTAAATTCATTAATACCTTAATAGGTGATATTATTTAACAAAAGACCTTAGAGATACCATTAACGTGGACACGTCATATGGCACTCAGGCAAGAAAGGAGAAAATATGTCAAAAAAATTGAGAGGAAAAAAACGTAAAGAAGAAGACTCTAAAACCTTTAGATTTAAAGACAAAACCTCTGAAAACGCGAGTCGCTTATCAGCTGCAGGTACATGAAAGGATGGAAAATGGATTAGTGCAACAAATAGTGAAGAATGCATTAAACTATAAAATTAAATAAATTAGTGCTTCTCGTAAGCCGTAAATGAGCTAAAACTCGTTAACGGCTTTTTGTGTACCCAAAATTAATAAAAGAGGTGAAAAAGATGTCACGTATTGTTGATAGTAAAGAGTTAATTCAAATTTATCCAAATATGTTTAACCATAATAATTTAATTGAACTGAGAAAAACAAATAGTATACCTTTCTTTTGTATACCAAACAAAAGACGATACTTCTACAATTTAGACTCTATCGAACAATGGATATGCGAATTAGAAAAAAGTAACTAGAAGGTGAATATATGGCAAGTCCACAGAAAGAAAATGGATACACTCCTATAGCTAATGAGATATTAGAGCAAATTGTCAAATTAAAACTCAATGGCACACAATTTCGTATTATTATGATTATTTGGCGATACACATATGGTTTTAGTCGTAAAGAGAGTAATATGTCACTTACTTTTATTGCAAAGGCTCTAAGTATCCAAAAAAAACAAGTATATAGAGAAATAAACAAACTTATTGATAGCAAAATAGTTACCATTAAAAAAGAAGCGAGTTTTAACAGCACAAGACATATTGCTTTTAATAAAGACTATCAAGTGTATCAATTAGGGAACAGTCCCCTAAATAGACCACTGTCTACTAAAGAGACCACTGAACAGTCCCCTAATCAGACCACTGAACAGTCCCCTAATCAGACCACCAAGAAAACAAAAAACAAAAAACAATTAGGTGAAAAAAAAATCTCACCGCATAAAATTGTAATTGACTATTTCCATAATAAACATTTTAACACGTTAGGTATTGATTATTTAATGGATGGAGGAAAAGATGGGAAGTTGATGCAAACACTATTAAAAACATATGATGTGGAATTTTTGAAAAGTTTGATAGATTGGTATTTTGATACAGAGGATGACTTTATCAACAAAGCAGGGAGATCTATTGGAGGACTAAAAATATCCATATCAAAATTTATTGCGTCTCAACAAATTAAAAACGATTATACAGAAACGAGGGTTGTTAGATGACAAAAAAAGAACCAACCTTACGACATAAGGCGGCTATAGCTTACGCAAAACTTGGATATGCAATTATCCCACTTCACTCAATTATAAACCAAAGTTGTACTTGTAGCAAGGGAAATAAATGTGGGAGCCCTGGTAAACATCCAAGGACTATAAATGGAATAAAAGAAGCTAGTAGAGATTTAAACCAAATAAATAAATGGTGGACAATGTGGCCTAATGCCAATATTGGTTTAGCAACAGGAGCAATAAATAATATTATTGTGCTTGATTTTGATGGACAACCAGGTGAAATAGCCTCGGAAACATTAGAAGATAGCCTTGGCAAGTTACCAGATACAGTTTTACAGCTTACAGGTGGAGGAGGAAAACATTTAATATTTAAGCATCCTAATTTTAAAATCGAAAATAAAGTTAAAATAATTGATGGTTTTGATGTTCGAGGCGATGGAGGTTACATTGTAGTAGCACCATCAAATCATATATCAGATCGCGACTACCAATGGGAGCAATCAAGTAAGCTTGGTATTATGCCTATTGCACAGATACCAAAAAATTGGCTTGATTATATCGCGATTCAGCCTAAAGAGGTATCAAATCGACAAATAACAGATGCAATTATCCCCGTTGGTGCTCGCAATGATACTTTATATCGAGCAGCCTGTTCCATGCGTGAAAAGGGCTATTCTGATACCGTGATTGACGTTGCAATACATGAAATGAACATCAGCCAATGTTATAGCCCATTAGATGAATCAGAGATTAATACAATAATTAAAAGTGCATGTACCTACGAATTAGGCAAACTTAATATCATACAATCCGAATTTGAAAATGAAGATGATAAATATCTTAATCGAGCTATAAATTTAGCCAAAGTGACTGAATATAACCCTACTAATGCGGAAATTATTAAGTCTGGGATACCTTCTCTCGACCGAGAATTAGGGGGCTATGAAATGGGGCTTATAACCGTTTGGACAGGTATAAACGGAGCTGGTAAGAGCACCGTATTAGCTCAAACATTACTAGAATCAGTTGAGCAAGGTTATAATGTTTTCGCCTTTTCTGGCGAGCTACAAGCACATAAATTTAAGTACTGGATTGATCTCCAAGCTGCAGGTGGAAGCCATTTAACGAAGAAAATAAGCCAACGGACGAATAAATCATATTACGAAATTAACCAAACTGCAAAAAAGCCGATTCGTGATTGGTACGATGAAAAACTTTGGTTATATGATAATAAATCTGGAATGTCTTTTGAAGAAATTTTAAAAACAATGAAAGTTAATTACCGTAAACGGAATTGCCGAATATTCTTAATCGACAACTTAATGAGATTGGATTTAAAAGGTTTAAATCGAGATCAATATGAGGCACAAAGTCAATTTATCAATGAAATATCTAACTTTGCTCAAGTCAATAATGTTCATATCCATGTAGTTGCACATCCAAGAAAAATTATGGGAACAATTATCACAAAAATGGATGTGAGTGGAGCAGGCGATTTAACTAATCGTGCAGATAATGTTATAGCAGTTCATCGTATTACAGGCGGATTTAAAAAAGAATTTGAAAAAGAAAATAAAAAAATGAATCCATCAGATAAAGAATACATTCTTACCGCGTCAAATGCAGTTGAAATATTTAAAAGTCGAGATTATGGAGTAGTAAATGCTTTAATACCTTTAATTTATCATGAGGACAGTAAAAGACTAGTTGATAAAGCAAATCCTATTCTAAAAAATAAAAAATATGGATGGGAGGTGAAATAATAATGGACCGTTGGAGCATTTATCAAGCATTTAAAAGCAATACTATTTCCGCATTAAGTACTACACAAATTGAACAAATGGATAGTAATGAGTTAAAAGAGGGAATAATCGAATGGATTTTATCAAAGTAAAAGGGTGATTAAATTATGTCAAACCGTAATTATGTAACAATTACATTTAAAGTACCAAAAAGTTTGCAAAGTATTTTAATAGATGCAATAAAGAATAAAATAATAAATTTTACTAAACAGATTTCAAAAAAAAATTTTATTTTAAGTTATATTTTAGAAAAAAAATCTCACTCAATAGAATTAACTTTTGATTATAAAAATGGAGTGGAGAAAGAAATTAAAAAAGAGATATATGCTCATAACGAAAGGAGAGAAAAATATGGCCCAAAAAAAATTAAGTTGTCAGATTAAACAAGCATCAGGAGATAGAAGATTAAAATTTATCGCAAGTACAAGTACATCAGATCGGGATAATGACGAAATAATGGTTAGTGGGTGGCAATTAGATAACTATTTAAAGAATCCTGTTATCCTGCTAAACCATAAATATGATTCATTACCCATCGCACGCGCTGTAAATATCTATAAAGATATTTATAACGATAAGTTACAAGTTATTATGGAATTTCCAATGGAAGGAGTTTATGAGTTAGCAGATACCGTTTATAATCTAGCAAGTGCTTCTCCACCATTTATCAATGCGGTTTCTGTTGGATTCCAGGGATTAGAATATGAACGTAAACCAGAAGGTGGCCGTATTTATACTAAGCAAGAATTATTAGAAATATCTATTGTGGGTGTCCCAGCAAATCCGCAGGCTTTACAAACAGCTATGGCAAAAGGACTCATTACAGAAAAACAAGTAAAGTTATTTCAAGATAATTATGAATTTGATTTAGATGCTATAGAATGGCCAAGGCCAGATTCTTATGATACACGAAATTTAGTTATTGATGAAAAAGGTATAAGACAAACTTCTACTGATGGGCAGCGAATTGTGAGATTTAAAGCAGACGAAACTTGGAATATAGAAGGATTACAAATAAAAACATCAGAGATTAATAAATTAATAAATGAATCTATTGATAAAGCATTAAATAGCCATCGTGAAATTCATGATAGTTCAATAGATTATGATCAAGTTAAAGAAAAAGAAATTGTCATTGATTTAGGAGGAATGAAAAGTGTTTTGAGAGGACGTGAAGCTTCTGAATATATGAAATATCAAGAGGAAAGAAAAATAAAAGAACAAGAAACATTAAAACGATTAGGATGGTGAAAAAAATGTTTGAAAAAAAAGGATTAATTAAACAAGCTGAAATTCGCTTAAAAGAATTTGAAAAAGAAAATGCACAAGTACCTAAACATAACCTTGTAGGTAGTGCAAGATGGCAAAATTTAAACAATGAAATTACATTACAAAAAAATGAATTAATAAAATATGAAAATCATTTAAAGCATTTACAAACAGAATATAAGGATGATATGAAAATTCAGATTGAAAAATTCAAGAATAAAATAAAAGGTTTTGAATTTAAAATCAATAATGAATTATCCTTTTTTGTAAATAAAGTCAAAGGCTATACTTTTGAAATAGAGGAAATAGAAAATGATATTGTATCAATTGAAGATCAAACCAAAAAAACATTATTAGAATTTGATAAACTCCAAAAAGAAGCAGAAAAACATAATATCATTTTACAAGAGTATCCAAAGATTAAAAAATTGATTACAGGACATGAGGCAGAAATAACTGAAAATAATAGACGAATAAAAGTTATTAAAGATAGTTATAAAGAAGGATTACTTGATACAGCTTTCCATATTGAAGAAATAAGTGGCAAAAAAATAAATATCAAAAATGAATTACAAGAAGCTGAATTGTTATAAAAAAATAATTGGAGGTAATCAAAATGGTAGGAGTAGTAATGTGGTATCACGTTCGCAGAGGTTTTGGCAAAATATTTTTAGAAGATGGAAAAGAAGCTTTCGTCCATGCTTCAAATTTAGTTGGACAAGAAGGATATGCCTTATTATTTTCAGGTGAGAAAGTATCATGTGATATAAAGGAAGATAATCAAGGGCTTGCTTGTTTCAATGTTCAATTAATTAGCGAACGTAGAACAAATTTTCGAGAAAATGCAAGTTTTAGAGAAAATACAATACAGAAAGGAGAATAAACATGCTTAAAATAGCAGTTAAGCATCTTATTGCTATTAATGCTGTTACAGCAAACGAATGGTATCCAGATATACAACAAGAGATTAAAAAGCTGAAAAGCATGGATACAGCCGAATTAAGCAAGCGATTAAAAACACTAAAAAATGTTTTGTATCTTGTTACATCATTTCCGAGATTAGCAGAACCTAAGGCGGAAAATATTGAATTGAAAGAACATATCAAAAAATATTATCCAAATGGAATAAAAGAACATTTTGAAAGGAGTAATTAAAATTGCATCCAAACCAAAAAAAAGATAATGAGACAGGTAGATTCTTAAAGATATATGAAACACCTCAAGAATTTGAAGAAGCTATTAATGCTTATTTAGAAAAGATAGGAAAAGAAGTAACAGAAGTTCATCTAGCTACTGGAACAGTATATAAACCTATATTACCTACAATTTCAGGGCTAGCAGGATTTCTTGGTGTAGATATGGATACTTTAAAAGCTTATGAGAGAAGACCAGGCTATGACAAAATCTATAAGCGATTTAGGGCAATGGCAGAAGATTCTATATTGCAAAGAAGCCTAAGCGGTGAGTATCAAGCAGCAGTATCTATATTCTTTTTAAAGAATGCTTTTGGATATAAAGATAGTTATGATGTAAATGCAGTAGCTCCAGAAGCATATAAACCTCCATTATCAGCAAATGAGATTCTAGATAAAATAAATGATGATAAGATAACTAAGCTGTTAGATGATGAGGAATGAGTAACAAATTCAATTCCAAACGGATATATAAAAGGATTTGCTAATATAAACTAAAATATGAACTTTATCAGCTCCAATATTCGCTCCAAGTCGGTAAATGTGTCGATATTTTATAAATTAATACAATAAAACGTTGATATATAAGCAAATTAATCAAAAAATCTACGGATGATACATCAGTTAATAAGATGGTGGGGAATCAATTTGGCCTATTTGATTGAAGGAGGCTCGTAGTTATCCTCTTAACTATCCGTATCATTTCAAAACTCAGTCTACTATCAACCATATCAACCAATATATACTTTAGACGCTCTCAGTGGACTTGTGTTACGTTTTTATCATCAAGACATACTATAACTATTAAAATATTAAAATGGCTTAGAAAGGGAGGTATAAAAATGAAAATTATGTTAATTGCAGAAGCTGACGATATCACATTAGTAGATGCTACAGCAGTCCAAACAGCCGCCGAAACCGCGGGTATGGTTGTACTAAATCTTGAAGTCAATAATGCAGGATTCCAAGTGCTAAAGCTTGTTTAAATTTAATGAGGAAGAAGGAGGAAAAATAATGCTTAACATAACTGTAAATGATGTTCAAAAACTTCAAAGTTTACTAGTACTTGCGTCTGATTTAAAAATAGATGCAAGAAAAGAATATGAAAAAATAACATCTATAGCAAATAATTTAGAAGCAACAATAAAATCAATTATCGAAAAATAATAGTAAAGGGGGTAGGGGTGCAAAAGTTCAAAAAATTTCATTTACCTCTATCCCTCTTTTAAAAAATTTTTTTACTATTTTCAAAATCGAAATTATATTAAATATGAAGCAAAACGAAGCACTGCTTCAAATAAAAAAAAAGGATGATAAAAAATGAATACAAAAATAGAAAAAGCATTTAATAAATTTATAGTTGGTGGAAAAATTGATTTTAATAAATTTACAGTAAGAGAAGCAAAAAAAATTCTTAATCTAGCAGAAAAAGAAATTTTGAAATCACTTGATGATCTTGAAAAGCTTAATAAACGAAAAAAAGAATTGGAAAATTCATTAGATATTATTCGGTCTACTCGGTCAAAGATTGATGAAAGGGAGGAATGAACATGGCAGAAGACATAGGTGCTTTAGTAGTACGAATTGAAACGAAACTAGATAATTTTAATAAAGGCTTTCAATCAGCACAGAAAAAAATAAACGGATTCGCAAAAGGAATTGTAAAAGTAGGAACTATAATAGGTGCAGGAACAGCCGCCGCAGGAGTTGCTATTTTAGGAATGGCAACAAAAGCTTCAGATGTACTTGATCGAGTAGATAAATTATCTCAAAAAATCGGATTAAGCAAAAAAGGTTTCCAAGAATGGGATTTTATTATGTCTCAATCTGGTGCGAGTATTGAAAGTTTACAAATGGGATTTAAAACTTTAACAGGTAGAGTTCAGGAGGTTATTGATGGTACTGGAGATGGTGCCGAATTATTTAAACAACTTGGAATTAGTGTAAGAGATTCAAGTGGTGCTGTTAAAAATCAAGAACAGCTTTTTAATGAAATTGTTAAAGCATTTCAAGGTATGGAAAATGGTTCGATTAAGGCAGCTTTAGCAAATGATTTATTAGGGAGAAGCGGTTCAGAACTTATGCCATTATTAAATGGAACTGCTGGGAGTGTGGAAGAATTACGAAAAAAAGCAAATGATTTAGGAATAGTTTTATCTGATGAAGCAATAGATGCAGGGGTTAAATTTACTGATGCTATGGATTTATTAAAGCGTTCTATGAAGGGATTAATGGTTAATATTATTACACCTTTAATCCCCAAATTTACAGAATTATTTAATCATTTAACAAGTAAAATACCAGATATGAAAGATTTTGCGAATAATGCAATTGACACAATTTCTAATTCAATAAAATATCTAAACGAAAATGTTTTACCTTTAGTGATTGATGGATTTAAGAAAATGGGTAATGGTGTTAAATTTTTAAAAGATCATGCAAATATTTTAATACCTGTAATTACTGGACTTACTGCCGCTATAATAGCACAAAATATAATCAATGGTATTACTAAATTATATCAAGCTTGGAGTATAGCGACTAAAGCACAAACGACATTACAATGGCTTTTAAATGCTGTTTTAAGTGCTAATCCTTTTGGTTTGGTAGCAATTGCAATTGGTGTTTTAATAGCCGCAGGCGTTGCCTTATGGAAGAATTGGGATACCGTTAAAGCTAAAGCGATTGAGATATTTGGTAAAATAAAAAATTTTGTTGCTCCTATAATCGATGGAATAAAAGAAAGTTTTAAAGGAATGGTGAATGGAGTTGTAGGTGCTTTAAACTTCATGATTAGAGCACTAAATAAACTTAAGTTCACTGTACCAGATTGGGTGCCTGCTATTGGCGGGAAAGGATTTGGATTTAATATTCCCGAAATACCCAAATTTGCAAAAGGTACTAATTTTGTCCCATTCGACACAGCTGCATTTATCCATAAGGGCGAAGCGGTTATCCCTGCTAACAATAATCCAAGCAATCCTAATGCTAAAAATCCAATAGGAAATACAATAAATAATATATTTAATTTAGAAGGTCTGATAGTTAAAAATGAAAATGATATAAAATTAATTGCAAAAGAACTCTATAATCTACAAAAATCTAGAAATAGAACTTCATTTGTATAACGAGGTGATAATTTGATAAAAATAATAGATTCATCGTATGTAACACAAGCGATACTAGATAATATAATTGTTTCAAGTAAAGAAGAGGAAATCAATGGAGCATATACACTTAATTTTTCAACTATAATAGATAATAATAAATCTAGTTATGTCAATTATCAAAATAGAGTAGAAACGGAAAACGACTATTTTAATATTGTTTATACTCAAGAAAGTAGAAATCGTGATTCTCTTTATATTCGGGCGCAATGCGAACATGTTAGTTATGATTTATTAAGCGCCAATTTTACAGCAGGATTCACTGCTACAGGCTTATTCAGTGCCGTAGCGACAACTTTATTGAGTGGTACAGGTTTTAGTATAGGAACGGTTGAAATTACCGCTAGTGAGACTATAAGCGTTAATGAATCCACTAATGCTCGAAGTGTATTAATGCAACTAGCGGCTTTATATGGTGGAGAACTAAATTTCAATAAATACACTATTGATTTATTATCTCAAAGGGGAGCAGACAGAGGTGTACAATTTCGCTATAGAAAAAACTTAATAGGTGTAAATAGAATTGTAGATAATCGAACACAAATAGCAGGATTACCCACTATAAGTTATGATGTGGATGTTGCGGAATTGGAATTTGAACAAGGATATATAAAGAATGGATATTCTGATCTTGAACATTATGAATTAGGTGACACTGTAAAAGTTATTGATGAGGACTTAAATCTTGAAATATCTTTGAGGATAGTTAAAGAATCTCATGATACTGAACAGAGAATGCAAGGAAGCGTTGAATTAGGAAATTTGATTGAAGATATTACTCATACTATAAAAAATATACAAACAACTACAGTTGTAAAGGATAAAGTATATAATGGTAATAGTATAGGTCCCGAAAATGGATTTTTATCAGAACGAAGTGATGAACTTACTCAAACTTATGCAAATGCTACAGATGGCTTCACAATGCGATTAAGAGATACCACAACAGCTTCATTTACAAAAGTATTTTATGTTGCATATGACACAGCAACAGGCACAGCAAATTTATATCTAGTTGGTAATGCAGTGTTTCAAGGTACGGTGAATGCTTCTGATTTTATCGGTGGGACAATTGCGATCGGTACAGGTTCAAATGTATTTATGGCAAATGGTACAGATGGTATTTGGTTAGGTTCTACAGCTTTTTCTACAGCATCATTTAAAGTCAATTTAAACGGTGCTTTAACAGCCCAAAATGCTCAAATCATTGGAGATATTCTAGCTGGTAGTACATTTACCGTAGCAACAGGAAGTAATACAATTAGAGCCGATTTTAACGGATTATATGTTGGCTCTAGTGCATTTACTACGGCTCCATTTAAAAGTACATTAAGTGGTGCTGTGACGGCCACAGATATCACTATGACTGGTAATTCTACCATTACTGGTGGTACTATCACCGGTGGAACATTAAGAACAGCTGCAAGTGGAAGTGATCGTATTGAATTAAGTAGCGGAATTTTTAGAGGTTTAACTTCTTCTAATTTAATAACAGGCTTATACTTTAATATTGGAGCTGTAGCTGGGGGAACTGGGATAGCGGACATATTTCTATATCATAATAATTCACCATTACTAGAATTTCATGATAATATTACGTCTTATACTATAAGACCAACATCAGGAGCTGTAAGTTTGATTATTGGTTCAACTGCTACTGGAACTTATTTGGTAAATACTTATGTTAGTGGTGCTAGTAATAATTTAGGAAGTTTAAGTCAATCAGATAGTACAGCAACTGCTATAGATACTTTAGTTAGTGATTTTAATACTTTATTATCAAATTTAAGAAGCATGAAAATATTAACCTAAAAAAATTCTAAAAATATTATATAATAAAAATATATTATATGAGGGGTGGAAAATATGAAAAAAATGTTTTTAGGTTTATTGATTGGCTTTATATTAGCTTTACCCTTGAACATCTTTGCTGATTCCGTTGTAGGTAAAGCAATTCAAACTACATTGCCATTCTTTGTTAATGGCCAACAAGCTTCTACTGATGCAATAGTAGTACAAGGATCAAGTTATGTCCCTTTGAGAACAGCAGGGACTATGTTTGGATACAATGTCAATTATGCTGATGGTAAAATTACGCTTGAATCAAAGACAAAACAGGTTGGGAGTGATGAAACTGTGAGTTATTATTTTATAAAATCAAATTCAATAAAAATCGGAGGACGTGGCGAACAAGCAAAAGTTTTAATGAAAGATAGTAATTATTATCTTATATTAGAATATTTCGGGCCATATGCTATATGGGATGGTACAAATGTTACTATAACAATTAATAATACTACTATTATTATTAATAGAAATCAAAAGTATTCTAAAGATATAAATGGTTTTATTGATAGTGGAATGACATATGTTAATCCCAATGCATTAAATTTAACAGCTACAATAGATGGTGATACAATGTGGCTAGAAACTAACTAATTTTGACAATTACAATTATAAAATGATATAATAATAATGGTTTCTTCATTGTTTTCCTTGGCTATGAGGATTAAAAGAGCATAGTCTACCTGTTACCGTATCAGTGAATGTAAAAGCGGAAGGGCCTGTGAATAATCAATTCCTTAAAGTAAGAGTGTTCGGTGGTTTGCACTCTTATTTTTTTTGTCCATTTTCACTATGAAGCATAATAGGACGTCCATATTAACCTGTAGAGAGGTTTTTTGTTCTTTTTAATAGATTGGATAGTCAAAATAAATAAAACGCCATACAAGGCGATTCAGGGGCTTTAAAATGAGGAGGGTCAAATTCAACCCCCCTTGTTTAGTTTCATTATGCACGCACGAGGAATATACAGAGGTAAGCAATTTAATAGGCGTAAAGAAATTTATGAGGAATTATATCCTGAAACTAAACAAGGAATGAGGAATGGTCAAACGGCTAAAACTGCGGAATCCGCAGTTTTAGATAAGCCTTCATTCGTAAAAGATACTTCTGTCAAACAGGATGTGATTTCAAATCACCCCCTTAATATAAAAAGCTATCCCCTATATCAGTCCTTTGCTTTTTCTTGCTTTACTTGAACTAAAGTCATTTTTAAACGTGTATGAGGACTGCTCAAATATGAGCCGACCGATTTTTTCCCCTAGATTTTCAATTTCTGTTCTTATGTCCCTCATTATATTCCTGTGTTCTTTCCCTGTTGTTTCTGACGCAGAAATATGAAATTGATTAAAATAATCAACGAATCCATTTTTGGACTGGTTGACTATCGAGACAGTTTCATTACATGCATGAAAAGAGATGGGGTATCGCCAAATTTGTCGAGACCTATTCAAAAGTGACATATTATCAAAAAAATTATTGATATAATCACATTCCTCAAAAGAGATTTGGTTATACGTAATATGCGTAACCCAGTTTGATTACGCGCGCATGCATTAGAAGATACCTACTGACAATGTCAGTACCCCAGTGGTATACAAGTTTCATTACGCGCGTGCGTATGAGAAGAGATCTCTGGGAGTGTTAAAAGGTGACACACCCTTTTCATCATCATCTAATCGTTTCATTACGCGCGTGCATATGAGACGCAATTCTGCGTTAAGCTATTGAGAAGAAACTAAGCCATACGCAAATTGCTGATAGCTCAAAAGGATGTCGCAAGTTACGACACCCCCCCATCAAATAAAAGGGGTATGTATTAGATACACACCCTTCATTTGATTATGATAACTGCTTAATTATTAGCCGTCTTATTTTTTAATTTATTATCTTGAGTAAGATCATTAGATTTTGATAAAAATTTTTCTAGTTCTTTTATATCTTTTTCAAGAAAAAGCATTTTAAATAAATGATATAAATCAATCTCTTTTTTTTTATTCAACATAATCACTCCTAATTTTTTTTATTGAAAATACCGACATAAATTAATAAAATTTTACCGACACTTCAACGCCATTTTTAATAAATATTAAGAGATTCATAGAAACAAACTAACATAAATAATTAGTATAAATATTGATATATCAACGTTTAGAAACATTTATAAACTATCATAAACTTGGAATCTACAGATAATATATCCGTTGCGTTAGTAAAATATGAGGTCTCATCAAATCTATGGAAGAAGTTTAAACAACTGGTTAATGAATCGGTATAATAAGGAGGTTACTATGTGCATCTTAAAAAAGATACAAAGGGAAGTTTAACATTAGAAGCCTCTTTGATTATGCCTATTTTTATAGTTTTTCTACTATTATTAATGACAATGATTAGAATTGCGATTACAGAAATTGCTTTAAATAATGGAGTAGCAGAGACCACAAAGCAGATAGCGACCCATTATTATGCCATTGATTTATTATATAAGGAATGGAACAAAACAAAGGCATCAGAATTAGTTAATAAAACAATAGATGATATAGATCAGGAAAGAAATGAAATAATCCATGCAGAGGATATATTGAAACAGTACTCAGAAATTTTACCAGAAGGGGTGAATACACTTCTTTATGCTAGAGAATCCTTTGAGAACACGGCGAGGGAGTCATTTCAAGAATTAATAAATCAAGCTTTTACACCCGTTGTTAACAGATATCTTAATAACAATATCATTGATACCCGTTATCTATCTGTGACAAAGGTGACACTACCAGATTTAGAGTCTCGAGTAGATCCTTATTTCGGCATTGAATTAAGATACGATATGCCCTTACAACTCCCTTTTATTCATAAGACACTTGTTTTTAAAAAGAAAGCCTATGAAAGAGTTTGGATTGGGGCAACTGAGGACTCCAATGTGGTAGAACAGTCATCCACAGAACTAATCTCTCCAATCTATAGCGGGAATCTAGGAAATGATACAGTAGACGGCTTATCCATCATTTCTATGGACTACATCATACAGCAGACGAATAAAAAACAAATACAAACTATTTATGTGAAAGGGCCTCCAAGAAGTTCTGTTTTCGTCACGATTAAATATCCGAGTGGCTATGTAAAATCAGATTCGTTTATGCTTAGCTCTGCTGGATATGGTACCTGCCACATTACAATAGGTTTTAACACAAATCCAGGGATATTTAAAGTCATTTTTACTTCGGGTGATCTGAAAACATCGAGTACTTTTCGAATGATCGCGAAAGCTAAAATGGATATGCTAAACAATGAATAGCATATTCTATTTTTTTAGACATATATTCTAGTACACACTGCCATTATTTACTAATGTTAAGATATGGTTTAAGATATACAATAACAAAGCAATAAAGAGACGAATCAAATAAAAGAAACAAAGGATTAATTAGAAAGCTTACATAAAGGGGTGACTAATGTGGATCATCCATTTGATCAAAACGTAATAGCAATCATCTGGGATTTTAATAAAACCTTGACGCAATTAATAGAAACATTTCCGAGCCACCAGGTCATATCAATGATTGATAAGAAGGCTATATACGGTTGAAAAGATATATTTTCAACTGATTATGGCTTTTTTTTGTTGCTGATTATTAGTATAGTATAAAGGTGAGTTTTTTTATGAGCAGTTATTTATGCAATATATGAGGTGAAAAAATTGAATCGCTTTATTGTAGTAGATTTAGAAACAACGGGAAATAACCCTGAAATAGATCATATCATTCAAATTGGTGCAGTGTTAATTGAGGATCATGAGATCAAGGATTCCTATTCCTCGTTTGTCTATACAGATAAGGAGATACCACCATTTATTCAAAAGCTTACAGGGATAAAAAATAGTATGCTTAAAGATGCTCCGACCCTTGAACAAGTGGTAACGGACATTCTTCCCCTAATGGATAATGCGATTTTTGTCGCCCACAATGCGGCGTTTGATTTAGGCTTTATCCAAGCTACATTCGAGAAAATGGGTTATTTACCTTTTTCAGGTCTTGTTTTAGATACACTGACATTATCAAGAATATTACTACCGATGGCACAAAGCTATAAGCTAACACAGATAACGGAGGAATTAGAAATAATCCATGAAAATCCTCACCGAGCAGAGGATGATGCATTAGCAACGGCTAATTTATTTATTCAGCTCATAGAAGAGCTTGAGGATATGCCGTTAGTCTATCTCCAACGTTTGTTTGATATAGTAAAAACCACTCACCCTGACCTAAGTATTTTGATAGAGGAAATGATTGAAAGTAAATATAATAGCTTTCAAGAAGAGGATGAAGATCAATATACCATCATTAATCAATTTGCACTACAAAGAACAGATGAGGAACATGAAGAAGGCGCTGACTTTGAAGCAATTGACTTTGAAACGATGTTTGATGAAGAAGGGCTTTTGTTTTATAATTTCCCTGACTTTGAACTAAGAGATGCACAAAAAACTATGGCCAAGGAGGTAAGGGAGGCATTTATTGATCATGCTCATCTGATGGTAGAGGCAGGAACTGGCACCGGTAAGTCCCTTGCCTACTTACTTCCTTCTATTTATTGGGCGAAGGAAAATGACGAAAAGATTGTTATTGCTACCCATACAATAAATTTACAGGAGCAATTATTTCAACGGGATATTCCGTTACTTAAAAAAATACTCCCTTTTTCTTTTTCTGCAACGATATTAAAGGGTAGGAATAATTATCTTTGTTTAAGGAAATTCGAACAATTAGTTACCCAATATGATAATTTTGATTTTAATATGGAACATGCTGTTGATATCGCTCAGTTATTATCCTGGGTTGTAAAGACCAAAACCGGGGATGTAGAGGAGATTAATTTATCTGTTACAGGAAGAAATATATGGAGCCAAATTAGAAGTGATGCTGATTCTTGCTTGAATCGTCATTGTCCTTGGTTTAGAAGTTGTTTTTATCATCGGGCAAGACATAACGCCCAAGCAGCCGAAATCATTATAACAAATCATTCCTTACTACTCACAAATATTAAAACGGATCACCGGATTCTGCCTGCTTACCATCGATTAGTCATAGATGAAGCCCATCAATTTGAAGATATTGCTTCAAAGCATTTAGGTTATGAAATAAATCAATATCAAATTAATGGATTGATTCAAAGATTTTATAAGGATGCAAAATCAGGATTTTTAGTATCCCTTGCCAATGAACTGTTATCCTCTCAAGATCCGGATCAAGCAAATATAGCAAACAAAATCAATAATCAGCTATTCCCATTAATTTCAGCGGTTGAGACTAGCTTTGGAGATTATTTTATTCAGCTAGGGAATTATGTAAATAATAGAATGAAAAACAGTCGAATCGATCGAAGAACTCTACGTATGACCAAGCAAATAACGGGAACAAGTGAATGGCAAGAAATCATCAAACTTAGTGGAAATATTTATGTTGAGTTTACGGAATGGATTAATCAAATGGATGAAATCTATACGAAGCTAACAGCAATTGACTTTGAAGAAAGTAGGATGGTTGATTTAAATGGTCATATTAAGGATTTAAAGGAAACATTATTTATATTTTCTGAATGGAATCATGTTAACGATGAAAATATGGTGTTTTGGATTGAAACAGTGACAAGAGGGAGAAAGATATTTTCCTTTCTATACGCAGCACCTATTGAAATTGGTCCGTTTGTGAAGGAGTATTTATTTGACAAGATGGATAGTATTATTTTGACCTCTGCTACTTTAACAGTTAATGATTCCTTCTCCTATTCTAGTCGTGCCTTTGGTTTTTCGGAGGATGATGATGAATTAAGAAGAATGAGTTTACCTTCACCATTTGATTATAAAGAGCAGGTCAATGTTTTTATTCCTAAGGATATACCTAACATTCAAGAGGTGAAGGAGGATGCATTTATCGATCATATCGCAAAAAATATAGCGGATATGGCAATCTCGTTAAATGGTAAAATGCTAGTTTTGTTTACTTCACACCTTATGCTTAAAAAAACATATGATTTGTTAAAGCCACTGTTAGAGCCTTTTCAAATTAAAGTATTAGGACACGGGATCGATAGTAATAGTAGAACAAAGCTAACGAAGAGATTTGCAGAAAATTCCCAGACGATTTTGCTCGGAACAAATAGCTTCTGGGAGGGAGTAGATGTACCAGGAGAGGCACTAAGCGCATTAGTCATTGTAAGGCTACCATTTACACCTCCTAATCATCCCATTCATGAAGCAAAAACAGAGAAATTAAAAATGGAACAAAGGAATCCATTTATCGAATTGTCCGTTCCTCAGGCTGTGATTCGTTTTAAACAGGGGTTTGGACGATTAATCAGAACCAAAAAAGATTATGGTGTTGTTATTATATTTGATCGACGAATTGTAGAATCAAGATATGGGAAGGCTTTTATTAAATCGTTGCCAGATGTCGATGTTGTCTATCAACCGTTTGATCAGATTATGGAGAAAATTGATAAATGGGCAATTTCAATGAAATAGTGTTTGGGATTTCTAATTTGTATGTTAATACTTGGGGCAAATTATGTTGAATGAAACGCTATAATTAATCATATTAATAAGAGGATAAGACGATAAAGGCAGGGTGATTATAGTGCGAATCACAAAAAAGGTCTTGATGGTTATCCTCTTTATTTTTGCCATTTCTATGTTTTTTAGCATATTAGTTATTAGTATTAAAAACCCAAAAATAGTGGCAACAGAAGCAGAAGTGAAGAGTTTGATTACAGGGGAGATTTCTGTTTCTTTTTTACCTTTGTCTAGGGGAGAAGCAACCCTTATTCAGCTGGATAACAATGATTTTTATCTGATCGATACTGGTGATATTGACACAAAAGAAGAACTCAACATTTTGTTGAGAAATCATGGTGTTACCAAATTAAAGGGTGTATTTCTGTCTAATTTTTCAAAGGATCATATTGGCGGATTAAATGTTCTGTTACAGCAATTTGCAGTTGATACGTTCTACATCCCTGAGTTAATTGCTAATTCCTTCTCGATTCCTAAAAATGGTTATACAAAAATAAAGAAGCTAAAACAGGATGATAAAATTATCATTAACCATGATGTAAATATTAATATTCTAGCCCCAAGTGAACCACTATCCTTATCACCACAAGCCAATTCCCTAGTTCTTCAACTTACTCATAAGGAGGTTCGCTTTCTCTTTACTGGTGATATAAACGGGGAGATTGAAAAAAGATTACAGGATAGGTATAATCTAAGGTCACAAATACTAAAGGTTAGTGACTATGGAGGGGACAATAGCTCAACCTCTAGCTTTATTAAAGAGGTTGATGCACAGGTTGCTATTGTATTTAATAGTGATTCAAAGCTTTCTCGAATAAGTGATGATGTGTTGGAAAGGCTACATGAATCATGGATTGATGTGTATTTATTGAAAAGATTTGGTGAAGTTCAGATTGTTAGTGATGGACATAATTATGAGGTCGAACTGTTTAATAATTAGGATTAACGATCAAATGATGCCTGTTTCCAGTAAATCGACTCATTTGGCAGAATGAAGTGTTTTTGTTACGTTATTAAACAGACTTTTATATTTTATTAAAAATATAAAACTGATAAAAACTAATATCACTCCACTAACAATTAACGTCAATGCAATCGAAAAATGATTTAACAAGAGACCAAAAGCTCCAAATGATAATGGTAAAGAAATATTTACGATCGTTGTTGCAATACCAAATACACGACCTGTCATTTCGTTTGGAACATGAGTTTGCAATAGAGATCTCCAATATACAGATGCAGTTGCAATTGTAGTACCCAAGAAAAAAATTATGATGACATATGGGATAAGTGAAGTTATTTTGATTAAGTGTGTCAATCCAATTAGACTAATACTTAGCCCCATAATAAGAATGGCATAGAACAGTATTGAACCAGGAAGGTTAGAGAGTCTGGAACGATGTATAGCGATTCCTCCTCCAATAAGACCTCCACCGATTGCTGCCTCTAACAAACCAAGATTTCTAGAGCCGGCCCCTACCAATTTATTAGCTAGAAAAGGCATTGCTACAACAAGCCCTCCGTAGAAGACATGTACGATTCCAAGTGCAAGAAGAATAATAAACACGACTTTTTTATTTCGGATATAGATAAAACCCTCTTTCATTTTTGAGAGGATTTTGTTGGCTTTATGCTCCTTCGGACTATAGGGAATCGTTAAGAGCATTTCCAGAAATGCAGAAACAAGATAAGAACTTCCATTAAGTATAAAAATCAAAGTATATCCAGTTAGAGCAACGGTAGTTCCACCTAATAAAGGACCAATGATGGTTGTAAGACCAGATGTCATCTGACTCATAGAATTCGCTTTTGTGAGTTGATCTTTTGCAACGACTTGGGGGATAACAGACATAGTCGAAGGATTGAAAAATGCAGAACAAAGAGATATTAGAATCGTTGCAGCATAGATATGCCATACTTGCAGCAACCCAAAAATAGAAAGTGCTGCTATCGTTAGAATAATGACTCCTCGAAGAATATCTGTTAATACTAAAATGACCTTTCGACTCCATAGATCAATATATACCCCTGCAATAGGTCCAATAAGAAGCTCTGGCAATACTGAAAACATCAAATATAAACCCATTGAAAGTGGTGAATGGGTTTTTTGTAATATCCACCATGCCAAAGCTATCATATAAAACTTGTCACCGAGTTGAGAAATGAGCTGTCCAGTCCAAAGTAATAGAAAGTTACGGTTTATCCAAATCTTCATTTTCATCTTCCTTCTCCTTGAATTTATGATGCTCCAAACTATTTCGAATCTCATGAATTTTGTTTTCAGGAATACCCATTGCTTTTAAGAAATCACGATGCTCATCAGGTGAAAGCTTTTCAAATTCACTATGCCATCTTTCTGATGTTACCTCGTTAAAACCAACGGAATATAAAAGGGAAACCCAGGTGTCTTTACGTATCACTCGAATTCGATCCAATAATTGATCATCTTTCAGCAATTGAACGATAAGGTACTGCTGGTCACGCAGGGTTTGAATTTGATCATTAAGAGAATCTAGATGTTTTTCTAATAATTCCACATTCTCACTTTCAGGTGAATCTAGAATTTTTTTTATATCTTTTAAGGGTAATGCTGCTTTACGATATGTGCATATTTGTTCCAATCTTCTAATGTCTTGTTCTGAGTATTTCCTATAATTCGCCCCTTCTCGTTTTGTTGGTTTTAGGAGTCCAATCGAGTCATAATACAACAATGTACTTCTAGACAAATTAAACTTTTTCGCTAATGTTCCAATGGTATACAAGTGCATCACCCTCCTGATAATCATTGTAGAGTATAAAGCTATAGTTAGGTCAATAAGAAAAACGAATAATAATATAATTATAGCTTTTTTACTATGTTCATCAAATGTCGCTTCCTTGTATCATTTCTTTAAAAAATGAAAAAAATAAAGGCAATCATAATTTTTTATATTTGGAGGGTGATACCAAATGCATACGATGTGGAAAGGCTCTATCAGCTTCGGTTTAGTCAATATTCCAATCAAAATGTTTTCTTCAACAGAAGATAAGGACATTAAATTTAAATACCTACACAAGACATGTAAGACACCAGTGAAATATCAAAAAACGTGTCCAACCTGTAATATTGAAGTGAACATGGATGATATTGTAAAGGGATTTGAATATGAACCGGGTCATTACGTTATCGTTGAGGAAGAGGATATTGAAAGTATTAAGCCTAAGGTGAATAAATCGATTGAAATTCTTGATTTTGTAGATTTAAGGGAGATTGATCCAATTTATTTTGATAAGACCTATTATTTATCCGCGCAGGATACAGGCAATAAAGCGTATAATCTGTTGAGACAAGCGATGCTTGATACTGAAAAAATAGCCATTGCGAAAATAACCATCAGGTCCAAACAATCTCTAGCAGCGGTTCGGGTATATAAGAACGTGTTAGTGCTTGAGACGATATTTTATCCTGATGAGATTAGGTCTGTTGATTTAGTCCCAGGAATAATAGGGAATGAAACAGTGGACAAAAAAGAGCTAGACATGGCGGTTCACTTAATTAGTAATTTATCCACCACGTTTGAACCAGAAAAATATACCGATGATTATAGAACAGCACTAATGGATTTAATTAACAAGAAAATTGAGGGAGAGGAAATTGAGGTAGCTCCAGAAGCCCCTAAACGAAATATTATCGATCTAATGCAAGCATTACAGGCAAGTATTGAGCAAACAGATGATAAAGTAATCCAGCCAACAAAGACGACAAAAGCAAAAGGCAGAAAGCGAAAAACAACAGCAGGTTAAATATTTTAAAGACGAAGTATGAACAATGGAAATGTTACGAGAATGGATGATTTTGATGAATTGGATTCAACCAATGGAACCGATATTAAGCGCTGACATCATTACTGGTGATGATTGGATACATCAAGTGAAATGGGATGGTATTAGAGGATTAACCTATGTAATAGATGGAGAAATACGAATTTACACAAAAAACCGTCGTGAACGAACGGTTTTTTATCCTGAGCTACAGCATCTAACTAAATTAATTACAAAGCAGAACCTAGTATTAGATGGTGAATTAATCGTTTTTAATAAAGAGGGAAGACCAAGCTTTCAAAGAGCTTTGACAAGAGAAAAATTGAAGACACTGAAAAACGTATCCTATTATCAACGCCATTTTCCTGTTACCTATGTCGTGTTTGATCTATTATCCTATGATAATAGGGATTTAACAAAGTATTCTTTTAAGGAAAGAAAGGAATTATTACGTGAGAGCCTTAAGCAGGATCAAACAATAGCGATTACAGATGATTTTTATGATGGGAAAAAGCTTTATCAAATGATGAGGGAAAAAGAATGGGAAGGCATCGTTTCGAAAAAAACAGACAGTCTCTATTACCCGGGAAAGAAGCATAAGGCTTGGTATAAGACAAAATTATTGAAAAAGGTTCTTGCAATAGTCTGTGGCATCCAATGGAAGGATGACTATCCAAATTCTCTTTTACTAGGTGTATATAGAGAAGAAGGGAATTTACACTATATAGGAAAAGCCTCAATTGGTTTAAGTCAACAGGACTATTTACTATTAAAGGAATACAGTAAACAGCTTGGACAGAGTCAAAGCCCTTTTAATCTGATTTTCAAAACAAATCATGTCACATGGATTAAACCAGCACTCACCTGTTGGATCGAATTCTTAGAATGGACAGAAGAAGGGCATTTACGACACCCTAAAATAGTTGGCTTCAGTGACATTGCAGCAGATGAAGCAAATGGAAAGGAAGTGCTCGAATAGTGGATACGATCATGATTGATAAAAATCCTGTAAGAATAACCAATCCAGAAAAATTGCTGTGGCCAAATCTTGGTATTAGAAAAATTGATTACATCTCAAGACTATTGAAAATTTCGGACTATATCCTTCCCCATTCTCGTCATCGTCTATTAACAACGATTCGTTACCCAGACGGGGTGGCAGGGAAATCTTTTTATCAGAAAAACATCCCTAAATATGCACCAGCCTGGCTTGAAACATCGCAATGGAAGGATACAAATTATATCGTATTAAATTCTAAGGCTGCACTGGCTTGGTTAGCCAATCAAGCAGTTTTGGAATTCCATACCTCCTTCAATCCAATTGAAAATAACCTTTATCCCTCCTCTTTAGTTTTTGATCTAGATCCATCGAAAGGGCAAACCTTTGATGAGGTTGTGGAGGTAGCTTTTATCATACATGATACGCTAGAAGCCTTACAAATAAAAAGCTGGTGCAAGACCTCAGGAGCAACAGGACTACAAATATATATACCGATTGGCAAGCAGTATGATTATGATACAGCACGAAGACTTAATCATTTCTTTGGTCTCTATTTCAGTCAAAAATACCCGCAGTTAGTAACGATAGAAAGAATGGTCGATAAGAGAGGAAGAAAACTGTATTTTGATTATTTACAAATGTGGCAAGGTAAAACGATTACGATGGTTTATTCTCCAAGAGCAACCCCAGAAGCCTCAATATCCACACCAATAGAATGGGATGAGCTAAATAAAGGGATGAAGCCAGCAGACTTTAATCTGCTTAATATCAAGGAACGTTTGGATCAGAAGGGTGACCTTTTTTCTGCGTTATTAGATAAGAGTAATAACCAAAGTTTGGATCATATTTTGGGGGCTTTGTAATTTGCAACGCGCTTCGTCGGTCATTGCTTTTGCAAACCACAAATCTAATTAGATGATGGGGAAGTTTAGGTTTAGAATAATTTTCTGGATCTTGTATCTAAACGAAGGATTTTTAATAAATCCTTTGTACCCGTTCTTGGGGGAAGTGTAAACATCAATACCACTTCTTTGCATCCATTGATTGATAGCACCCATTAAAAATCCCCTTTCTAACATTTAGTGTTTATAATTGATATTAGTACATAGTCTAACAATAATTGGTTTCATTATTTATTTTATAAACATAACAATTATAACATTTTCTTCTAATAATGTTAATATCATATTAAACAATCTAATCCTCTTATAATTGCTTTTATGTACCATATACGAAAGATAATATTCCTTGATTAAGGCTACTTTATCTAAGCTAAATAATTAGATATACTTTATAGTGAGAGTATCCCATAAAGTGGAACTTGATGCAGATAGAGTTTTAAACTTCATCTGAATGTTAATTGAACGAACACATGGGTTTTAGAGTGGTTAGCTATTGGATAAAAGGAGGAGCTAGATTGAGGAAAATAATAACAAATGCTTTAATCATCACCATGAACGATCAAGAGGAAATCATTCAAGATGGCTGGATGATGATAGATGATGATATCATCACACAAATAGGAAAAGAACCAATAGAAATAACAGATACTGATGAAGTGATAGATGTAAAAGGTGATATTGTGATGCCGGGTTTAATTAACACCCACGGACATGCAACCATGAGTTTACTAAGGGGTTTCGGTGATGATTTGCCTCTAGATATCTGGCTAAAGGAAAAAATGTGGCCTGTAGAAGGACAATTTAAGGAAGAGCATGTGAAGTGGGGTACAGCTTTAGCGATTATTGAAATGCTAAAGACAGGTACCACCACCTTTTCAGATATGTATATATTTATGGACGTCGTTGCAGAGGCAGTTAAGGAATCAGGTATTCGTGCGAATCTTTCCCGAGGTATATTAGGCATGGGAACGGTCGAGCAACGTAAAAATAAGTTGATGGAGGCATCAGCATTTGCAAAACATTGGAACCATCAAGCAGAGGGTCGAATCACGACCATGCTGTCCCCACATTCTCCTTATACTTGTTCATCATCCTATATTGAAAAAATACTTGAGGAAGCGATAGATATAGAAGTTCCAATACAAATTCATATGTCAGAAACAAGGGCTGAAGTGGATAATAGTTATCGTGATAATGGAATGAGGCCAGTTGAGCTTTTAGAAAAAATAGGTGTTTTTGATCATAGAGCCTTAATAGCTCATGCAGTCCATGTCAATCTACAAGAAATTAAAATTTTAGCAGAACATGATATTAAAATTTCCCATAATCCAGGTAGTAATCTGAAGCTAGGAAGTGGAATTGCCCCTGTACCAGAAATGATAAGACAAGGTATACGGGTTTCTTTGGGGACTGATAGTGCAGCTAGTAATAATAATTTGGATATGTTTGAAGAAATGAGGTTAGCGGCACTAATTCATAAGGGCAAAGAAGAGGACCCTTTAGCTATACCTGCTAAGCTAGCTTTAAAGATGGCTACAAGCTATGGAGCCGAAGCATTATTTTTACAAAAGCAAATCGGATCATTAGAGGCTGGAAAGAAAGCAGATTTCATTATCATCAATAAGAATCAAGCTCATTTTTATCCAATGCATGATCCCGTATCACATTTGGTTTATGCTGCTTCTGGACATGATGTCAAGGATGTCTATATTAATGGTAAACAAATTGTTAAGAATGGAGAGTTATTGACCTTAGATGAAGAAAAAATATATCATATGGTAAATAATTTAGTAAAACAATGGGTATAATTAATTAATAATAAAAAAAGCCTGCATTCTTCCATGCAGGCACAAGTCAGATAAAGATAGAGGTATAAGCAAGAAAATTTTTTAAATCGTAAACAAATTGTTTTTCATTCTAAATTCAGGAAATTCATGGTGTAATGCTTCGTTTTCGCTTAACAATAGCCATGAGAGCAATTCATGGCTATTTAGCTTGGCAGGATCAGGATTCTTTATTAATGGTGATACAGGACCTTGGGAGATGTGATTCAAAGTAGATCACCTCCTTAGGTAAACTTATTATTTCCTTAAAATCGTGATGATATGATATCCTTATTTATCACAGACTCTCATTATTATGTGAGTCTGTTTTTTCTAACCAAAATTGTTTATAATGATTAAGAATATTATTATAAAAGGATGATCGATAGATGGGAATTCAACTCATTGCCTCTGTAAAAGTAGATGCTGGGGATGATTTGTATAAGATTGTAGATGTTTTAAATAAAAATTTAAAATACGATGACTTGATGTTTGGTCTGGCAAAGGATGAAAATGATCCTAATTTAATGGTGTTTACGATATACAGAACATGATGATAATCTTAAGTTGATTAATGAGGGAATAAGTGGGGAATAAAATGAAAAAAATGAAAAAAATGAAAAAATACATCGTCTTATTTATTATATTGATAGTAATTATTGCAGGCATTGGATTTATGTATTTTTATACTTTTTGGGCAAAGGAACGTGCAATTAGAACAGAAATGATTGAAAAGGCTTATAAAGAAGTACCTGCATTAGATAAAATTGACTATATCGATTATTTTGCTGGTGAAAAGCAATACTATTTTATTTTTGGGAAAAACAAAAAAGATATCCCTATCCTAATTTGGGAAAACGAAAATGAATTTCATGATGTGTATTTATTCAAGTATGTGACGAAGGATGAAATCGAGAAAAAGGCAGTAACAATCTCCCCAGATATCACAATTGAAAGAATCAATACAGGAATTGATAAAAATGACCAATTAATATATGAGGTATTGTACAAGGATAAGGATAATCGTTTTGGATATCAATACTTTAATTTAAAAACTGGTGCATTTATAAAAATGTATAAGCTAGCGAAAACAAGGTAACAGATGGATATAAAGCTGTTATTGCTGTTATTAATGAGTTATCGTGGTGAAGAATAGAAATTAATTTTCTATTCTTTTTTTGTGTTAATCATCTTTAGATGGTATCAATTACTATCTCAAACAGTATATATCATATGATATACTCTTCTATGTACTATTTATATAGAATGGGGGAAATGTTTGATGATGAAGAATATAAATATACGAATAGTCGCAGTAGTGATGACAGTTTCCCTTATTGTTATGTTTGGAGGCTGGTTATTACATTTAGATTTTGGTGTAAAAAAACCGATGGAAGCATCATTATTAAAAATACAAGGTGTGAAGGAAAGTCATATTACTATAGATCGTCATCAAATCAATGTGACGATTGCACTAGCTAATATCGACGATTTGCAAAAAACCTATAGGAGCATTAAAGAAGTAGTTACACCTTACTTAAGTAAGAGAGAGCTAAAGCTTACGATAAAAAATAATGAAAATCCAGATATGATAAAGGGTTGGAAACAAAATTATTTTTATATAGCGGAAGCGATTGATACCCATCAATATAGTTTAATACCAGAAACCGTTCAACATATGAAGGAGCAGTTGAATTTAGATAAGGTAGGATACTCGATGGATGATGAAAATATATATATTGATCTTCATAAAAAAGATGCATCACTCTTTTTAGTATTACCTAAAAATAGTAATGTTATGGGGGTGAAGAACCTTGGTTAGTAAATTAATAAATATCTTGTTAGGTATCGCCTCTGCTGCCTTCATTTTTCTTGCTTATATAGGAATCAACGTAGCTCCGATTATTTTTATGTTGGCATTAACATGGATACTTTTCTTCCTTTTACGAAACAAGAAGGATAGCTTGACTGCTCTTGGAGATGTTAAGAAGCAGAATCATTCCATTCCTATTGTTAGGATAAAATTTGATGATATTGGCGGTTTGCAGAGGGTAAAAAAGGAGCTGACTGAGTCCCTAGACTTTTTAAAATTTCAGGATAAATATTTGAAATATGGAATACGTCCAATTAAAGGAATACTATTAGATGGTCCACCTGGTACAGGAAAAACACTGCTAGCAAAAGCAGCAGCAAGCTATACAGATTCTGTTTTTGTAGCCGCATCTGGTAGTGAATTTGTTGAGATGTATGTGGGGGTTGGAGCACAAAGAGTAAGAGGATTGTTCAAGGAAGCACGGAGCTTAGCTAACAAAAATCAAAAAACAAGCGCAATTATCTTTATAGATGAAATTGATGTAGTTGGTGGGAAAAGAGATGGTAAAAATCAACGAGAATATGATCAAACCTTAAATCAGCTACTTACCGAAATGGATGGTATAAAAACAAATGATATGCCGAAAATTTTAATAATAGCAGCTACGAATCGAAAAGATATGCTAGATAATGCATTAACGAGACCCGGCCGCTTTGATCGTCATATTACCGTTGACCTACCAGACAAAAAGGCAAGGGTGAAAATACTTGAAATACACACCAACCAAAAACCATTAGCAAGTGATGTGAACCTAGAACAAATAGCCAATGAAACCTATGGTTTTTCTGGAGCACAGCTTGAAAGCTTGGCAAATGAGGCGGCTATCTATGCGTTTCGAGAAGAGAGTATAGAGATAAAAGCAAAGCACTTTTCAAATGCCACAGACAAGGTCCTCATGGGAGAGCAAATTGATCGGGAGGCAACAGAAGCAGAAAAACGTCGTGTAGCTATCCATGAATTAGGACATGCCATGGTAGCAGAAAAAATAATACCAGGCTCCGTATCACAGGTGGCTCTTCGCCCAAGAGGGCAGGCTTTAGGCTATGTTCGCCATAACCCAAAGGATGAGCAATATCTACACACAAAAAGATCAATTGAAGAACAAATAAAAATAGCATTAGGCGGTGCAGTAGCTGAGGAAATCTTCTATGGAGAAAGAAGTACAGGCTCAAAGAATGATTTTGATCAAGCGCTTCATTTATTAAGACAAATGCTGGAATCAGGTTTAACATCCTTAGGAATCGTGAATACTAACTATATTTCAAAGGAAAAGCTAGAAGGAGAAAGTCAGACTATTTTGAATCTGTTACTAAAAGAAACACATGATCTGTTACAATTAAATAAAAAAGTAATTTCTGAAGCGTTAAAACATCTCGAAAACGAAGAAGTTCTTTCTGGACAAGAATTTAGAAATATGATTGAACAACTATCAGAAGCATAAAAATAAGCCAACTTTTCTTTTTTGGCTTATTTTTTGAATCTGTTTCATGAAATTGTAACAAATATATATAACACAATTCTCCTTCATTGTGTTACTATAAAATAGGATTTATTTTTTAATGGGGAGGTTTATCGATATGGCTATACGCAAAGTAGGCGTTATTGGGGCAGGAGTGATGGGATTAGGCCTAACTCAGGTTCTTGCTGAACATGGAATCGATGTGATTTTAGTCGATAAGGAAGAGGTTATCCTTGATCGTGCTAAAGTTCACTTAGAGCAATTACTGAACAAGGATATTGAGAGATGGGCAATTACAGAGACTGAAAAAAAAATCATTGTTTCAAAGATTAAATTCACACTAGATAAATCGTTACTGAAGGATGCAGAATTCATTTTTGAAACCGTGGATGAAATATTAGAGTGTAAGAAGAAAATCTTTAATGAAATAGATGACATATGCCGTCCTGATGTTATCTTTGCTTCAAATACATCTACTTTGAGTATTACTGAGATTGCAGCAGTGACAAAGCGACCAGAGAAATTTATTGGCTTAAACTTTACACATCCTGTTGTTAAAAGACAATTGGTACAAATCGTCCGAGGTTTTAAAACATCAGATGAAACCTACGAAATCGCGAAAACCTTTGTTGAAAAAATCGGAAAGAAAAGTATTCAGGTATTTGAATCTCCTGGATATGTGACCATCCGTTTGATGATGCCTTTACTAAATGAAGCAATGAATCTCTTAGTGGAAGGAGTCGCTTCAGCTGAGGATATTGATAAAGCGATGAAACTAGGATTTGATTTCCCATATGGACCGTTGGAAATGGCAGATAGAATGGGGTTAGATGCTGTGCTTCGTGTTACAGATGCAATGTATCGAGAATATGGCGAAGGGAAATATCGTCCAGCCTTGATGCTAAGAAAACTTGTACGAGCTGAGCACCTTGGTGAAAAAAATGGTGAAGGCTTTTTTAAATACAATGATAAAGGGGAACGTATTGACTAAAAGTCATTTTATAAAAGGGGATTGTAAATGATGAAGATTTTTATAGTGAACTGTGGAAGCTCTTCTTTAAAATATCAGTTATTCAATATGAAGGATGAGTCAGTCATTGCTTCTGGCAAGGTGGAGAGAATTGGGATGAATGATGCTATTTTAACCCATGAGCCAACGGGGAAGACAGAAGCGAAGGTAGTAACAGAAATCCTTGATCATACGACTGCCATTCAAAAGGTATTTGAATATCTAGTAGATGAGAAGTATGGTGTATTGAAAAATATTAATGAAATAGATGCAGTTGGCCATCGTGTTGTGCACGGAGGAGAAGTCTTTTCTGATTCCGTAAAGGTTGATGAACAGGTTAAAGCTGCGATTAGAGGTGTTTTTGATTTAGCACCATTACATAATCCAGCCAATTTACAGGGAATAGAAGCAGTTGAATACGTGCTACCGGAAGTTCCGAATGTTGCTGTTTTCGACACTGCATTTCATCAGACAATGCCTCAAAAAGCATTTATGTACCCAGTACCAAAAATTTTATACAAAAGACATAAGATTAGAAGATATGGTTTTCACGGAACCTCTCATAAATATGTAAGTGCAAAGGCAGCAGAATTTTTGAAGACACCTTTAGAGGAATTGAAAATCGTTTCCTGTCATATTGGTAACGGTGCAAGTATAACAGCTATAGATAAAGGGCAATCTGTAGATACAAGTATGGGCATGACACCACTTGAAGGACTGATGATGGGTACTAGAAGTGGGGATATGGACCCAGCAATCATTCCATTTGTCATGGGAAAAGAAGATTTAACATTAAACGAAGTTAACTCAATGTTAAATAAGCATAGCGGATTAATTGGAGTATCTGGATTTAGTAGTGATATGCGTGATATTGAAGAAAATATGGAAACAGATAAAAGGGCAAAGTTAGCCTTTGATATGTATGAATATCGCATTCGTAAATACATTGGAGCATATGTAGCGGTTATGAATGGAGTAGATGTGATTATCTTTACAGCAGGCGTTGGCGAAAACTCTGATGTGTTAAGAAAACACTTAATCCAAAATTTCAGCTTCTTTGGCGTAGAGCTAGATGAGCAACTTAATAAGGTAAGGACAAATAAGATAAGACGAATAAGCTCAAAAAATTCGAAGATTGAAGTTTTAATTGTTCCAACAAATGAAGAGTTAATGATTGCAAGAGACACCCTAAGAATAGTAAAATTAAATTAATCATTACGTTCTATATACTTAAGGGGGAATAATTATGCAATTTGCAAGGAGGGTTTCCGAATTATCTCCTTCACCAACTTTAGCAATAACTGCAAAAGCAAAGGAACTTAAAAGCCAAGGGATTGATGTAGTTGGCTTAGGGGCTGGT
This sequence comes from uncultured Bacillaceae bacterium, assembly GCA_964514395.1. GTDB lineage: Bacteria > Bacillota > Bacilli > Tepidibacillales > Tepidibacillaceae > CAZEQK01. The sequence goes on from CAZEQK010000026.1 coordinate 32,160, forward strand.
GAACCAGATTTTAATACACCAGAACACATTATTAATGCTGCTACACAGTCGATGAAGGAAGGTAAGACAAAATATACACCAGCTGGTGGTATTCCTGAGTTAAAACAAGCAGTAATCGAAAAACTTAAGCGAGATAATGGTTTAGACTATCAACCAAATCAAGTGATTATAACTATTGGTGCTAAGCATGCTTTGTTTAACTTTTTTCAAGTCATCTGTGATCCAGGAGATGAGGTTATTATTCCTGTTCCTTATTGGGTTAGTTATCCTGAGCAAGTGAAATTGGCGGAAGGTAAACCAGTATATGTAGATGGTAAGAAGGAAAACAATTATAAAATTACACCTAATCAACTAGATGCTGCGATTACAAGCAAAACAAAAGCATTCATTCTAAATTCTCCAAGTAATCCTACAGGAATTATTTATAGTAAAGAAGAACTTGAAGGTATTGCTGATGTTTGTAAAAAGCATGATATCTTAATTGTTTCAGATGAAATATATGAAAAATTAATTTATGAAGATGCTGAACACTTCAGTATTGCCAGCTTAAATGAAGATTCTTATAAACGTACTGTTGTTATCAATGGGGTTTCCAAGCCTTATTCGATGACAGGCTGGAGAATTGGGTACGCAGCAGGGGATGAAAAAATCATTAAGGCAATGACTGGAATTGCAAGTCATAGTACCTCTAATCCAGTATCATTTGCTCAATACGGTGCTGTTGAAGCTATAAGTGGTTCTCAGGACGATTTGATAAAAATGAGAAGTGAATTTGATAAAAGAAGAAAAGCTGTTCTTGAGATAATTCATAACATATCAGGACTTAAACCAATTGCCCCAAAAGGTGCATTTTATGTTTTCATCGATATTTCCGAGATATTACATCATAATGGCAAAAACTTTGCAAATGCGGATGAATGGGCCAAGGCTTTATTGGATGAGGCAAAGGTTGCAGTTATTCCTGGTTCTGGTTTTGGAGCACCTAATTTTATTCGTATCTCCTATGCAACATCCTTAGAACAGCTACAAGAGGGAATGAAGCGAATAAAGGAGTTCATCAACGCTTAAATGATAGTTATTAGATAATGAACGACTGATCAAATGGTGACTTTTAGAAAATCTTCAGTATGATGAAGCTGGGGATGGCTAAAGTCACCTTTAGTCTTTTAATATATCAAATTGATTTTAAATAGGAGCAATAGTATAATAATACCAGTAATTCTTAAAGGGTCAATGGAGGGAAAAATATTGTTACCTACTATTAAAAACATGGCACAGTATGATGAACAAGAAATTAAACTTGGCGTATGGTTATTTAATAAACGTTCAAGTGGTAAAATTCAATTTTTACAGCTCAGAGATGGTACAGGCTTTATACAGGGCGTGGTCGTAAAAAGTGAAATAACTGAAGAAGTATGGAACTTAGCAAAAAGCTTGACCCAAGAAAGTTCTCTATACGTGACTGGTGTTGTTAGAAAAGATGACCGTTCTAAGCTAGGCTACGAATTAACCATTAAAGATATCGAGCTTATTCATCTTGCTGAGGAATATCCAATTACTAAAAAAGAACACGGGACCGATTTTCTAATGGATCACCGTCATCTTTGGATTAGAACAAAAAGGCAACATGCGATATTAACGATTAGGGGAGAAATCATTAGGGCAACTCAAGAGTATCTCAATCAAAATGGATTTACTTTAGTTGATCCACCTATTTTGACTCCTACCTCTGCAGAGGGAACCACAAGTTTATTCCACACAAAATACTTTGAGGAGGATGCTTATCTATCCCAAAGTGGCCAATTGTATATGGAAGCAGCAGCTATGGCATTGGGTCGTGTATATTCTTTTGGTCCAACCTTTAGAGCAGAAAAATCTAAAACCAGAAGACATTTGATTGAATTTTGGATGCTTGAGCCTGAGATGGCCTTTGTTGAGCATGAAGATAGCCTAAAGATCCAAGAGGAATTCATTAGTCATATCATAAAATCAGTCTTAACAAATTGCAAGTTTGAATTAAGTATCTTAGAAAGGGATACGTCGGTACTTGAAAAAATCGTAGCTCCTTTCCCACGTATCACCTATGATGAGGCCATTAAACTGCTTCAAGAGGATGGTCATGATATAAAATGGGGTGAAGATTTTGGTGCTCCTCATGAGACTGCAATTGCAGAGAAATTTGAAAAACCAGTATTTATTACCCATTATCCAACAGAGTTAAAGGCATTTTATATGAAGCCAGATCCAGAACGCCCTAATGTGGTATTATGTGCAGATTTAATTGCTCCTGAGGGATATGGTGAAATAATTGGTGGAAGCCAAAGAATCGACGATCCAGTACTCCTAGAGGAACGATTTAAAGCTCACGATTTATCAATGGACGATTATAGATGGTACCTTGATATAAGAAAATATGGTAGTGTACCTCATTCTGGTTTTGGTCTAGGAATTGAAAGGACAGTCGCATGGTTATGTGGTATTGACCATGTTAGAGAAACCATTCCATTCCCAAGATTATTGAATCGCTTATATCCATAAAAATAGTGGCGGTTAATTATCGGGCAAAGTGAGACAAAATACAAAAATGATGAGTGCCTTAAATGGTACTCATTTTTTTTTTAGTATATACTATTAGTAATATTTTTTATTCTAGGGGGAACTATTTTTGGTTGAAAGAAACAGCTACTTTCATAAAATAATTGTAATTTTTTCAATCATTATCGTTACAGCCTTTTTAGGCGAATTAAAATTAATTGCATTTGGAAGTAGCTTTCGCTTCAGCTTAGGAAGCGCAGCATTCTTTTTTCTTTTATTATATTATAACCATGTTCCATATAAAGTGATGGGACTAGTTACTGGAATAGCAGTCACATTCTTTCGAATTTTTCTTGATTTTTCTATTCACGATACATCTTTTCATTTTCATCAATCCTTTTTAAATAATAGTCCTATTATAGGCTATTACTTTGTCTTTGCCTTAACCCTATCCTTAGGACAGGCAACAAGATTTTTAGAATATCCATTTTATATAGGGGTTCTTGGAGCCTTTGGCGATGGAGTTGCTAACATTACAGAATTGTTGATTAGAACAGAGATTTCAGGCCAATTTATGCTTCACGCAACAAATATCGAATATGTATTTATTATTGCAATTTTACGTAGTTTTTTTGTCGTAGGTTTGTTTAATATGGTTTATATGAACCATATGAAAGTCGTCTATAAAGAACAAAGAAGTCGATTTGAACAGATTCAAATGATTACTTCTGGTCTCTATGTTGAGGTATTCTATTTAAAAAAACTGATGAATAATATCGAGGAAGTTACAGCAAAAGGCTTCTCTTTATATCAAAAGATAAAAGGATATCCAGAAGTTCCTCAAAACATCTCACAAACAGCATTGGCTGTTGCTCAAGAGGTACATGAGATAAAGAAAGATAACCAAAGGATTTTAGCTGGATTAGAAAAAATAATTCATCAGGAATCAGCTATTATTCAGATGACCATTGATGAATTGATTGATCTAGTCATACGTGCTAATCGAAAATACGCTAAAATGCTTAATAAGGATATTTATTTTATTCAGGATATAAACGCAGATCTAAAAGTAGCTAAAGTATATGATATCGTAGTAATCCTAAACAATCTTATTACGAACAGTATTGAAGCAATAAAGTATGAAGGGGTCATTAAGATATATGCTAGCGTAACTGAGCAGTATTTAGAAATGAGAATAACGGATAACGGTAGTGGTATTCACAAAGAGGATGAGTCCTTAGTCTTTGAACCGGGATTTACCACAAAATTTGACGAGAAGGGTAGACAATCAACAGGAATAGGTCTGTCCCATGTAAAATCAATGGTTTATAAATTGGGTGGTGAGATTGAGTTGATCACAGATCAAATCTCGGTCGAGACAATATTTAAGGTTACCTTTCCAATAGACCAGCTATAAGGAGGCAAGTTTATTGAAATACTATGTGTTAGACGATGATATAGCCAGTAGAAAGATTTTAAGTAGAATAATATCTGATGAGTTTTTAGGAGAGATTTTAGGTGAAGAAGGAGATCCAATTAAGGCCGAACTTGATATTATGGCAAATAAGCCTGATATCGTTTTAATCGACTTATTAATGCCAAATCAAGATGGAATTGAAACGGTTCAAAATCTAAAAAAGAGAAATTTTCATGGCAAAATTATTATGATTTCACAAATAGAAAACAAGGAAATGGTAGCTAAAGCTTATAAAGAAGGTGTTGAGTATTTTATCCATAAGCCGATAAACCGAGTAGAGGTTGCCTCTGTTATCCATAAAGTAATTGAACAGATGAAGATGGAGCATTCCCTATCAAAAATAAAGGAGAGTCTTGCAGTATTTCAGCAGCCAGAGCAGAATACTAAGCAATTAAGCAATGATAAATTTAATTCTGTTCTCCGCAATATATTTGGAGATTTAGGCATTATCGGTGAAAGTGGGACGAAGGATTTAATTAATATGATGAATTATTTTTTTGAAAACTTAAGTGGAAGGCCCTTCTCGGATAATATGGCTCTAAAGGAGATATATGTTGAGGTTTTACAGGAAAAACAGGTAGCCATAGAGGAAAAGGATTTAAAGGCATTGGAACAAAGATTACGAAGAACGGTAAACCAAGCGATGACTAATCTTGCTTCCTTAGGTTTAACCGACTATTCTCATCCTCGGTTTGAGCATTACGCCACTAAATTTTTTGATTTTAGCGAAATGAGAATAAAAATGCGTGAGATTGATAGTAATGAATATGATAAAAAAGCTAAAATTCACCTCCGAAAATTTATCTTTGCACTGTATAATGAGATACTTGTTCGATTAGAATATGAATACTAAATTTGTATAAAGTATTTTTCAGTAGGTTTCTGTAGTTTTTAATTCCCTAGTATTTATACTTATCTTAGAAATATTCAAAAAATTATAGTAAAGATAATTAAAGAATGGGGGACAATTCATGAAAAAGTTATTATTATTCGCACTTGCTTTAACAATGGTATTTTCATTGGCAGCTTGTTCATCCTCTAATGGAAGTCAAGCAGATTCACAGCAATTAATTATTGCTACTGGTGGTACTTCTGGTACTTATTACCCACTTGGTGGTGGAATTGCACAAATTATCACTGATAATACAAATGCAAGCGCTACCGCTCAAACAACAGGTGCTTCAGTAGAGAACATGCGTTTACTAAGTGATAATAAGGTTGACCTAGCTTTTACTCAAAATGATATTGCTAGCTATGCAAATAGTGGTACTGTTATGTTTGATGGTAAAAAAGTTGACAACCTTACAGGGATTGCAACACTTTACAACGAAACGATTCAAATCGTTTTACCAAAGGGTAGTGCTATCAACAGTGTAGCAGACTTAAGAGGTAAAAAAGTTTCCGTTGGTGCTCCTGGAAGTGGTACTGAGCAAAATGCAATGCAAATTTTAGAAACTTATGGATTAACTTTTGATGATTTAAAAGCAGAACATTTATCATTTGGTGACTCTGCACAAAAAATTCAAGATGGTAACCTAGATGCTGCATTTGTTACAGCAGGTGCCCCAACATCAGCTGTTACTGAATTATCAGCTACAAAAGGTGTAAAAATTCTATCATTTGACGAAAGCAAAATCAAACAATTAATAGCTAAATATCCTTTCTATGTTGAGCAAGTTATTCCAGCTGGCACATATTCAGGTGTTGACGAAGTAACAACAGTTGCTGTTAAAGCAATGTTGGTTGCTCGTAAAGATTTATCTGAAGATCTAGTTTACAACATTACAAAAGCTATATTTGAACATACTACCAAACTAGTAGCAATTAATGCAAAAGCAAAAAGCATTAGCTTAGATAATGCTGTACAAGGTATGCCATTAGATTTTCATCCTGGAGCTCTAAAATATTACAAAGAAAAAGGCATTAAGTAATATATGACTTGTCTTTTAAAAAAATTGCCGAGGCGGCCTTGTGCCCCTCGGTTTTTTAAAGAAAAAAGAGGATTATATGTGCTACTATTGTTTGTTTTGTTGTTTTTAATAATAACTCTTCCTATTTTTCCCCAATTTATAATAACTGATGGAGATACTGGAAAGATTGTTTATCATAAAGCGACTTCGGTAAATGATGAGTTTATGATTAGATATATTCATTCTACAAATTTAACCCCAGTTGAGGAGTATTATAGAATTAATAAAAATTTTAACATCAGATTATTTGAATTACGCTATCAATCTTATAGTGTAGGTATGCCTTCTAGTCTTGAAAAAGGGGAAAAAATGGTGTTGAAAAACGGTGAAATTATTATAGAAAATATGAATCGAGTTTTTCCCTACTTCGATCAGCGGATTGGACAGGTTATAGCGAATCATACCTTAACGATAGATAATAAAACAATAAAATTCTCAGATATAGATACCCCTGGTTCTATGGTTAGAATAAGGGCAACAAAATTAAGTATATTTGAACTTTTGGGAGTGTATCGACCTTGAAGAAGCAAAAAGAACAAGTAAACAACACAGAGCATGATTTTTCAAACATGACAGAAGAAGAGATTCAGGATATTTTAAGTAAGTATGATAAGGAACAACGTTTTCGTCGTTACAAAGGTTTTTTAGCCATATTTACTAGATATGGTGCGATTGCATTTTCAATTTTCCAATTATATACGGCAATTTATGGTACGTTGGCTTCCCAATTACAACGCTCCATTCACTTATCATTTGCTTTAGGATTAATCTTTTTACTTTATCCAGCCCATGGTAAAGCAGATAGAACGAAGCTAACCTGGTACGATGCGATATTATCCTTTCTAGGGGTAGGGATAGGACTATATTGGCTATTTGAGTATAAGGATTTAATCTATCGCGCAGGAATGTATAACACACTAGATATTATCGTCGGTGTGATAGCGATTCTTGTTGTATTAGAGGCAGCAAGACGTGTCGTCGGTGTTCCGATTACAGTGATTGCTGTTGTATTCTTGATCTATGCTCACTATGGTTCATATATGCCAGGCTTCCTACAGCATCGAGATATTGATTGGGATCGAATCGTAACACAAATGTATTATACATTAAACGGTATTCTGGGTACACCAATTAAGGTTTCATCTACCTTTATCTTTTTATTCTTGTTATTTGGTGCCTTTCTCGAGAAAACGGGAGTTGGTCAGTATTTTAACGACTTAGCTTTACTTATCGCGGGTAAACAGGTTGGTGGACCGGCAAAGGTTGCTGTTTTCTCCAGTGCATTACAAGGTACGATTAGCGGTAGCTCTGTTGCCAACGTGGTAACATCAGGTTCATTTACCATTCCAATGATGAAAAAGACTGGATACCGGCGTGAGTTCGCAGGAGCAGTAGAGGCAGCAGCGTCTACGGGAGGACAGATTATGCCACCAATAATGGGTGCAGCAGCATTTTTAATGGCGGAATTCACCAATGTTCCTTATTGGACAATCGCAAAGGCAGCAGCGATACCTGCGGTTTTATATTTTACAGGTATTTGGATTATGGTGCACTTTGAAGCGAAACGTACTGGCTTAAGAGGATTGACCAAAGAAGAATTGCCAGACAAGAAGGAAGTTCTTAAAAAGCTATATTTGCTCTTACCTATCTTTGTTATCGTTGGATTATTAATGTATGGCTTTTCACCTATCCGTGCAGCACTTTTAGGTATTGTCAGTGTCATCATGGTAGGTGCTGTTAGAAAAGAAACAAGGATGTCATTTAATGACATATTAAAAGCATTAGAGAATGGTGCAAGAACTGCACTTGGTGTAGCCTCAGCTACAGCAGCAGCAGGTATTATTGTCGGTGTTGTAACCCTAACTGGTTTAGGATTAAAATTTGCAAATGGATTAGTTACTTTGTCTCATAATAATATATTATTGACTTTATTCTTTACGATGATTGCTTCTATTATTCTAGGGATGGGGTCACCGACTACAGCTAACTATATTATTACATCAACGATGACTGCGCCAGCAATTATTTTATTATTAGCTGGAACGAACCCAGATAATATAACAACATCTATTGTATTGTCTGCTCATATGTTTGCATTTTATTTTGGGATCGTGGCCGATATAACGCCCCCGGTTGCTCTCGCCGCCTTCGCGGCAACGGGTATCTCAGGTGGTAACCCGATAAGAACAGGGGTTGAAGCGTCTCGATTAGCGATTGCAGCATTTTTAATTCCATATATCTTTGTTTTATCACCAGAGCTATTATTAATAGATACAACATTCCTATCAGCGGTGTTTGTTATTTTCACCTCTCTATTAGGCATGATTGGTGTTGGTGCAGGTCTAATGGGATTCTGGTTAAGGCACTTATATTGGCATGAACGAATCCTAAGTGCCGCAGCTGGTCTAATGCTCATTTATCCTGATAAACTAACTGACATCATCGGTCTTGTGACCATTGGTTTACTGTTTATCATTCAATTTATTCAGACTAGAGGGGAAGCATTAGAAGTTTAAAAACAAACTATTTTGGTTTAAAAATAAGAGCACTTTTAGTGCTCTTTTTGATATACTTGTTTAGAGGTGTTGAATGTGTTTTCAAAAGATCAATTGCTTTTAAACGTATTAAAGCAAGGCTCCACGACAATTTCCAATCTATTACTTTCTCACTATAAAACCCTTGGATTAAAGGATCATGAAATGATGTTAGTCATTCATCTATTACATTTCCAAGCACAAGGTAGATTTTTCCCAAGCATCAATGAACTAGAACAAAGAATGACCTTGACTAGCGAAGAGATTATGGGGGTACTTCAACGCTTAGTACGTCATGGCTACCTCTATATAGAGGAAATAGACGATGAATCAGGAAAGCTGTCAGAAAAGTATAATTTAGCACCAACCTTTCTTAAATTAAAAAAAGAGCTTGAACGAAGCTTTGAAGTAACCGAGATTAAAAAAGACGATAAGGAGAAAGAGGATAAGGTTATCAATATTTTTAAAATCTTTGAGCAGGAGTTTGGACGACCTTTATCGCCGATGGAGATAGAATTAATCAATACTTGGATTGATAAGGATAAGTATGCGGATGAAATCATTCTTTATGCATTAAAGGAAGCGGTTTATGCAAGCAAGCTAAATTTTCGTTATATTGATAAAATTTTATTTGAATGGCAGAAGAAAAATATTAAAACAGTGGAGCAAATAAAAGAACATATTAAACAATTTAGAAGTAATCAAGATTTAGCAAAAGAGGTAAAGGGAGAACGGGATCATAGCTTTGAATTCTATAATTGGCTTGAGTCTGAGTGATTATTGATTAGAGATCCTTTGCAATTAGCTCTAAACCTTCTGAGACATCAGTAAAGAGGATGACACCATCCGCATCACCGTATTCAGGATTAAAGGGAAGCAATACGCCGATGGCAAAAAACTCATTTCTATTTTGTATGATTTTGGTTGTATCCTGGGTACTAAAATCGATACTAATGAAATCATCTGGATTATATAATTCAATGTGTAATGTTAATTGTGAAGTAGCATTTTCCTCCTTTAGTTGCCACAGGGTAGGAGAATCAAGCGTAATCATTGGAGTAGGGCTATTAGCATATCGTTTTAAAAAAAAGTCAGTTAGTTCACCACTGGTAATATAGAGGATGTTGTTCTGTATAAATAAATGTGTAGGTATCAATGTAATGCTCATGAATGTGCTCCTTCTTCATTGATTGGTTATTATTATAAAACAAATTATATAATAACATTTTTTAGCTAAATAGATAAGAGGATGATTAATTCATCCTCTTCGTTTGTTCTACAAATGGTAACTTTGAGAGGTTAGTCAAGATCATCTTTGTTTAAGCATGTGCCCCTGAGGTTATTTTAATATTATTCATTACAACCTCGACACCCATTAATGTATCAGAGACTGGGCATCTCTCTTCAACCATTTGTAATAATTTATTCACTTTTTCTTCTGAAGCGTCGGTTTCAACTTCAACCTCATAACGAATTTGACTAAACCCTTTTCGAACCTGATCATTCGTTCCTAAAAAGCCTTCTGGATCTAAATCACCTGTTACATGAACACGTAGGTTTTTAATATCTACGTGAGCAGCCTTACTAAAAGCTGACATGGTAATAGATAAACAACCACCTAAAGAAGATAAAAGCATTTCAACTGGATTCATACCCTTATTGGTGCCACCTAATTGCGCAGGTTCATCCATCACAACCTTAAAGCCCCTGGACTCAGCTTCAACTAATAATCCTTCCTTTAAGGTTATCGTTGATTTAAATTCCTGTTTAGCCATACTTTGCCCCCTTTAAAATGTGGTGCTTTTCGTAATTTTTCGTTATTATTATATCTATATGGAATTGAAACCAACTTGGCATGATTTGAACATTTTGTTCTTGTTCACGCCTTACAAACTTAGCTTTTCCTACCCGTTTGACGGTAATACGATGAAAGATTTGTAATTATTTTTTAATCAGCTATGAGGTGATACTTGTGAATAAATTTAAATTTGATGAAAAATTAGGAATTAATATACCCATTTTTGAAAAGGAGTGGGAGGAATTCTCTGTACAGGAGCAATTAAAAATTATCCAAGTATGGGAAAAGGAACGGGCAAGCATTCCAGATCGCATTAAGGAGTTAGAAAAGAAAATCGATCAATTGCAAGAGTTAATGTATGAGATTGAGTTTAATGAATTTATTAAAATTCATGAAGAAATAGTGGATATGGCAAGTGCGATCAATAGTTTGAATATCTGGTACCGGACAGAAGGCGAACTCACCATATAGATAAGTCTCCCATAGCACAAACTTTCGACTTAAGTCGAATTAGTGTGACTTGTACTGAGAATAGGCTGGTTTGAATAAGTTCGGCTTTGCCCACATCTGATTAAGTTTCCATGGAAATGTGTTTGAATCTAGGATATAGTGAGACTAAGGTGCTATGCTCCCTATAGCGAAACTTATGACCTATGGGTACAGGTCTCCCATAGCACAACTTTCGACTTCAGTCGAATTAGTGTGACTTGTACTGAGAATAGGCTAGCTTGAGTTACATCATGAGTGCTAATTCAAATGTTTTTTTACAAATCCATTTGAATAAGTTCGGCTTTAATTTCTT
>CAZEQK010000027.1:0-41770 GCA_964514395.1 uncultured Bacillaceae bacterium
ATTGAAACAACTCCCTCTTACGGTGTTGAAGAGGGAGTCTTGTTGAAACCGAAGATAAAGAAAAGGAGAATCTAATGAATAATAGAATGCAGAAGCACTGGTTCTCTTGGTCGGGGATAGTAATCCTTGTCCTTATTATCATCATCGGAGCTATTACCATCATACATACCAGTACAGAGGTTAAAGCTAAGCCTCCTGTAAAGGATGCAGTTCAGGTGCAAAAACAGGTTTACAATGAAGATGTGCCGATCAACACAAACGATGAATTAAACGGAATCGTCTATAAGGGATATTTGCTTAAAGATGTAAGGGAGAATGAATGGGGATGGAGTATACCTGCCATCAGTAAAGCCCTTGATATTACCTATGTGGTAGATAATAGTCAGATACCAGATGCGATTGTTCCTATCAATTTTACCCTGCAGCGGGAAAGTACTAAGCTTACCTTCAAGGGAAATGTAATCGCTAATAAGGATCTAAAAATTCCAAAGGGAGCCTATCTAACAGAGCCAGAGGCTGCCAATTTAAGCTATCGTGTCTATAAAAATGGAAAGGAATTATCCTTTGAAAAGGCTCCATATACGATAAAGGCAGGAGGACCATATGTTGATTTAGATGAACTATTACAGGCATTAAATATTTCCTATGTTAAACAGAATAAGACGTATTATATCGATGAAAAAAAGCCAACCACTATTATTGGAAAGGTGCTAATCAATCAAACCATACAATTGGATGACCATAAAAAGCTTCCGATTAAATTAATCTATGATTATGACAACCTAGAGAATTATCGCTATAGGAAAATCGATCTTATCGTCAATAATCATAAGAATAGACCTATTACTATTTATACAGCTATCCAGCCCGGGAGTTATCCATATTATAGGGATGCTATATTCTCTTATCAAACATATAAAGGGTTGGATTTGCTACAGTTAGAATTAGGTCTTGGGCACGATACCATTATCTATAAGGTCAATAATGATCAATTGACCCCTATTTTTACAAAGGAGTATTATCAACAGTTTCTAAATGATAATCTATACTTAGAAACGGATAAATATGGACATATCACCTATGTGGATAAAAAAAGTGATTATAAACATCCTATTGCCATTGACCAGACATTAGCTCCAAATTCAATATACAAGCTTCATAGTCAAATTATGGATAGTATGAAGTTAGATGTACCCAACAACCAATTAAAATTAGTAATAATGGCTGGAGCTTTTCATCAAGGAAAGAATATCTTTACTATTTATCTTGAATTTATTTATAATGGACAAAGCTTTGTACCATCTAAAGCCTATTCCATCGATTGGAAGAAGCGAGATCAGGCTAAAATAAGTGGGAAAAATATTAAATCAAATCTAGATTATGCTCGATTTGAATATAGCTTAAAATAATAGTATAAAGAATAAAAATATTAGCGTCTCTTTTTTAGAGATGCTAATATTTTACTTGAAAGCTTTGATAATCTCTTAACTCAGTTAGTTTATTGATACGAACATTACGAACCACAGACCGTCTGCTTCCTTCCTTTAATCCTCGCAGAAATTGCTTCATTTTACTTTCAGAACCTTCAGCATCGATCGCAACTGTTCCATCTACTCTGTTTTTTACCCAACCTTTGATTTGATATTGATTCGCTATTCTCGAAGTATAATAACGAAATCCTACATCTTGTACCTGACCATCAACAACGATATAATATCTAACCACAGTGAAATCACCTCAAAATCTTTCTTTCTTTATGTATATGATAATGTAAGCCATTTGGCTATGCAGAAAAAATGTTTTATGCTTGGAAAGCGTTACTTGACCAATTATTTGTATAGATAAAGGATAAAGGAAATGATGAAGATAGATAGAAGGAGAAGGAATAGTGATTTAATGAAGGGTTAGTTCGAAATAGAGGTATCCTAATTTAAACTGATTATTGTTTTTTTTAATTCTTTGACTAAATCACTAATATCATATACTGATTTTATGGATGCTCTCAGTAAATCATCCTTGTTTATTTTAGACCAATCTAACTGATAGCCTGCTTGGATAGACAATGACCTAATAAATTCTCGTATCGTTCTACCACTTCCCTCTTGATAAGGATGCAAAACATTAAGCTCTGCTTTATAAAAGGCTAAACGTTCAAGAAATCTCTCTAATGGAAGTCCTTGTAGATATTTTTCCTTCTTCAATTGTTTAAATAGCTTTTCACCCTCTTGAATAATAAATTTAGCGTGGGCAAAAAGAAAATGATCTTTGGTTAGATTATTATTTCTAATCTTACCTGCAAAGGGATAAATATCTTGAAAAATATAATGATGAATACTATTTAAGTGGTCAAAATCAAATTTTCCTTGTAAAGGATCTAATTCTAGTTCGACAAGTCGCCATAGTGTGAGGTAGGATTCAAACTGATAAAGTGCTTCTTCATTCGTATATCCACCTATATTATTTAATATGATAACCCCTTTTTTCTTTACCTCATACCTTTGCGACACTTCTCTTACATGATTCATGAATTGTTTCATTGGAATGTGATTATTTATTTTCCTTTCGATAAGAGCTTTATGCTTCTTGGTGATGAGGAACCCTTCTATCTCAAGAGAGGTTTTCGCTCTTTCGACAATTTCTTTAAGATTATTTTTGTTCATTTTAGGCCCACCTTTTTTTATTTAGGGTATTCTTTATTATGTGAAACTTCATCTGATGAACTGGCTGAAGTTAGTTGAACTTATCCTAAAACTTAACGTTACTTAACAGACAAGGAATATTAGCGGCGGTTATCTATCTAGCTAAGGCTTTAGTTAGACTATAATATTACAGTAATGACTAGAAAATGTATGGAATAAGAAAATTCCTTGATAGGTGAAGAAAATTCACGTTTTCAACAAAAATATGTAAAAAAAATGCTATCGCAGTTGTTCATTGCAATAGCATGATAACTCTCCTTATTTTCTCTCACCAAGCTCTTCATCCATCAATAAAAGTGCAGCCTTATTATCACCAATTAAAGCTAATCGCTCTACGATATATTTTACGTTAGCCTCTTCCTCCGCTTGCTCTGTCAGATAATCCTGAAGAAAGATCATCGCTTGGGGGTCATCTTCCTTTTTCATTAATTTAAATGCATGGATGTAGGATTTTGTCACAAACTGTTCGTGTGCTAAAACATAGCTAAAGGCCTCTAATGGGGTACCATACTCTACTTGCTGCTCAGCTATGGATAATAAAACTGGTACGCCACTTCGTTCCAGTAAGTAATCATTAATTTTTAAGGCATGACCTCGTTCCTCGTTATATTGAACCCTTAACCAGTGGCCCATTCCCTTTAGACTTAATCTTTTTAGATAGTTAGAAATTGCTAGGTAAAGGGATGCTGATGTGAAATCTAATCTCATTAAGTCATTTAAAATTTTTTGTACTTGTTCGCTTATCATGATATTAATTCATCCTCCTAATATCCTCTAGATATCTACCTACCCAATATTGATATGCATTTTAAAAACTAGAAGTTACTAAATCATTCCTTTTTAAAAAAATAATCACTTCAGAGAAGTGATTATAGAGTGAAACTTAGACCTGTGGCTATGATTAGGAAATAACAGTTAACACTTTACATACATTATATTCTGCTACCTCTCTTTTCTTACCTGAAAGTCTTTTAAAGAGGAAGAGGGCAGCATAATGAACCTTAATACTATGTGGATCCTTAAAGGTTTGACTCCAATATTTTTCATCTAACACGGAGGAAAAGGGCGGCGTAATGACTTCCTGCTATATTTTCTCAGGATGCTGCCTGTTTAGATACATCTGCATACGGTGAATGGTCCATCCTTTTCTAGCTAATTTCTCATAGCTAATTCTTCTAAATCGATTAAAGCATGGGCTAAGGTGACCCCATGCTCCTGCTCACTAGAAAAGAAGTAATACTTGCCATCAATTTCTTGGTTGGGTGCTGCAAACCAGCATTCAGCTAATGGAATCTCTAGTAAATCCTGTGTGGATTGATATATAGGGATGACAAAGATAGTGTCTTCCGTTAAGACATGATAATTATTATAGCCAAAATATCGGTCCGTTGTATCATTTATTGCATTTTTTACTAAATGAGCAATTCCATTTACTACGTATTTAGTTGTAAATTTTGGACGTCTCTTTAGAGCCTTTAATGCTAAGACACCTAATATCACACCGTGGCCTGATGATCTCAAAGCATCTAAATTGAGAGAGATACTATCTATTTATTTATGCCAGCCAGTTGGGTTAAAGTGTTATCAGCAGGTGGTACCTCAAAGAATGAGGGTCAAGCTTTACCTACTCCAATAGTCGTAGTTATCATTAGTACCTATTTAAAAAGACGGAGTTTCATCTATAAAAAAAAGGCCTCATTAGGCCCAATCATAGGGATGATTATAGTAATGGTGTGCACACTACTGCTCTGTTTACCTTTAATGAACCTGAGAATTTTCCAAAGACTCCAAGTTTTTTGCCTGTAGGACAGATTACGGTAAAGGACCCTACCCAAGTAGTGCTTGTATGGTAATAGCTATTTAATACAACGGTACAATCCTTTATTTTGAAACCCGTATTGGCATTAACAAGGGTAACTTTGTTAAAAATACTGTAAACACCACTAGGGTTTTTAATAGTAGCTACGATATAAGGATTGGTAGAACGAAATACATACTTGGTTATACCTTTACCTGTAAATGTTTCTACTACACCAAAAATTTTGCCTGTAGGTACACCGTTGGAGCAGGATACATTAGCTATTACCTTTGCACTTGTACTATCGCTGCTAATGTTTCCTACTACAAAACCATCAGGTGTTGTTGACATGTTTCATTCCTCCTTTTATCACATAATATTCATTCAAGAGGAATGTGTATAGGGAGGTACCATATAAGACGATAGAATTGGGCTGGCAAGTAAAGATCAGTAAATAGATTCGTTAATTATCAATAGTTAATAGCTTAATGTACTATCGTACAAATTGAAAAATAGAAGAGAATCTTATGATTAAGGTTAGTTTTATTGTATTAGAACATATTAAGTATAAAGAAGTGTGAGATATAGTACACTTCCCAGAGTGATTGATAGATAATAAAGTGAAACTTCATTCAGGTGGGTTACCTGTAATTTGTAAAGAATTATTGGATAGATTACATAGGAGGTTAATGATGGCTAATCATACAAAACACACAAATAATTTAATTCATGAAAAATCACCATATTTATTGCAGCATGCTCACAATCCAGTCGATTGGTTTGCCTGGGGAGATGAAGCATTTGAGAAGGCAAAGGAGGAAAATAAGCCAATCTTTTTATCTATAGGCTATTCGACTTGCCATTGGTGTCATGTGATGGAGAGAGAATCGTTTGAGGACGAAGAAGTAGCAGCTATGTTAAACGAGCATTTTATTGCGATAAAGGTGGATCGTGAGGAAAGACCAGATGTCGATCATATCTATATGACGGTTTGTCAGGCAATGACTGGGCGTGGAGGATGGCCGTTAACGATTTTTATGACACCTGATAAAAAGCCTTTTTTTGCAGGCACCTATTATCCTAAAACTAGTCGTAGAGGGATGCCAGGATTGATGGACATCTTTTCGCAGGTGGTAGATAAATGGGAAAATGAGCATGAGAAAATTTTGGAATCTAGTAATCAAATAGAGGAAGCTGTTAAGCCACGCTTTAATCAGTTTGTCCAAGAACATGTTTCCGAGGAAAGCCTACACAAGGCTTATCAGCAGTTAGAAAAGAACTTTGACCAAGTATATGGTGGTTTCTATCAGGCACCAAAATTTCCAACTCCACATCAGTATATGTTTTTACTGCGTTACTATAAAAAAACGAAATCAAAGGAAGCCTTACAAATGGTGGTGAAGACCCTGGAGTCAATGTATCGTGGTGGGATCTATGATCATATTGGGTTTGGCTTTGCTCGATATTCAACGGATAATAGCTGGCTTGTCCCTCATTTTGAGAAGATGCTATATGATAATGCCCTATTAGCCTATACTTATTTGGAGCTCTACCAGGTTACAAAGGATACTAAATATGCTGAGATTGCTGAATCGATTTTCACCTACGTGATGAGGGATATGCAGGATAAGCAAGGAGGCTTTTATTCGGCTGAGGATGCTGATTCAGAAGGGGTTGAAGGTAAGTTTTATCTCTGGGATAAAGAAGAGGTTCTCTCTATTTTAGGAGAGCAAACAGGTGAGCTATATTGTCATGTCTATGATATTACAGAGGGTGGCAATTTTGAAGGAAGGAATATCCCTAATTTGATAGATATTCAGCTCGAACCAGTTGCTGAGGATTATGGGATGACCTTAGATGAGCTGAAGGAAACTATAGATACAGCAAGAAAAAAACTATTTTTAGAAAGAGAAAAACGAATCCATCCTCATAAGGATGACAAAATATTAACCTCCTGGAATGGACTAATAATTGCAGCATTTGCCAAGGGTGCACAGGTTTTAAATAAGCCAGAATACAGCGAAGCAGCAGAGAAAGCGATTCAGTTCGTTCTAAACCAATTAGTTTCTGATACAGGTCGATTATTGGCTAGATATCGTGATGGAGAGGCCAAATATTTAGGCTATGTGGATGATTATGCCTTTTTCATCTGGGGCTTGATCGAGCAGTATGAAGCTACCTATCAAACCGATTACCTAAAAGAAGCCTTAAAGCTAAACGAACAGCTAAAAGAGCTATTCTGGGATAAAGAGAAGGGTGGCTATTTCTTCTATGGAAGGGATGCAGAAGATCTACTAGCAAGACCAAAAGAGATATATGATGGTGCGATGCCATCCGGTAATTCAGTGGCAGCTTTAAATATATTGAGACTTGCAAGGATTACAGGGAATATAGAGCTAGAGGAAGAGGCTAAAAAACAGCTAGAGGCCTTTGCGGGATCAGTTAAATTACATCCTAGTGCCTATACCTATTTTCTAAATGCTAGCTATTTTTATTTAGAGCAATCCAAGGAAATCGTGATTGTTGGTAATGAACAGGATAAAGGAACGATGGAGATGCGTGATCTATTAAGAGGAACCTTCTTGCCAGAAGCGGTTGTTTTATTTCGGACAGACGACAATGCCGATGTATTAGGAGAGGTTGCACCCTTTACCAAGGATCAAAAGAAATTAGAGAACAAGGCGACTGCCTATGTGTGTGAGAATTTTGCCTGCCATGCACCAACAACAAGCTTAGAAGTGTTTAAAAAGCTGATTGTATCCGAGTAGTGAATTTACAATCCAATCCCCTCCAAGGTATACATCTTGAAGGGGATTTTATGTCCAACTTGTTTAAAGTTTGAGAAGAATTAAAAAAATAAGCTCCAAAGATAAACACCAAATATACCACTAAATACCACAAAAATGATATTCACTTCAAAAAAAGCTACAATAAGTGCTAAAATTGTTCCAAAGATAGCAGAACCAATCGTTTTAGTTGAATAGATGATTCCTGGGAAAATCAAGGCACCTAACACAGCATAGGGAACGAATTCTAAAAATCGTTTAATAAATGCTGGTAATCTGATCTCCTGCAAAATAGCCATCGGTATCATCCGTGGTAGATAGGTGACGAGTCCCATGCCGATGACGAGAATAATAATATTATTCATTGCTTTCCCCTCCCTTTGGAAATAGGATGGCCCCAATCAAGGCTGCTATTATTGTTGTAATGATAATACTCCAGCCTGTAGAGATTTTCGAGAGTGGTGGAAGCCAATGTAAAAAGGAATGGATGATGATAGCAATCAATGAAATCGTTAAAAAAACACGAGATTTTTTAATACTTGGAATTAATAAACCAATAAACATGGCATAAAGAGCGATACCCATACTTGATTGGATGGAAGCTGGCAGACTTGCACCTAAAAATATTCCAGCCCAGGTGCCAATATTCCAGCTAGAAAAAGCAATAAGATTAAGACCTAATAAAAAGGTAGGTGGTAGCTTTTCTTCTTCTCTCACCGATGCAACCATAAAGGTTTCATCCGTAACGCCAAAGGAGAGAAGGGCTAACCATTTTTTTGAAAGGTTCTCCTCTAGTCTTTGTGAGATGGATGCTGTCATTAGAAAATGACGAGAATTAAGAATAAAAGTAGTCAAAATGATTTCGGGAAGCGTGGCTCCAATTGCCAAAAGGTTGACGGCTACAAATTGGCTAGCACCAGCAAAAACCAAAAAGGACATAAACATACTACCGTAGTTAGGAACACCGGTTGTCTTTGCTAGAAGTCCAAAGGCGATCGCAATTGGGATATAGCCTATTGCAATCGGTATACCAGATATTAAACCTGCTTTAAAGGAAAGTGTTCTATTTGTTTGCTGTTTTAATGTCTCAATGGATTCTATCTTTCTCACCCCTTATAAGGACTGTACCACTAAAATTCAAGAATGTTTAAAATTTCGTCTAAAAGAAGTTTCACCTAACCATTTTAAATATGATTATAATACAAAAAGGTAGTCTGTAGGGAGGTAGAATTTAATTTTAAAATTTTTTATTAAAGGTCTGCATGGTTTATAATGAAAACAACTTCAACTATAAACGTTAGATAAAGGGGAACAGAAATGTTAAAGGATAAAATAGTAGTGATAACAGGGGCATCAAGTGGAATTGGTGCAGAAATAGCAATGCTAGCTGCCAAACAAGGAGGTATCCCCATCTTAATGGCACGATCCTTAGATAAGCTTCAGCAGGTTGCCGAAAAAATAGACGGAGAGCATGCCGTGTATCAGCTTGATGTTGGAAAGACGGACCAGGTGAATACTGTGATAAAAGAGGTTATACATAGATATAAGCGAATTGATGTGTTGATAAATAATGCTGGCTATGGTGTCTTTGATTATGTGGTAGATGCAACAATAGAGGATTTGGAAGCGATGATGAATGTAAACTATTTAGGAATGGTAAGGTGTATAAAAGCTGTACTTCCTTCCATGCTTGTGCAACAATCTGGTCAAATTATCAATATTGCCTCCGTTGCAGGGAAAATTGCTACTGCAAAATCAGTCGGCTATTCTGCGACGAAGTTTGCAATGATTGGTTTTACAAACGGTTTAAGGCATGAATTAAAGGGAACAGGAATCTATGCTTCTACCGTTAATCCTGGTCCAATCGATACACCTTTCTTTGATAAGGCTGATCCTGAAGGAACCTATGTCGAGAATGTAAAATGGCTGATGCTAACACCTGAAAAGGTGGCAAATAAGGTAATGAAGGTTATGATTCATAAGAAGCGGGAGATTACCATCCCATTTATGGCAAGCGTGGGCACAAAACTCTTTAGTATTTTTCCAAAAACCTTTGATAGATTGATGGGCAATAAACTGAATAAAAAGTAGCGTGAAGGGGGGGGGAGATAGGTTGAATCACGATAAGATACGAGGGGCACTATTTGGAGTGGCGATTGGGGATGCCTTAGGTGCGACGGTTGAATTTATGACCCGGAAGGAAATAAAAGCAGCATATGGTATGCATATGGAAATCATAGGTGGGGGCTTTCATCGGCTAGAAAAGGGAGAAATAACTGATGATACGGCAATGACTCTAGCTGTGGCAAAGGGTATTATTGCAGCGAGGGAGGAACCGATTCCCGCCATTGGGAATGAATTTGTAGCGTGGTATCAATCAAAGCCAAAAAGTATGGGAAATACGATTAGGTTATCAATCGAACAGTTTATAGAATTGGGCGATTGGAAGCAGGCAGCAAAGAAAACGGCGGAAAAACTAAATGGAAGAACTGCTGGAAATGGAAGCCTCATGCGAACCTTACCAATAAGCCTTGCCTACAATGATCAATATCAACAAATGGATAAAGTGGCTGTTGAAGTATCAAATATGACTCATTGGAATCGAGAAACAGCGCTTTCTTGTCTTTTCTATAATCGTTTTGCGGCAGCATTGCTTGTAGTGAATGAGAAGGAGAAGGCTTATAGCATAGCATTAGAACAGGTGACGCCTTTATTTATCGATGAAGCAGGGATAAAAATAATGGAGCTGCTTAATCAGATGGATCGTCTTGATTTCTATGAAATGAAGGCCTCAGGCTATGTAATCGATACACTAATAACGTCAATTAAAGCCTTTTTAACATTTGATAGCTTTGAAAGAATTCTGATTGAAGTCGTTAATTTAGGAAATGATGCAGATACAGTAGGTGCTGTAGCAGGGGGATTGGCTGGAAGCTTTTATGGTTTTCAGCATATTCCTGCTCGCTGGATAAAGGCTTTAAAGGTGAAAGAGGAGATAGAAGAAATCGCAGAGGGACTGCAATCTATCGATTCTTAAAAACTTTAAAGAAAATTTATGTTTTACATCTTAGGAAAATCAGTCTATAATTTAAATTGAAAATTGAATACTTAAATTTTTTCACTAGGGGTGCCTTATTGGCTGAGAAAGCATATCATGCTTGACCCTTTGGACCTGATCTGGATCATACCAGCGTAGGAAAAGTGATGGAACAAAGCTTATATGCTTTTCTAATGCAAGATTTCCAGATCATCGTCCTTATTAAAAAGGAGGATGATTTTTTTATGCCAACACAAATGACTTTTGCAAAACAAGGAATCATTACAGATCAAATGAAAAGAGTTGCTGAAAGAGAGGGATTGGATCCAAAGCTTGTCATGGAAGAGGTGAAACGGGGTCGTTTGGTTATTCCTGCTAACGTCAATCATAAGAGCTTGGACCCGATGGGAATTGGTATTAGTACAAAATGTAAGGTAAATGCTAATATTGGGAATTCTGCTGTAACCTCTAATATTGATGAGGAATTAAGAAAATTGGATACTGCAGTGAAATATGGGGCAGATACTGTGATGGATCTATCAACAGGTGGAGATATTGATAGGATTCGCGGAGCTATTATTGAAAAGAGTACCGTACCTATTGGAATCGTTCCCATTTATCAAGCGGTGGAAATGGTAGAAAAAGTTGAAGATTTAACACCTGAAATTTTATTAAAGATAGTGGAGCAGCAGGCGAAGCAGGGTGTGGATTATATGACGATTCATGCAGGAACCCTTTTAGAGTTTATCCCATTAGTGGAGAATAGAATTACTAAAATTGTTAGTCGCGGTGGATCATTAATGGCACAATGGATGATACATTATCATCGACAAAATCCTTTTTATACCCATTTTGATGAGCTATTAGATATTTGTAATCAATACGATGTCACATTAAGTTTAGGAGATGGATTACGTCCTGGAAGTCTTCATGATGCGAGTGATGAAGCACAGTTTGCTGAATTAAAGGTATTAGGTGAGCTTACAAAACGTGCATGGGAAAAAGATGTTCAAGTGATGATCGAAGGTCCTGGTCATATTCCGTTAGATGAAATTGAAATGAATGTGAAAATGGAAATGGAATACTGTTATGAAGCACCATTTTATGTGTTAGGACCATTAGTTACTGATATTGCACCAGGATATGATCATATTACCTCGGCAATTGGTGCAGCAGTAGCTGGGATGCATGGAACCGCCATGCTATGCTATGTAACGCCAAAGGAGCATCTCGGTTTACCAAATGAAGAGGATGTTAAACAAGGAATGGTTGCTTATAAAATAGCTGCCCATTCTGCTGATATAGCTAGACATCGCAAGGGTGCTAGAGATTGGGATGATGAATTATCAAGGGCGAGATATAACTTCGATTGGAATCGTCAATTTGAATTAGCACTTGATCCAGAAACTGCGAGAAGCTATCATGATGAAACACTTCCACAGGAGGTTTTTAAGGAAGTGGAATTCTGTTCGATGTGTGGACCAAAATTCTGTTCAATGAAAATTTCCCAGGACATTGAAATATTTAATCAAAAGGTGGATAAATCTGAATGGTCTCAGGTGACGCTAGATAATCCTTTAAAGGAAGAAGTAAATGGTTAATGGAAGTAAAAAAGCTAGTGTTAATATACCAATAACGATATCAATAGACTCTTTTCATCAGCAACAGAGGCAATGTATACATGACACTTGTAACAATATCATTCAGCTTATGATAAAAAATAAACAAATATTAAAATACACCTTCTGTAGTAAGTGTGGTCAGGTTTATTATATCGATGATTTAGGTAGGGAAAAAGTATGATACCACATGTATTAACAATTGCTGGTTCAGATAGCAGTGGAGGCGCGGGTATTCAAGCAGATATAAAAACATTTCAGGAACTACATGTTTATGGCATGAGTATTATAACCGCAATCACTGCTCAAAATACGATGGGTGTTCAGTATGTTTATCCTTTGCCTAAAGAGGCTATTAATGAACAGTTAAATGCTATTTTTAAAGATATCAGGCTTCATGCAATTAAGATTGGTATGTTATACAGTGCTGAGATCGTTGAATTAGTTGCTAGGAAGCTTGTTGAATTTGTCGATTCGGTACCGATTGTATTAGATCCAGTACGCATTGCAAAGGGTGGTCAAGAACTGTTATCAAGGGATGCTTTGAGAAGCTTATGTGATCAATTAGCCCCGTTGACCACTGTATTTACACCAAATATTCCTGAAGCAGAAGAAATTTTAAATAGAAGGATAGAAACAAGAGAAGCTATGTTAGATGCAGGGAAGGAACTATTATTATGTGGTGCAAAATCTATCCTGTTAAAGGGTGGACATTTTGAGGAAGAAAATACGGTGATAGACCTTTTTATTGAGAAGAATCAAATGAAATGGCTGGAAAATCGGCGTATAAAAACAAACCATACCCATGGTACGGGATGCACTTTAGCTAGTGCGATTACAGCTGAATTAGCGAAAGGAACGGAAGTAACAGAGGCGGTTGAAAAGGCGAATAGAATGATACATTCAGCTATTAAAAATTCTTTCTCAATCGGACATGGTCATGGACCAGTAAATCACTGGAGCTTGAGGGATTGAAACAACTCCCTCTTACGGTGTTAAAGAGGGAGTCTTGTTAAAACCGAAGATAAAGAGCAGTATTGGAGGTGTTCACTTGCAAATCTTAGTGAATGGAAAGGAAGAATATATCGAAGAAAATCATAGTTTATTAGATTATTTATTGAAAAAGGATATGGTGCCTCATACGGTGATTGTTGAATATAATCAGAGGGTGATTACCTCTGATCAATTGGCAAATATTATTCTAGTAGAAGATGATCGCTTAGAAATATTAAGCGTAGTAGGAGGAGGTTAATATGACGGATCCATTTTTATTAGGGGGAGAAGTATTTCAAAGTCGTCTAATTGTAGGGACAGGAAAATTTTCGAACGATGCATTATTACCTGATGTGATAGCTCATTCAGGGTCACAGGTGGTTACTGTAGCAATACGTAGAGTGGATTTCGATTCCAATAAGGAAAATGTATTACAGCATGTACCTAAAGGAATAAAATTACTTCCAAATACATCTGGGGCAAGAACAGCAGATGAGGCTGTAAGAATAGCAAGAATTGCTCAAGCTGCCGGTATGGGAAATTGGATCAAAATTGAAGTGATTAAGGATCAGAAATATCTCCTTCCTGACAATTTTGAAACGATAAAAGCAACAGAAATATTAGCGAAGGAAGGATTTGTCGTTTTACCATATATGAATCCTGATCTAATGGTAGCGAAGCAGCTAAAAGAAGTAGGCGCTGCTGCAGTTATGCCACTAGGAGCACCAATTGGATCAAATAGAGGCCTTAAAACGAAGGAATTAATTAGAATTTTAATAGAGGAGATAGATTTACCAATTATTGTTGATGCAGGGATTGGCAAGCCATCTGAAGCAGCTGAAGCGATGGAGCTAGGGGCAGATGCTGTTTTAATTAACACAGCGATTGCAACTGCAGGTGATCCTATTTATATGGCAGGGGCATTTGCTTATGCTGTGAAAGCAGGGAGACTTGCATATTTGTCAGAATTAGGCCCTACTTCCTTGGTAGCAGAAGCATCATCGCCATTAACAGGATTTTTAGATTAAATTATGACTAGCTTAGAAGGTGGATATATGAGTTACTTCAATATATATGAACAGTTAAAGGACGAACCTTTTGAAGATTATTTTGCTTCAGTGACGACAAATGATGTCAAGCAGGTTCTAGCAAAGACAAGGTTAAATAAATATGATTTTTTGACATTGCTTGCGCCAGCTGCCGAGGAATTAATGGAGGAAATAGCACAAAAAGCTCATAAAATCACTGTACAAAACTTTGGGAAAACCATATTACTATTTACTCCTCTTTACCTATCAGATTATTGTGTAAATAAATGTGTCTACTGCAGCTATAGTGTGGAGAATAAATTTGAGAGAAAAAAATTGACTATAGATGAAATTGAAATAGAAGCAAAGGAAATAGCTAAAACAGGTCTTAAGCATGTACTCATTTTAACTGGAGAATCGAATCTCCATACACCTGTTTCCTATTTAATGGATAGTGTAGAAGTTCTAAAAAAATATTTTACTTCTGTTTCAATAGAAGTTAATCCACTAGAAACAGAGGAATACTCCCAATTAGTAGCAGCAGGAGTTGACGGCTTAACCGTATATCAAGAGGTTTATAATCAAGAGATCTATAAACGGCTTCATCTAAAGGGTCCAAAGCGTAACTATCAGTACCGTCTTGATGCTGCTGAAAGAGGCTGCAAGGCTGGAATGAGAAATGTTAATATTGGCGCCTTGTTGGGCTTTGATGATTGGCGAAAAGAGGTATTTTTCACAGGAATCCATGCAGCATATTTACAAGAGAAATACTTAGAAACAGATATTGGTGTTTCGTTTCCACGGTTGAGACCTTATTTAGGTAGCTTTCAGCCTGATGTGGATGTGACGGATAAAAATCTTGTACAATCTATGCTTGCCTTACGTATATTTTTACCTAGGATAGGTATTACCCTATCAACAAGAGAAAGTGCGGAATTAAGAGATCAGCTCCTTTATTTGGGGGTGACAAAGATGTCCGCAGGATCTTCTACAAGCGTTGGTGGCTATGCCCAAGAAGACGAAGGCACGAATCAATTTGAAATATCTGATGAAAGAACAGTTTCTGAGGTTTATCGTAGCCTGCTTAAGAAGGGATACCAACCAGTATTTAAGGATTGGCATATATTGGTATGAGAAAAGGAGGAACCGTTGGATGGCATACAAAGCTGTATTAGATACAGGGATATATGGTATAACGGCCGAAAAATTCTCCAATGGAAAAACGAATATTGAAGTAGTAAAGGAAATGATAGAGGCTGGCATTAACATGATTCAATATCGAGAAAAGGAAAAAACGAAGCTCGCTAAATATAAGGAATGTGTAGAAATTAGAAGAATGACTAAGGAAGCAGGGGTTACGTTTATCATCAATGATGATGTTGATATTGCTCTTTTAGTTAAAGCGGATGGTGTTCATATCGGGCAAGATGATTTACCCATTGAACAGGTTAGAAAACTAGTTGGTGATGAGATGATGATTGGTGTTTCTACCCATTCCTCAAAGCAGGCGCAAGAAGCCGTTACAAAAGGAGCGGATTATATTGGTGTAGGCCCTCTTTTTAAAACGTATACGAAGGATAATGTTGTTGATCCAGTCGGCTTAGAATATTTAGAATATGTTATCGCTCATCTAACGATACCATTTGTAGCGATAGGTGGAATTAAAGAACATAATATAGTAGAAGTGAAAAACAAAGGAGCAAAAACGATTTGCTTGGTCACAGAGATTGTTCAAGCAGAGGATATCGGAGCAAAAGTAAAAAAGCTTGTGAAGCTAATAGGCTAGAAATCTGAAGCTGTTAACCATTATGGTTAGCAGCTTTTTTTTCTATCTGGTTTTTTATATGATAATATGATAATATAACAAATGTTCTATAATAAAACATTATAATTAAGTGGTGAATATGGAGAAAATAACGTTAAGAGAAAAGGAAATATTGAACATTATAAAATTAGACCCATCTTTAGAACAAGAGGAGATAGCCAAAAGACTAGGTTTAACAAGGTCAGGAATAGCAGGGCATCTTGCTAGATTAATGAAAAAAGGCTATCTAAAACGAGGATATATACTACAGGAGCAGATGGAAGGTGTTGCTACCATAGGTGGTGCCAATGTAGATATAAAAGGGATAGCCATGGAAGATTTTCATCTAGGTAGCAGTAACCCCGGTATTATTGTGAAAACTCCGGGAGGTGTTGCGCGAAATGTAGCTGAAAATCTTGCGAAATTAGAGCTTCCAATCCATTTGTTTTCCGTCATTGGCCAGGATGAAGAAGGGGATTGGTTACTTAAAGCTACAAATGAGTCGGGAGTTCAGACCGGCTTTGTTGAACGCTTAAATCATCAAGGGACAGGTAGCTATTTGTCTATTTTAAATGAGAGTAAAGAACAGATTGCATCTATCTCCGATATGAAGATAATGGAAAGCTTTAATCAGGAATTAATGCTGAAGCATTTGCCCCATATCCTGTCAGCAAAAATAATATTTATCGATACGAATTTACCAAGTGAGACATTACATATCCTATTTCAAAAATTAAAAGAAAAAGAGATACCAATCATTGTTGATCCAGTTTCGGTAGCAAAGGCCTCAAAAATAAAGGATTATCTGAGGCAGATCGATCTCATCACACCGAATAAAGAGGAAGCAGAAGTATTAACTGGAATAACGATTAATTCAGAGAATACCCTAAGACTAGCAGCGAAAGAATTGCTCGAAAAGGGAGTTAAGAACGTAGTGATCACTTTAGGAGCGGAAGGGATATTTGCTGCAACCAAAGGAAAAAAGCTATTTATAAAGGGACCTAGGGTGGACGTGATAGATACGACTGGTGCTGGGGATGCCTTTGTTGCAGGTATTATTTACGGGTTATATCAGCAGCAAGATCTGTTTACTGCATGTCATTATGGTCATACCATGGCTGCTATGACACTAGAAAGAGAAGAGACAGTTGCAAAAGATGTGACAAGAGAAATCCTAGAAAATAAAGTAGGGGAGCTGTTATCATGAATGTAGAGATGGAAAGGTATGTCATCATAAAGGAAGATGTAAAAAAGGCACTAGCCGAGAGGAAGCCAGTGGTAGCATTGGAATCAACGATTATTACCCATGGTATGCCTTATCCCGCAAATGTACAAACTGCGATTGAGGTAGAGGAAATTGTGAGGCAGCAGGGAGCCGTACCAGCTACCATTGCCGTCATCGATGGGATGATAAAGGTTGGGTTAACAGAGGAAGAAATAATAGATTTAGCTCAAAGAGAGCATGTAGTAAAGGCTAGTCGAAGGGATTTAGCCATCATCCTGACAAAAAAACAAACTGGAGCAACGACGGTGGCTGGTACGATGATTGTAGCAGCATTAGCTGGGATTAAGATATTTGTAACAGGTGGTATTGGTGGTGTTCATCGTGGGGCAAATGAAACAATGGATATATCAGCAGACCTAGAGGAGCTAGCAAGAACAAATGTGGCCGTGGTTTGTGCAGGTGCAAAATCTATTCTAGATATCGGATTGACCTTAGAATATTTAGAGACAAAGGGTGTACCTGTATTAGGCTATCAAACTGACGATTTTCCTGCCTTTTACACTAGAAAAAGTGGATTTAATGCTGATGCAAGCATCGAAAATCCCAAGCAGATGGCAGAGGTTATCGATGTGAAGTGGAGAATGGGCTTAAACGGTGGGATAGTTATCGCCAATCCTATACCGGAGGAATTTGCATTAGATGAAGCTTTTATTCAAGCGGCTATCCAAAGAGCGTTAACTGAAATGAAGAAGCAAAAAATTTCAGGAAAAGAAATCACCCCGTATCTATTAGCAAAACTCGAGGAGATTACAGAGGGCAAGAGCTTAGTAGCAAATATAGCCCTCGTTAAACATAATGCAAGAATTGGTTCGTTGATTGCAGTAGAATACGAAAAAATCGAATAAAGGGACCTTATGGAGCAGATTATACATTTATTTAACCAATATCAAGCCTATGCAGTCCTTTTAAGTCTAATTATCAATACCATTATAGCTATATTGGGTGTGATTCCCTCCTTTTTTATTACAGGTGCCAATATTATCTTTTTCGGTTTTATGAAAGGAACATTCATTTCCTTTGTTGGAGAGGCCATTGGTGCAATCGTATCCTTTATGCTCTATCGTCGGGGCTTTAAACGTATATCCGCTGTACGATTAAAAAGGTACCCAAAACTAAAAAGACTCATTGAACTGCGAGGTAGAAAAGCATTTCTTACGGTTTTAGCTTTAAGGATTATGCCCTTTGTACCATCTGGGTTTGTCACAATGGCGGCAGCAATAGGTGAGATCTCCCTTGTTTTGTTCAGCTTATCTAGTTCCATTGGTAAATTTCCAGCTCTTTTATTGGAGGCTTATTCTGTTTATGAAGTGACCTCCTTTAGCTGGCAAGGAAAAGTGATTCTTATATTGATTGGTATTATTTTACTCTATAAGCTAGAAAAATCCTCTCATTAGTATCCCTAAAATAAGGTTTTGCATAGATTATTATGTATATACCTAAATGAATTTAGGGAGAGAGTAGAAATGGATTTTAACCCATATAATATGAAAAAGCTTCAGGATTTAATGAATAAAAATGGTGAATTTTTTGATACGTTTTTCGGCAAAAGTCCATTTAACAAAAATTTTTTTGAAAAAGTGATTGAAAATGGTAATATAGTCGATGAGGATGAAAAAGCTGGCGAAAATGAAGGACATATGAGTCAAGCCAATGTATCAAACGGTAGGGATATACCGATGGATATTATTCAAAGTAAGAATGAAATATTAATTGTATTTGAAATCCCAGGCATAACAGGTAAAGAAGACGTTAATATTAAAATACTAGGTTCTTCACTAATTATCGATGGTGAAATAAAACGAGATTATACGCTATCACATCATGATAAAACAAAGTTTGGAAGAAGAATGGGTGAATTCTATAAAAAGGTTCATCTACCTGCTATTGTTGATACGAAACGGATACGGGCAAGATATAAAAAAGGATTATTAGAAATACGTATTCCTACTTTGAGGCAAAGTAATAATGAGAGAATATCTGTTCAATTCCCTCAGGATTAGCTTGTGATCGCCTAGGGGGAAGGAAAAGCTGGTGATGATATGATAGAAAAAATGACAGAGGATCAACTATTAATTCTGACAATTAAAAATCTCAAGGAACTAAAAAGGGTTGAATTTCAACAGATGATTGATGAGCTTCAGCCCTATGATGTTGCCCAATTATATAAAACATTACCTGAAAAACATCGTCATAAATTTTTGGTCTTTTTATTTCCTAAGCAAATAGCGGAAATGGTGGAGGAGCTAGAGAGTGACTATCAGGCTGATGTACTACAGAAGCTTGGTGTGGAGAAAGCCTCAGCAATATTTGACTTTATGGATAATGATGATTTAGCAGATCTATTCAATGAATTATCTGTTGAAAAAATAGAAGAATATTTGGCAGCGATGGATCATGAGGATTCACAAACAGTAAAGGATTTAATGCAATATCCTGCTGATACAGCAGGTGGAATTATGACCAATCATTACGTTTGGATTAGAAGCTATTATACGGTTAGAGAAGCGGTGGACAAGTTCAAATCCTTTGCTTCCTATGCTGAATCACTAAGCTACCTCTATGTGTTAAACGAAGATAAACAGCTTGTTGGTGTTGTATCCTATCGAGATTTATTATTGGCAGATATGAAAGAGAAAATTGAAGATATTATGTTTACTAGAGTGATCTCTGTTCCAGTAGATATGGACCAAGAGGATGTAGCAAGAACGATTCAAAGGTATAATTTTATTGCGATTCCAGTAGTAGATAATTATAAACTAGTCGGAATCATTACGGTTGATGATGTAATTGATGTTTTTATCGAGGAAGCAAATGAAGATATTGAACGACTATCCGCTTCAGGTAAGGATATTGATTTTAATACAAAGGCTATCGTGGCAGCCTATCGCCGCTTACCGTGGTTGATTCTATTACTTTTTATTGGATTAATTTCCGGCAGTATTATAAGCAGCTTTCAAAATACATTGCATCAGGTTGTGGCATTAGCCTATTTTATGCCAATGATTGCAGGTATGACAGGGAATACTGGTACCCAATCACTAGCTGTAGTGGTTAGAGGCCTAGTCTCTGATGATCTTGATCAACATGCTATCTTAAAATTAATTTTTCGTGAGCTTCGGGTGGGAATGCTGATTGGTTTAACCAATGGGGTACTAATATTCTTAGTGGCTTCCTTTTGGCAGAATCTTACCTTTGGCTTTGTCGTTGGTGGTTCATTGTTTGCAACTTTGATTATCGGTACCTTGGCCGGAACGATTATCCCTTTAATTCTATATAAATTTGGTGTCGATCCTGCCATTGCTTCAGGTCCGTTGATTACGACATTGAACGATATCTTTTCTTTATCCGTTTATTTTGGAATGGCAACCCTCTTTCTTTCCTATTTAACCTAGATTTCCCATACATAGGAAAGCATTACTTATGAAACAATGAATCCGTGTGGTTACGATGTAGCCTGCACGGATTTTTTTGTTGTTAAATTGCAAACGATATATTATAATGTTTATATAATAACAAACAAAAATGATAATTGTTTATTAGATGACTGGATGACGCTAGTTTACTATATATAAATGAAAAGGAAGCATGGTGTGGCGAATGAGTATGGTTAATATAGATGAATTATTTTGGGAAGCAAATTTAGATGAAATGATTCAAGGCTATGTCTACCAGGAAGAGTCTGAGGAGTACATATGCCTGGTATGTGGTGAATCCTTTGAAAAGGGAATCATCTACAGTGATGAAAAGCAGTTTTTTGAGGCGGAAAAGTATATGAAAAAGCATATCGTAGCTGTCCATCATTCTATGTTTCACTATTTAATTAATCTAAATAAAAAATTCACTGGATTAACAGAGATACAAAAGGAGATATTACAGCTTTTTCAACAAGGACTTACCGATAAGGAGATAACAGCAGAACTAGGTGGTGGCAGTACTGCTACTATTCGAAATCATCGGTTTAAGTTAAAGGAAAAGGAAAAGCAGGCAAAGGTATTTTTAGCATTAATGGCTTTATTGAATCAGAAAAACCAAGATAAGAAGGATTTTATTAATATTCACAAGGGGGCGACAATGGTGGATAATCGTTTTGCAATTACAGAAGCAGATCAAGAGAAGGTGATTAAAACCTATTTTGATGAAAATCAGGAAAAATTAAATCATTTTCCTAGGAAGGAAAAACGCAAAATTATCATATTAAAGATAATAACCAAGCGTTTTAATAAAAATGTCGAATATTCCGAAAAGGAAGTGAATGAAGTATTAAAAGCCATTTACGATGATTTTGTCACGCTACGCAGATACTTGATTGAATATGGTTTTATGGATAGAAATCGGGATGGCAGTGCCTATTGGGTAAAAAACTAGGTTGAATATGATATCTAAATTCTTTATAATAAAGGTAATTGAAAGCGAAGGAGATTGTTTTATGTCTGGAGTTGTTCTTAACTAGAGCAATTTAATAGTGAAACGGTAGGTTAGATAGACTTGAAGGGGAATACTTCTAGTCTTGTTTGTGGCACCTGTTTTTCCGTTTCTAAATAGTTAAGGACATCGGCAATCACCATTCATTTATTCATCAGCTAGCCATGCTCTTGCATGGTTTTTTTATACTCAAAAAAGCTTTTACATGAATAGAACTATCTTTTTTGAGGTTGATTAATATACGTGTAATGAAAGCGGTAGTGAATGCAATGTTCATTTATCGCTTTTTTTCATGCAAAAAAACAATTATGGGAGGGAAACCCTTTGAATGAATTAGCAAAGAAGATGTTAGATTATAACAAAATCAAAAATATTGTTGCAGGGTATGCGTTATCTGAGGAAGCAAAAAAGCTTATCTCTAAATTAGAGCCATCGATTGATATCCATATCATCAATCATTGGTTGAAGGAAACGACTGAAGCAAAGGAAATCCTAGCAAAAAGTGCTAGTGTACCATTGCATCAGTTGAATGGCATGAATAAACTATTTGAAAAAATGGAGAAGGGAATTAATTTTTTACCACTTGAGCTTACCAATATCGCTGGGTTTATCCATACTGGTGACAAGCTGAAGCAGTTTATGAAGGATAAAGAAGCTTTGGCACCTCTAGTTAGCTCCTATGCGTATTCGCTTTTTGAGCTAAGTGATTTACGGGAAGAGGTACTTCGCTGTATTCGTCATGATCAGGTAGATGATAAAGCAAGTCCCAATTTAGCAAAGCTTAGAAAGAAAATAGCTACGATTGAAGTGAAAATCAAGGAAAAGCTAGATGGCATCCTAAAATCATCAGCCTATAGTGACTACATTCAGGAAAACCTCATTAGTATGAGAAATGGTAGATATGTGATTCCTGTAAAGAAGGCCTATAAGCATCAAATTAATGGGTCTGTATTGGACACCTCATCAAGTGGAGCGACAGTATTTATGGAGCCAAAGGGAGTCAGCAAATTACAGGAGGAGCTAAACCTACTCGTTGCCGAGGAGGAAAAAGAGGTCTATCAGATTCTAACCTATCTTACAGGCTTAGTAGCCGCAAATAGACGAGAATTAAGCATCAATTTAGAAACGATGATACACTATGATTTTATTTTTGCAAAGGCGAAATATAGTCGTGATATCGCTGGTAATCCTGTGGCATTATCAACGGATAAAACCATCATAATCAAAGGAGCAAAGCATCCTTTAATCGGTAAAAGTGCAATACCTTTACATTTTGCAATAGGTGATGGTTACCGTAGCTTAGTAATAACAGGTCCTAATACAGGTGGGAAAACTGTTGTACTAAAGACGGTAGGGCTGTTAACGATGATGGTGCAATCAGGACTACATGTTCCGGCTGAAGCGGGGAGTATGTTTGGGGTATTTAGTGATATTCTTGTAGATATCGGTGATGGTCAGAGTATTGAACAGTCTCTTAGCACCTTTTCCTCCCATATTAGAAATATCATAAGTATTATGGAACTAGCAGATGAGGATTCATTAGTGATTCTTGATGAGCTTGGAGCTGGTACCGATCCTGGAGAAGGAATGGGGTTAGCCATTGCTATTCTTGAAAATATTTATGATAAAGGTTCTATCACTTTAGCTACGACCCACTACAGTGAAATAAAGGAGTATGCTAATACTAAGCATGGGTTTGCTAATGGTTCGATGGAGTTTGATGTTAAAACGCTACTTCCTACCTACAAGCTTCATATTGGTAAATCGGGCGAAAGTAATGCCTTTCTTATCGCATTAAAATTAGGAATGATGAAGACTATTATTGAGCGTGCTCATGAGATCACCTATAAGGAAAAGAAAGAGTATGTGCAGAAGATCAACAAACAGCCGATGGAGCAGGTGAAAAATGAAGAATTAATATCTCATCACATAAAGCAAAAGGAAAAGGTAGAACGATTAAAAAACACTAAAAAAAGAGTAGTCAAGGAAACGAAGGAAGATGCCTTTAAAATAGGGGATTCGGTCTTTATCCCAAGCCTAAATACGACGGGAATTATATGTGAAGGTGAAAATAATAAGGGTGAAATTGGAGTGATAGTGAAAAAGAATAAGCTAAAGCTGAATAAAAAGAGGGTCTCTTTATATATTAAAGGAGAAGAATTATATCCAGAGGATTATAATCTTGATATTGTTTTAGAATCAAAGGAAAATCGTAAAAAGAGAAATTTGATGAAGAAAAAATATGTGAAGGATTTAACGATTGAATCAGAGGAATAAAATAAAAAAGGCACAGGATTTTTCCTGTGCCTGAGACTGTTGATAAATCGTCTAATTTCTCAAAGTCTCCAGTTTGTAGACTTTGTCTAATAAATCATAGCATGTTTTAGAAATGATTGGAATATTCAGGATAATTTTTTTGTGGAGGTGAGAGTTGAAGGTTCATCGTAGATAGTATATAGTTTAATTTAATGAAGTTTTTTAATGATGATCACCATTCTATTTTTAACGAGGTTGATGAAGTGATGAAGAAAAGACCAGAAGATACTAGAGTAGTTATTGGTATGTCAGGCGGAGTAGATTCCTCTGTAGCAGCATTGTTATTAAAGGAACAAGGCTATGATGTAATCGGAATTTTTATGAAGAATTGGGATGATTCTGAGGATAGTGGCTTTTGCTCAGCAGAGGAAGATTATAAGGATGTCCTTCGTGTTGCAGAGCAATTGGACATACCTGCTTATACCGTTAATTTTGAAAAGGAATATATGGACAAGGTTTTTACCTATTTCTTGGATGAGTATAAAAAGGGAAGAACTCCAAACCCTGATGTGATGTGTAATCGAGAAATTAAATTTGGCGAGTTTTTAGATAAGGCATTAGAGTTAGATGCAGATTATATTGCAACAGGTCATTATGCAAGGGTCGATTATACAGATGGGGAGTATCGATTACTTCGTGGAGTAGATAACAATAAGGATCAAACCTATTTTTTAAATGTATTAAATCAATATCAGCTTTCTAAGGCGATGTTTCCAATTGGGGAATTGACAAAGCCAGAGCTTAGAGAGATTGCATTAAAGCATGGGCTAGCTACAGCAAAGAAAAAGGATAGTACAGGTATCTGCTTTATTGGTGAAAGAGATTTTCGAGATTTTCTCAGAAAATTCTTGCCTGCACAGCCTGGAGAAATTAAAACATTGGATGGTGAGGTGAAGGGAACCCATCAAGGTTTAATGTACTACACCCTTGGCCAAAGAAAGGGAATTGGTATAGGTGGGGAAGGAACCGGAGAACCATGGTTTGTGGTTAAAAAGGATATAGTGCATAATACGCTATATGTTGCACAAGGAGGGAACCACCCTAGTCTATATTCAAAGGGCTTAATGGCGGCTGATGTACATTGGATTAGTGAGAGGAAACCTGAAGCGACTTTTCGTTGCACTGCAAAATTCCGTTACCGTCAGCCTGATCAGGGTGTTACAATTCATATGAAGGAAAACAATACCTGTGAAGTGATTTTTGATAAGCCACAAAAGGCGATTACACCAGGCCAAGCTGTTGTTTTTTATCAAGAAGAAATCTGCTTAGGCGGAGGGGTCATCGATGAAGCCTATGCTAATGAAGAAATTTAAGAATGATTGCTGAATAACTAAAAGGGTTGTAAATGAAGTAATCATCATTTACAGCCTTTGTTTATATCGGAGGGTAAGATGATAAAAAAATTCGCAAGCTATTATAAACCACATCGTAAGCTATTAATGCTAGATTTGATTAGTGCCTTCCTTATATCTAGTGCTGATCTAATCTATCCAATGGTTACTAGGAACTTTATCAATGAAATTATTCCTAATAAGGCAATTGCCACGATTTTTGAATTTGGTGCTTTTCTTCTCATCCTATATTTGGTTCGGATGTTTTTAGAATATATTGTAGGATACTATGGTCATGTATTGGGTGTGAGAATGGAATATGACATGCGTAGGGATATCTTTAATCATGTCCAAAAGCTTCCTAATGAGTATTTTGATAATACAAAAACAGGTCACATTATGTCTCGAATCGTGAATGATTTAATCGATATAACTGAGGTTGCTCACCATGGGCCAGAGGATCTATTTATATCAACCATTAAAATTTTGGGTGCATTTATTTTATTAATGTACATTAATGTGAAGCTAACCTTGATTATATTCTCCATTATTCCATTTATGTTTCTGTTTATGGTTATCTATAATAGAAAACTAAAGGTGGTTTTTAGTAACCTTAGGGAACGGGTAGCAGATATTAATGCTCAGGTAGAAGATAGTATATCTGGTATTAGAGTAGTGAAATCCTTTACAAATGAAGGGTACGAGAAGGAGAAGTTTAATCACGGCAATGAAAGGCTAAAGCAGGTTCGAGCTAAAGCTGTTAAGCATATTGGTATTTTTGATGCTGGGGTTAATTTCTTTTCAAATCTATCGATTGTTGTCACCCTGATTGCAGGTGGTTATTTTGTAGCCATAGGACAGATCAATATCGGAGATCTCGTTGCCTATATTATTTATATTAGTCTGTTTTTAGAGCCACTTCGAATATTACTACGCTTCATTGAACAATATCAAAGGGGGATGGCTGGCTTTCGTAGGTTTATAGAGGTATTAGCAATAAAGCCAGATATTACAGATAAAGAGCATGCGGTAGAGTTGACCAATGTTGAAGGTAACGTCGCCTTTCGCGATGTGCAATTTAGCTATAGTAATCATGAGACGGTGCTTACAGGTATTAATTTCAGTGTAAAAAAGGGAGAAACTGTAGCCATTGTTGGACCATCTGGGGTTGGAAAAACGACGATAAGTAACCTCATTCCAAGATTCTATGACGTGGA
The DNA here is from genome assembly GCA_964514395.1 of uncultured Bacillaceae bacterium. Lineage (GTDB taxonomy): Bacteria > Bacillota > Bacilli > Tepidibacillales > Tepidibacillaceae > CAZEQK01. The sequence continues at coordinate 26,336 of CAZEQK010000027.1, forward strand.
TAAGGGACGAATCGAAGTAGATGGCATTGATATAAAGGATGTAACTCTTGCTTCTCTAAGAAAAAATATCGGAATTGTTCAACAGGATGTTTTTCTATTTTCAGGCACGATAAAGGAGAATATATTATATGGTAACCCTGATGCTACTACGCAGGAGATCATTCATGCAGCTAAATTAGCAAATGCACATGATTTTATTTTACAATTAGAAGATGGTTATGATACTTATATTGGTGAAAGAGGTATAAAGCTATCTGGAGGGCAAAAACAGCGAATATCAATTGCAAGAATGTTCCTGAAAAAGCCATCGGTTCTAATCTTAGATGAAGCAACCTCTTCCTTGGATAATCGAACAGAAGCGATTATTCAGGAGTCGATAGAGAGATTGGCCAAGGATCGTACAACCTTTATCATTGCACATCGATTGAATACGATAAAAAAAGCAGAACGAATCATCGTTTTAACGGAAAATGGAATCGAAGAAGAAGGCTCCCACAAGGAGTTGATCGCAAAAAGGGGTAAATATTATCACTTATATCATTCTCAATCCGATTTGTTGATTAGCTAGAGTCAAGGAGGATATAGAGCTAAAAAATAAAGAATAAAGAATAAAGAATAAAGAATAAAGAATAAAGAATAAAGAATAAAGAATGCAGATAAAAAAGACTGTTTACCAGGAAATTTTCTTTTCCTGATAACAGTCTTTTTTAGGCTAAAAGGGAGATTTTTTTAATAATCGCCCTCTTCAGGAACGATGCAGATAAATTTAAAGTCCTCTTTCCCATTATTAGAAAACTGATGCAATTTACCAGGTGGTACAAAGGCAAATGAGCCTTCCTTTACTTCGTGATCCTTACCATCGATATGAAGTGTACCATTACCACTAATAATATAGTTAATATGTGGCCATGGATGACTATGCTTAGGTGCGTAACCACCTTCACTTAGCTCAAATACACGCATTACGTAGCCTTCCCAGCCTTCATTAGGTGAGACTAAAACCTTTTTCAATACATTTTTCACTTCCGGGCTCTCTATCTTTTTTCCTTCTAAATCATTAAGATTTCCAACTATCAAGGCTATCCCTCTTTTCTTTATTGGTTATCTCTATTATATAAAAAAACAGGAGTAAAAAGAATCTTAGCAGTGTATTTCTGAAAAGTGATAAGCCAAGAGGTGTTTGCATAAAAATATGGAGATGATTTTTTATATCCTAGCAGACGACTGAAAGGGGACAGCTAATGGCAAATTATGATTGCGTTGCGATGATACTTGCAGGTGGTGAAGGGAAAAGGTTAGGGCCTCTTACGACTAAGAATGCAAAGCCTGCCGTCTCATATGGTGGAAAATATCGTATCATTGATTTTTCCTTAAGTAATTGTACGAATTCAGGTATTGATACGATTGGTGTACTTACACAATACCAACCATTATTACTAAATACTTATATCGGTATTGGTAATCCATGGGATCTTGATCATAGGAATGGAGGTGTTACGATTCTACCTCCCTATTCTGAAAAGGGTGGTCTTCGTTGGTATAAAGGTACTGCGAACGCTGTCTATCAAAATATTTCTTTTATTGATCAGCACCATCCAGCGTATGTGTTAATCATATCGGGTGATCATATTTATAAAATGAATTATCAAAAAATGCTAGATTACCATGTAAAAAAGAGCGCAGATGTAACGATTGCACTAACTGAGGTACCATGGGAGGATGCAAACCGTTTTGGGATTATGAATATAGGGGAGAATTATAGGATTACTGGATTTACAGAAAAACCAGATGAACCTAAGAGTAATTTAGCATCAATGGGAATTTATATTTTTAATTGGAATGTATTAAAGCAATATTTAATCAATGATGAAGAGAATGACAGATCTAGTCACGACTTTGGCAAGGATTTAATTCCACTCATGCTGAAGAATCAATTGAAAATGATGGCATATCCTTTTACAGGGTATTGGAGGGATGTAGGAACAATTGAGAGCTTGTGGCAAGCCAACATGGATCTATTAAAGGAAAATCCAGAGTTAAAGCTACACGAGGAACAGATGAGGATATACTCTGTAAACACGTATCATCCTCCCCAATACATTGGTCCAAATGCAAAAATCAGGCAATCATTGATTAATGAAGGATGTACCGTGTACGGAGAAATAGAGGATTCGGTATTATTTTATGGTACATGTGTGGGGGAAGGCTCATTGATTAAAAACTCTGTTATTATGCCTAATGTACAAATTGGTTCTAATGTTAAAATCTTTAATGCAATAATAAGTGAAGAGGTACATATCTCAGATGGTTGTGAAATAGGAAGCTTAAATGGCGACATTACATTAATTAATCAAAGTAAAGAATAGGGGAGGATTTCATGGAAAATGTAATGGGTGTCATTAATCTACTTCATGAACAGGATACGCTTCATGAGCTTACTTACTTTCGTACGATGGCATCAGTACCATTTGCAGGTAGATATCGTTTAATTGATTTTGCACTTTCTAACATGGTGAACTCTGGGGTGAAGGATATAGCAGTCCTGCCCTCCTTCAAATATCGTTCTTTGATGGATCATTTAGGGACTGGGAAGGATTGGGGGTTAGATAGACGAAATGGTGGGTTATTTATCCTTCCACCATCCTATTATCATCAATCAGATGAAGAGATTGGTGATCTTCAGAATTTCTACCAGCATCTTGATTTTTTTATACGAGGCAGACAAAAATATGTCATGGTGTCTGGCGGAAATGTTGTAGCCAATATTGATTATCGTCCTGCCTTTCGTTTTCATCAACAAATGCAAGCCGATGTAACGCTTTTATATAAAGAAGAAAAGAATCAGGTTCCCTTTGATCAATGGAAGCAGATTGTAACAGATGAAAATCATAGAGTAGTAGCCCTTGATAAGCAAAAAGGCTTTTATTCAGAAAAGAAATACTTAGAGGTAATGATTATTAACAAAGAGGTATTGTTACAGCTTATCGATCATTGTGCTAACTTTAGAAGGTGTAATCTATTGATTGATGAAATTATTGACAAAATTCATCATTTGAATATCTTTGCTTTTCCACTAGAGAATGATGTAGCAAAAATAGATACGATATCTAGCTATTATTACCACAGCCTTTCATTATTACAACAAAATAAGTGGAGGGAGCTTTTTTATCAACCACGTTTTATCTATACGAAGGTTAAAAATGATCCGCCTACTAAATATCAAAAGAATGCTTCTGTGCATCATTCTTTTATAGCAAATGGTTGTATTATCGACGGGACTGTTGAAAATAGCATCCTATTTCGTGGTGTAAAGGTTGATAAGGGTGCCTTTATTAAAAATAGTATTGTGATGCAAAAGAGTGAAATTGGGAATCACGCGATGATCGCAAATGCAATTCTCGATAAAAGGGTGAAGGTAAGCCCATTAACAAAGCTCCAAGGAGAGGATATGGTACCATTTGTCGCTGCAAAAAGAACAATACAATAAAGAAGACTTGGTTTAGATGGATTTTTTGTTGAAGAGGGAGTCTTGTTGAAACCGAAGATAATGTCAATAATGATTATCCTTCTTAATGAAATATGGTAAAATGAAATTGGACAATATATCAAATAATGAAACTAGGAGTCATAAGGAGGAAGCATGGAAAAGAGAATAGAGACAGAGATATCTAAAACCGCGATGTATACTTGTATGAGTAGAGCGGCCTCATATTTTGAAAAAAATCCATATTATCACTCTGAGGATTACCTTGCACCAGTTATCATTCCGAAAAAACTAAATATTCTATTTCGTACTAGATTAATGAGATATATCTTCAGAAAATTCATTAGTCCAAAAGGTATCTATGAATATGTCATTGCTAGAACGAAATATATTGATGGAATATTTAATCGGGTAATTGAAAATGGTTTTGATCAAATTATTCTTTTTGGTGCAGGATTTGATTCTAGAGCGATCCGCTTAAAGAAAGATGTAAGTCATACAAAGGTGTTTGAACTTGATACAATTTATACACAGACTGCTAAGAGAAATCAATTGATGGAGCGGGCAATAAACCTACATAAGAATTTAATCTTTGTACCAATTGATTTTAATAAGGAGTCAATGGTTAAAAAGCTACATTCGGCTGGATTTATTCAAGGTAAGAAAACCTTGTTTATTATGGAAGGATTACTGATGTATTTAGATAAAAATGCGGTTGACCTAACTTTTAAGTTTCTGATGGATTATGCTGGAGAAGGTAGTGAAGTTGTATTTGATTTTATTCATGCTTCTGTACTGAGGGAAGAGAATCATTACTACGGTGAAAAGCAAATTTATAAAACCGTAAAAAAAGCAAATGAAAAATGGACGTTTGCCTTTGAAGATACCGAAATTATTAAGTATTTAGATACTTATGGCTGGAAGCTTAAGGAGCAATTAGATGCTTCGGCTTTGGAAGAACGTTTTTTTAAGGATAAAAAGGATCGGATTATCAGTAGGATTAATGGCACACATGGGATTGTACGGGCTGTGAAAAACTAGTATATAGATGAAAATTAAAAGAGTGCTAACATTGGTTAGCACTCAAATTATTATTACGTATCTATTTTTTTTATAGAATTAAAGTTTAACTACGTTAGCAGCTTGAGGTCCGCGGTTTCCTTCAACAACTTCGAAGCTAACACTTTGACCTTCTTCTAATGTTTTAAAGCCATCGCCTTGGATTGCGGAGTAATGTACGAATACGTCATTTTCTCCCTCTATTTCAATAAAGCCAAAGCCCTTTTCAGAATTAAACCATTTTACTTTACCGTTTTTCATGTAAATGCCTCCTAAAAAATTACACCATACGTGTACTGTATTATTACCATTTATGTAAATACTTTATGATATTGCTATCTCCTTCTTCAATGCTTAGTCAAATAAAAAAGAAGAAAGAGTAATGCAGCTCCTTCTTCTAATACGTATCTATATAGACATCAAAAGATTGTACTTTTATAGCTATATTTCTGAACTGATTATCCCTGTAAAAAAGAAGAGCTTTTGAATAAATATCAATCAATAAAATATATACACTTTAATGGTTTTTATATTATATTAAATAAATTTCCAGATGTCAAACAAATTTATGTTTTTTAATAAAAAAATTTGCATTAGGAATATTAAACGTTAAAATGAATGAGTAGGATTTTTTATAGGATAGGAGTTGAACAGAATTTACCATGCAAAAAGTTGATTTAATTGCTACCTCAACCTTTGGGTTGGAATCAGTGGTAAAGGAAGAAGTGAAAAAGCTAGGGTTCACGGATTTAAAGGTTGAAAATGGTAAAGTAGAATTTAGTGGAGATGTCACAGCCATAGCAAGGGCTAATATGTGGTTGCGATCCGCTGATCGAATCAGATTAAAGATAGCAGAATTTAGAGCCACTACCTTTGAGGAACTATTTGAAAAGACAAAAGTGCTACCTTGGTCAGAATGGATACCAAAGGATGCAAAATTCCCGGTGGAAGGAAAATCTATCAAATCGACATTATTTAGTGTATCCGACTGTCAAGCAATCGTGAAGAAGGCAATTGTTGAGAGTCTGAAGGAGAAACACCATATCGATTGGTTTGAAGAAACAGGAGCCATGTATAAAATTGAGGTTGCTTTATTGAAGGATATTGCAACAATAACGATAGATACTAGTGGGACTGGTTTACATAAACGGGGCTATCGTGATTGGATTGGAACTGCTCCTTTAAAGGAGACGATGGCTGCAGCGTTAATTACACTTGCAAAATGGAATCCAGATCGGCCTTTAATAGATCCGTTTACTGGCTCTGGTACCATTCCAATCGAAGCAGCTTTAATCGGACAAAACATTGCACCCGGCATAAACCGCGACTTCGTTTCAGAAGAGTGGCCGCTTATACCAGCCAAGGTGTGGGATGATGTAAGAGTAGAAGCAAGGGATCTAGCACAATATGATAGAAAACTGAATATTATCGGTACCGATATCGATGATCAAGTATTAAAGGTTGCAAGGCGTAATGCGGAGGAAGCGGGAGTAAGTGAACAAATCCATTTCCAACAGTTAGATGTAAGTGAATTAAGTTCAAAGAAAAAATATGGTGCAATCATCTGCAATCCACCTTATGGTGAACGAATTAGTGAACGTGATGAGGTAGATGAAATATATAAGGAGATGGGTAAGGTATTTCAACAATTAGACACTTGGTCTTATTATGTATTAACCTCCCATGAAGGCTTTGAAAATTTATTTGGTAAATTAGCAACGAAAAAACGTAAATTATATAATGGTAATATTAAGGTGGATTATTATCAGTATTTTGGTCCACTATCACCAAGACAAAATAAAGCATAATTATCATATCCTCACTCATATAATCTATAGTAAAGCTTGGATGAGCTTTTACTATAGACTTTATCTACATCCTAAGCTTGGCATACAGCCAAGCTTTTTTATTTAAAAAAACATAGAAAAATAAGGAATATTATTTCTGTTTATGCTTATTTTATATCTATGTGCATTTTTTTTAAGGAGATGAGGGTTATGGAATCATTCCTACCATCAAAAGAGGATATTTATTTATTTCATCAGGGGACATTATATTATAGCTATAAGCTACTAGGTGCGCATATGATGACCAAAAATGGTGTTTTAGGAGTTCGATTTATTGTTTGGGCACCAAATGCAAAAGAGGTTCGTGTTGTTGGGGATTTTAATCATTGGAATGGACAAGATCATGTTATGGAAAAGATAGCTGATTCGGGTCTTTGGTTTCTTTTCATTGCAAATCTAAAGGAGGGCTTTCTCTATAAATATCATATCTTCACTCCCTTTGGAACCAATCATTATAAGGCAGATCCGTTTGGTTTTTATGCCGAATTAAAGCCCAAAACGGCTTCGATTGTCTATTCCTTGGATGGCTATGAATGGAAGGATCAGGGCTGGATAAAGAGAAAGGAGACCTATTATAAGAAGCCGATGAATATCTATGAGGTTCATCTAGGAACTTGGAAAAGAAAGGATAATGGGGCGTACTATACCTATAGAGAGCTGGCAGATGAGCTTGTCGAATATGTATGGGAGATGGGGTACACCCATATCGAAATCCTTCCTTTATTTGAGCATCCCTATGATCGTTCTTGGGGCTATCAAATCACTGGCTATTATGCGATGACAAGTAGGTTTGGTACTCCAAAGGATTTCATGTATTTTGTAGATCAATGCCATCAAAAGGGGATTGGCGTTATTTTAGATTGGGTGCCTGGTCATTTTGTAAAGGATGAGCACGGATTAAGTAGATTTGATGGAACAGCTCAATATGAATACAAGGAGCCATGGAGAGCAGAAAATACGGATTGGGGTACCTTTGGCTTTGATGTTGGAAAAACGGAGGTACAAAGCTTTTTAATCTCAAATGCAATTTTTTTAATGGATGTTTTTCATATCGATGGCCTTCGAGTCGATGCTGTAGCTAGTATGCTCTATCTTGATTTTGGTAAAAAAGCTGGGGAATGGATTCCTAATGAGTACGGAGGTCGTGAAAATATGGAAGCTATCTCCTTCTTTCGTAGGTTAAACGAGGCTGTTTTTAGTTATTTTCCCCATGCTTTGATGATAGCGGAGGAATCCACAGCATGGCCATTAGTAAGCGCTCCAACTTTTCTTGGAGGATTGGGCTTTAATTTTAAATGGAATATGGGTTGGATGAATGACATGCTAAAGTATGTAGAGATGGACCCGATCTATCGGAAATATCATCACAATCTCCTCACCTTCTCTTTTTTCTACGCTTTTTCAGAGAATTATGTCTTAGCCCTATCCCATGATGAGGTCGTTTATGGGAAGAGATCAATGGTTAATAAAATGTATGGTGATTATTGGCAAAAATTTGCGACACTTCGCATGTTTTATGCGTATACGATGGCTCATCCAGGAAAAAAACTGTTGTTTATGGGGAGTGAATTTGCTCAATTTGATGAATGGAAGGATTTACAAGGATTAGATTGGAACCTATTAGAATATGATGCACATAGGGGTGTTCAGAAATTTGTCAAAGAGCTGAATCATTTATATAAAAAGGAGCCTGTTTTTTGGGAATTAGACCATCATAAAGATGGCTTTGAATGGATAGATCCTAATGATACCAGTCAGAGTATCGTTACCTTTATGCGAAAGGATAACAAAGGAGAATTCATCATTATCATCAGCAATTTTACCCCTGTATATTATGATCAATATCGCATTGGTGTCCCGCAATTAGGTGCTTATGAGGAATTTATAAATAGTGATCTATTGCAATATGGTGGATCAGACAAAAAAAATAATCATTTAATGAGAGCAGAGCACATAAAATGGCATAATCAGCCCTTCAGCTTAAATATAAAGATCCCACCCTTAGCCACTATCATGCTTAAATGGACGGGAATTACACATTAATTAACGAAAAACTTGATGTATAAATGTAGGTGTGCTGTTTATATTAAACAATATATTTTAGACGGTTGGAAAGGGGATGAAACATCTTGCAAGTTTTATTTGTTGCTTCAGAAGGAGTACCTTTTGTAAAAACAGGGGGATTAGCTGATGTGATTGGATCCTTACCAAAGGCACTTCAGGAGGAAGAAGTTGAGGTAAGGGTTATTTTACCTAAATATAAAGCGATTCCTGCTTATTTTAAAAAGAAAATGTATCTAAGCAAAAGATTAAACATAAAACTAGGCTGGCGAAATCTCTATTGTGGAATTGAGGAGTTAGAGTATAACGATATTCATTATTATTTTATCGATAATGAGTTTTATTTTAAAAGGGATGAGGTTTATGGATATGGAGATTCCTTTGATGAAGGGGAGCGCTTTGCTTATTTTAATAAAGCAGTTTTAGAGGTGCTGCCCTTTTTAGACTTTAAACCAGATATCTTACATTTAAATGATTGGCAGACGGGATTAATCAGCCTCTATTTGGAAAGTGAATATCGTGCAAAGGAATTTTATCAGGATATAAAAACAATCTTTACCATTCATAATTTAAAATATCAGGGAAATTTTCCAAGGGATGTTATTGGTAATGTGATTGATATTGATGAGAAGTATTTCACCGCAGATGGGGTTGAGTATTACGGACGTGTAAACTTTATGAAGGCAGGACTTATCTATTCAGATTATATTACAACCGTCAGTGACACCTATGCAAAGGAGATTCAATATCCATTTTTCGGCTATGGTATGGAGGGTATATTAAGAAAAAGGCGGGATAATCTTTTTGGTATTCGAAATGGAATCGATACAGCATCCTATAACCCCAAAACTGATCCACATGTATTTGTACCGTTTGATGATAGAGAAACTAAACTCCAAAACAAGCTTCTGCTTCAGGATATGCTTCATTTACAGCCAGATAAGAATATTCCGATGATGGCAATGATTTCAAGATTAGTTCCCCAAAAAGGATTGGATCTTGTCATTGGAGTGTTAGAAGAAATTTTAGCAGAAAATCTCCAGCTTGTCATTTTAGGTACGGGTGAAAAAAAATATGAGCATATTTTAGGAGAGACAGCTTATCATCATAGCGACAAAATGTATGTTCATAATACCTTTGATGAGACTTTATCTCGTAAGATTTTTGCTGGTTCTGATTCCTTTTTGATGCCATCCTTATTTGAACCCTGTGGAATTAGTCAATTAATTGCTCTACGTTACTTATCTGTGCCAATTGTTAGAGAAACGGGCGGATTAAAGGATAGTGTCCATCCATTCAATGAATATACAAATAAAGGAAATGGCTTTAGCTTTGCTAATTACAATGCCCACGATATGTTATTTACCATTAGAAGAGCGATTCAGTTCTATCAAGATCAGGATGTGTGGCATAGGATAATAACTAATATAAAAGAAGAGGACTATGGCTGGACGAAATCTGCAAGGGAGTACAAGGAATTATATGCAAAATTGCTATCATCAGAAAGGGAGAAAATATATGTTTTTGGACAAAGCTTCTTTTAAGGAGAGCTTCCTTGAGAAAATTCAATATATGCATGGGAAAAGCTTGGAGCATACGACAAATCTTGATCGCTTTAAAGCATTGGGAATGATGATTAGAGAGTATGTTGCAAAAAACTGGATTGAAACAAATCAAACCTATTGTAATAAGCCTGGACATAAACAGGTATATTATCTATCTATGGAGTTTTTACTTGGCCGATTGCTTAAAAGCTATTTAATAAATTTAGGTATTCGAGAGATGGTAGAGGATGGTTTAAGGGAATTGGATGTCAATTTAGAAGAAATCGAGGAACAGGAGCATGATCCCGGCTTAGGGAGTGGTGGGCTTGGAAGGTTAGCAGCAGGTTTTTTGGATTCCTTAGCTTCGCTTCATTTAGCTGGGCAGGGCTGTGGCATTCGTTATAAATATGGTCAATTTGAACAAAAGATAGTGGATGGCTATCAGATTGAACTTCATGATTATTGGCTACGGGAAGGATTTGTTTGGGAAATAAGAAAGTTTGACAAAGCAAAGGAAGTAAGGTTTTGGGGTGATATTAAGGTTGAAAAGGAAGCAGATAGGGAGGTATTCATTCACGAAAATTATGAGGCTGTTTTAGCCGTTCCCTATGATGTGCCTATTGTTGGCTATGATAATCAAACAGTGAATACCTTAAGACTATGGAGTGCTGAATCCGCGATAAAAAATATTGATACTCATTTGGTGAACCATTTGGATAGCCATAAAATTATTGAATACAAGCGACATACTGAGGCAATATCAGAGTTTCTCTATCCAGATGATAGCTATCAGGAAGGGAAAATACTAAGGCTAAAGCAGCAATATTTTTTGGTATCTTCTAGTCTTCAAAGTATTCTCAATCGCTTTAAACGAATCAATAAGGATATTCACGAATTACCGGATCGTATCACAATTCATGTGAATGATACTCACCCTGTATTAGCAATACCAGAGCTAATGCGTCTCCTTATTGATGAAGAAGGCTTGGGATGGGATGAAGCATGGCATATTACAACGAATACAATCTCCTATACTAACCATACGACACTCTCAGAAGCGATGGAAAGTTGGCCGATTGAGATGATGAAGCTGTTATTACCACGTATTTATATGATTATTCACGAAATAAATGAACGCTTTTGTCTGCAGCTATGGAACAAATATCCCGGTGAATGGGATCGAATCAGTGAAATGGCAATTGTAGCAAATGGTTATGTGCGAATGGCACACTTGGCGATTGTAGGGAGCTACTCAGTGAATGGTGTATCAAAGGACCACACGGAAATATTAAAAAAACAGGTTCTTTTCAAATTTTATCAAGTATACCCTTATAAATTTAATAATAAGACTAATGGGATTACGCATAGAAGGTGGCTATTAGCAGCGAATCCAAGGCTCGCTGATGCAATTACAGATAAAATTGGTAGTAGCTGGATAAAGCATCCTTCTGATTTGCTTCATTTATTACATCATGCAAATAACAGAGCTTTTCAAGAGCAGCTATTTGCTATCAAGCATCATAATAAGGAGAGATTGGCAAAACTAATCAAGGAGAGGAATGGAATTATTGTCGACCCAGCCTCTATTTTCGATGTTCAGGTGAAAAGGATACATGCCTACAAACGACAATTATTGAATGTCTTTCATATTATGGATGTATATAATCGACTGAAGGCGGAACCTGATTTACCTATCGTTCCTAGAACCTTTATATTTGCGGGCAAAGCTGCATCTGGATATCATTTTGCAAAAAATGTGATTAAGCTTATCAATACAGTCGGTAATGTGGTGAATTACGATAAAAGCATTAAGGATAAGCTAAAGGTCGTTTTTATCGAAAATTATAGTGTATCTTTAGCTGAAGAAATCGTACCGGCAGCAGATTTGAGCGAGCAAATCTCTACCTCTAGTAAGGAGGCTTCGGGAACAGGAAATATGAAGCTAATGATGAACGGTGCCCTTACCATTGGAACATTAGATGGTGCGAATCTTGAGATGATGGAGGAGGTAGGGGATGAAAATATTTTCATCTTTGGACTAAAATCTCAAGAGGTACTGAATTATTATAAATACGGGGGTTATCATGCTCGAGATATTTATCATCACGATGAACGAGTCAAGCAGGTGATGGAGCAATTAATCAATGGATTTTTTTCTAAGAATGATATTGATTTAAAGTCGATTTATTATCATTTATTAGAGCATGACTATTATTTTGTATTAAAGGATTTTGGCGCATATTTAAAGGCTCATGAGGCAATTGAGCACACTTATCGTGACCGGGAAAGCTGGATGAAAAAAAGTATAATTAATATCGCTCACTCCGGAAAATTTTCCAGTGACCGCTCAATTTCGGAATATGCAACGGGAATATGGGAATTAGGACCAACGATAATAACTTAGGAGTGAATCCCTTGCCATGGCAGATTGGATATTTCACAATTCACATGATCTAGCGTATCGTAGCCCATTTGGAGCTTCTACATGTAATAAAGAAATAACATTAACAATTAGGGTGAAGAGGATTGAACAGGTCTTTTCCATCTGTTTATTAATACGTGAGGATGATCAAGAAGAATATAATAAAATAGAGATGGAGTATATAAGAGCGGATGGAGAATTTTGTTTTTATCAAGCTAGGATTACTACTCCCAACGAACCTAAGCTACTCTGGTATTATTTTATCGTAAATAGTAATGGGGAGCTTTTTTATTATGGGAATAATGATAAACATTTTGGAGGAATCGGTGAGATCACATCAAAAATTCCTCCTGCCTATCAAATAACCGTCTATCGGCATCTATATACTGCGCCAGAATGGTTCAAACAAGGGATCATCTATCAAATATTTGTCGATCGTTTTTTTCGTGGTGATGCAGGTATGAACCGGATACCACCTAAACAAAACAGTCTGATCCATGCTAATTGGAATGATGATCCTATCTACATTAGGGATCATGAGGGAAGGATAACCTTTTGGGATTTTTTTGGTGGGAATCTAACGGGTGTTCATCAGAAATTAGCATATTTACGGGAGTTAGGTATAAGTGCCATCTACTTTAATCCAATCTTTGAAGCACCAAGTAATCATAAGTATGACACTGGGGATTACCACAACATAGATCCGATGTTTGGGAATAACGAGCAATTTGAACAGCTATGTAAGGAGGCTAATGAATTAGGTATTGCAATTATTCTTGATGGTGTTTTTAGTCATACGGGTAGCGATAGTATCTACTTCAATAAAGAGGGAAAGTATGATACGTTGGGGGCTTATCAATCTAAGGATTCCCCCTATTATCCCTGGTATCGATTCAGCTCATTCCCAGATCACTATGAAAGCTGGTGGGGGATTGAGGTACTACCTAATGTAAATGAGCTAGAGACATCCTATATGGATTTTATTATACATGGTGAAAATAGTGTGTTGAATTACTGGCAATCTATAGGGGTAAAGGGTTGGCGGTTAGATGTTGCCGATGAGTTACCAGATCCCTTTATTACGGCCTTCAAGAAGAGGATGAAGCTTCAGGATAAAGAGTCTGTCTTAATCGGTGAAGTGTGGGAGGATGCATCGAATAAGGTGAGCTATGATAAACGTAGAAAATATTTAATAGATGACGAATTGGATGGGGTTACGAACTATCCCCTCAGGGAAATTATGATCGATTATATATTAGGGTTCAAATCAACGAAGGCTGTTCATGAAAGGCTAATGAGCTTATATGAAAATTATCCAAGTACACATTTTTATAGCCTAGCAAATTTAATTGGCAGTCATGATACTCCTCGTATTCTATCCGTATTATCTCAAAATCTATCCTCAGAAGCTCTTTCTGATAAACTGAAAAAACAGCTTGCCATAAAGCGGTTAAAGCTTGTGGTATTATGGCAAATGACCTTTCCTGGTGTACCTATGATTTACTATGGAGATGAGGCAGGGCTTGAGGGAGCAGAAGAACCCTTGAATCGTAGAACCTACCCTTGGGGAAGGGAGAACAAAGAAATATTAAAATGGTATAAGGCTGTCATTGAGCTACGTAAAAAAAATCCCATCTTTATTACAGGAAAGTGGATCTCCTTTTATGGTGAGGATGATGTTTATGGCTATTTTCGTGTGATGGGGGATGGAGTAGCAGACTTAAAGGGTCATGATAAGAAAATTGCTGCTGTTCTGTTGAACAGAAGCACGAAGCATAAAAGGGCTGTACAGCTTGATATTGGCAACTGGTGTAACAGTGGTCAAATGGTAGAGATGATAAGTAATGATAAGCTTTCCTTTGATGGTGGAATATTAAAGGTTGAGCTACCTCCGTTAGAAGGAAGGGTTTATATTGGAACGTAGTGAATAGTGAATCGTAGTAATAAAGGATGTTATGTAGAAAGGGCCATACTCAGAGATAGGGTATGGTTTTATTGTTTTTATGATGCAATATATATTTGACATTTAGCAATATATAAATTACAATATGTAATATATATATTACATATTTGGAGGTGAAAATGCTGCAATTGAAAAATAAAGTAAAAATTGCTCGTGTTGAAAAAAACCTCACCCAAGCAGAATTGGCAAAATCAGTTAGGGTAACTAGACAAACGATTGGGTTAATTGAGGCTGGGAAATACAATCCTACTCTAAAGCTATGTATCGATATTGCCATTGCATTGAATAAAACATTAGACCAGCTTTTCTGGGAAAAGGAGGAGAATGATGTTTAAGAAAGAATGTAAGGATGAAAGAATAACACAGGTAAGGAATCAGGTTTCAAGTCAAAGCTTTTATATATGGTTTGGTTTACTTTTCATTGATCTCTTTTATAAGGTATTCTATAAAGGTGTACCTTTTGAGCAAATAGGTGATATTTTTGTCATTTTTATGATTGGAGCAGGCTACAATCTTGTGATGTCAGCGATAAAAGGGGTCTATTCAGAAAACTTTAAAAGGATATTAATTAAAACCGTTACTGTAGGTTTAATCGTAGGTAGTATAATAACTCTTTTTCTATACGTTACAGATCAGATAGACTCCGTTGGACAGTTCATTTTTGGTTTTGTGGTTGGACTTACCATCATTCTTAGCATGGTTTATCTATTAGTGAAGCGATGGAATAAAAAAAATAATTTTTAATCTTCGGTTTCAACAATGCTCCCTCTTCAACACCGTAAGAGGGACCTGTTTCAATCCTCGAAATAAGGGCGACATAGACGACTTAATGCTTTAGCATTTAGTGTGACTTGTGCCCTATGGGTGCTAAGGTTCAGTTGAAGATAAAAAATTCCAACTGAACCAAGTCTTCTTTATAGGATAGGTGATGCATACTATCGTCATTCTTTACGTATGTAGTATAGAGATAGAAAAAGAGAAAGAAAATGGATCTCATTTCATTATTGATTTTTGAAGAGGGAGGAAGGTTATGTCTTTAAAAATTCAAGGAGTAA
>CAZEQK010000028.1:0-18049 GCA_964514395.1 uncultured Bacillaceae bacterium
CCATAACGATCGATGATGATCCCTATTGGCGGCAACATGGTATGTATTAGAAAAAGGTGAATAAAAAATTCAGATGGAGCATTCTTTTTATCTGAATTTTTTCATTAATAACAGGATTTTTATATAGATGAGTAAAAGAATACAGTGTTGTATTTAGTAGAAAGAACTTGGAGATTATAGGAGGAAAACAAAAATAGAAGAAAATAAACTTACAATTAAAGTGAAATTGGATTTAAAGTTTCAGCTAAAAGAAATTATAAAAATAGACTCATTCAAGAAGAAAAGGAGTATATTTTCTCAAATAGTGAAATACTATTAAATTCCGAATCTGCCAACTTAAGATTTATATGGAAGGATTTAAATAGAGTCATTAAAACGAAAAAAATGTTTATCTTGTCCTTAATGGGTAATTCATATATTTTACTTCCGATCAATCGTTTTAAACAGGAGGAAGATATATTATTCTTTAAAGAGATGTTAAAAAGTAAAAAATCTATGATAAAAGGAAAGAAAAGACGTTTTTTTAACAGTTTTTCTTTTTACCTATTGCTTTTCTTATTAACAGTTGCTATTGTCAGTTTACTTACTAAATAGAGGAATCGATGAAAATAGCGAAGCGTAAATCATAGTGAAGGAGAAATAAATGAACAAACAGATTGGGTTTATGGACGGAGATGAACAATTACTAGATGAAGTGAAACCATTATGGGAAAAATTAAATGAACACCATAGGAAAATATCTCAGCATTTCTCAGATAAATATGAACAGAATACGTTTGCCAGAAGAAAAGAAGGATTACTAAGAAAACAAGGACTTGAAGGATTAAGAATAGATATCGCTAAGGATATGGAGCTAGATAAAAAGATTGGCTATTGTATTAGTACGATAACCAAGGATAAGGTAGGAGAAATTGATTCCATCTATGTGGATTCGGATTACCGAGACCATGCTATAGGGGAAGCATTAATGAAGAGAGCTATACAATGGATGGATGATGTTCAAGTAGTTAAGAAGGTATTGAATGTTGCTGATGGAAACGAACAGGTTTTTCATTTCTATAAAAAGTTTGGTTTTTATCCACAAACTACCATACTTGAACAAAAGAATGAAGGATGATGACAACTGGAGAAAAATCTGCCCTATTAGTCGTTGATGTACAGGAAGGAATGTTCAATGAAACGACTCCTGTTTATAATGGAAGAGCACTTCTTCAAAAAATAAAAAGCTTAATAAATAAAGCAAGGAAAGAAAATCTAGAGATCATTTATGTTCGCCATAATAACGGAAAAGGAGATGTGCTAGAATTTGGGAAACCATTATGGGAAATACATAAAGATATTTATCCAAATGAAAACGAGGTTATTATTGATAAAACTACTCCTGATTCCTTCTATAATACCAAATTACAAGTAGTATTAAAGAAGAATGGGATAAAAAATCTATATATATACGGCATACAGACAGAAGCATGCGTAGATACAACATGCAGAAGGGCTTTTAGCTTAGGGTATCATGTTACCTTAGTAGCAGATGCCCATAGCACATGGGATAAAGACGATTTAACCGCAAGCCAAATCATTCATCATCATAATGATATACTGCATCATTGGTTTGTAGACTTAGTACTAGAAAAGGAGCTTTTTTTTTTAAAAATTACTTAAAAAACATGAAAAAGAATAAAGAATATATGGCTTAGTGGCAGATACTAAGCTTTATTTATTTTAATTTTTTCTTCCTGCGAATTATATGGTTGATTCGCATCATAATTACTGCTTTATTCAAATATACTTTGGATTGAAAAAAGGTTGCAAGATTATCGATATGTGATAAAATCATATGAAATATTTAGAAACATGGGGGGAGAAATAGTATGTATATAGGGGAAAAGATTAGATTAAGGGAGTACCGAAAAGAAGATGCTGAACAAGCTAAGGAATATGTCAATGACCCAGAAGTAAAAAGGCTACTAAATCCCAACATACCCTATTTAATTACATTAGAAGAGGAACAAAAGTGGGTTGATGGTCAATCTTCATTTAAGGATACATACAACTTTGCCATTGAAACCATCGAAGGAAATAAATACATTGGCGGTTGTGGCATCAATAATATTGATTGGAAAAACAGCGTTGCAGTTGTAGGAATCATGATAGGGGATAAGAATTACTGGGGTAAAGGATACGGAACTGATGCGATGAAAACCTTAGTAAGATTCATTTTTGAACAGATGAATATACACAAAATCAAATTAAATGTCTTTTCATATAATGAAAGGGCAATAAAAAGCTATGAAAAATGTGGCTTTAGAATAGAAGGGAAGCTACTTCAAGAAATATATCGAGATGGAAAATACTATGACGATATTATCATGGGATTAATAAGAGAAACATACATGAATGAAGTCACTAATTAAGGAGAATAAGACATGGATTATGAGGGAATCATATTTGATTTAGATGGAACACTAATTGACTCACTTGTAGATTTAGCAGATTCCATGAATAAAGTATTAATCGAGAATAAGTATCCGACTCATACTATGGATGATTATAGAAACTTTATTGGAAAAGGAATCAAGGAGCTAGTTCGTAGGGCATTGCCAGAATCAGCTAGGAATGACCGGATATTCACAGAATCCTATCATAAAATGGTAGCCATATATAGAGAGCACTGCTTAGAAAAAACTGCATTATATGAGGGTATTTCCGAAATGCTTAATGGAGTTCAACAGCATCATTTAAAAATGGCCATCTTATCAAACAAGGTGGATGAGCTAACTAAAAAGATTGTAGCTGTATTACTGAAAAAGTGGGATTTTATCGAAGTAATGGGCGCTAGATCAGATATGCCTAAAAAGCCGGATCCAATAGGAGCCATGTATATTAATGACAAAATGTCGACATCTACTAAAAAGATGATATATGTCGGTGATTCTGGGGTAGATATGGAAACAGCTAAGAGTGCTGGAATGCTAGCTGTTGGTGTGTTATGGGGCTATCGAGGAAAAGAGGAGCTCCTTAGAAATGGTGCAGATATTATAGTCGACCATCCAATGGAAATACTAAAATTGCTAGCATAGGGCTTAACAAAAAAATTAAAGTAATACTAACCAATTAAGCTTAGGTGAATAGATTATCTATAGAAATTAGTAATACATGTACTTACATATGAGTATTTGTATAAAATCTATAATCTAAGGAGTTGGTTAGTTTGATAGATTATGAATTGCCTGTATCAATAAAAACATATAAGGTAAAACCTAAGCTAGATGTCGTCTTTCCTCAAGTATATGGGATGAAAAACACAGTTAGCCAGCATAAAATGAATAACAAAATACTGGACTACACGAATCGCTTAATTGTAAAACAGGGTTACAATGAAGGTATGGTACAAGAGATGATTGGGAAATATGAACTAAAAACAAATGAGAGAAAAGTGTTAAGTTTATCTGTAGTAAATTATGCATTTACTGGAGGCGCGCATGGTTTAACATTAATGAAATCATTGAATTTTGATACGACTACAGGAAAAAATTATAAGCTATATAAATTATTTAAAGAGAAAAGCGATTATGTAGGGATATTATCAAAGCTGGTAGAAGAGCAAATAAAGGCTAGAAATATACAAACGTTGGATGATTTTAAAGGAATAAATCTGAATTAAGATTATTATATTGCCGATAAAGCTTTGGTGTTATATTTTCAGCTTTATGATATTACCCCCTATTATTATGGGTTTCCTTACTTTCCAATCTCTGTTTATCAGATACAAGATATCATAAAGGAAAATACAATTTTGGATAGAATGGTCGGCTGGTATAATTATTAAGTAGGTGCATGAAAGGAATGAAGGGATGAAAAAATTAATCGATACATTGAATGAAAATTATAAGCTAAGATATGCAGAAGTAGAGGATATACCATTAGTCCTGCAATTTATAAAAGAATTAGCAAGCTATGAAAAATTATTAAATGAAGTGACAGCAACAGAAGAGATACTAAAGGAATCACTTTTTGAAAAAAATATAGCAAATGTATTAATTGGTGAATATGAAGGAAAACCTGTAAGCTTTGCTCTATTTTTTTATAATTTTTCTACCTTTTTAGGCAGACCAGGGATATATTTAGAGGATTTCTATGTAAAGCCTGAGATGAGAGGTAAAGGCTTTGGTAAGATGATTATAGCCTATTTAGCAAGGTTAGCAGTGGAAGGTAACTACTCAAGGATTGACTGGAGTGTATTGAATTGGAATAAATCAGCTATTGCATTCTATGAAAAGATAGGGGCGGTTCCCCTCTTAGAATGGAATTCATTTCGTTTAACAGGTGAAAATTTAATAAGCTTAGCCAATAAATCCTAACCCTAGGAAGTGCATCTGGTTGGGAGTTTTTAAATAATATGATATTCTATCGGTTGAATATTTTCCTTATCCATATAAAAGGCGTTAAACCTATTATTAGAACTGGAATAAATCCAGTAGCTTTGATTAGGATAGTACCAATTTTCTATATCTAATTTAGATGGAAATGCACTTGAACTGGGATGAGAGTGAATCACTCCAACCCATGTAGCCCCTTTCTTATCTATATTATATAATGAATCGATAAAGGATGTTGGTTCGAAATGAAACGTATTGGAAGAGTTGCTTATGTTGATAATAGGTATAAAGGTATCAATCTGATTCCTTATAGAAAAAGCAACTAATAGTCCACATGCTTCTTGTGGTAATTGGGACTTCGAATAGTTTATGAAGCTATGCATAGTTTCTTCATTAATATATAAAGACATATGTGTCCTCCTACTCCATTACACCCATAATACTTTTTGATAAGAAAATTAGTAAGAAATATGGTAAAATACAATCTGTATCATTACATTATTATAACATGGTACTTACTATGGAAATATTATTTGTCCAATGTTTGAATGAAGTTTCGCTAAAAGGTTGTAGGTACTAATGGGGGCAGGAAATATGGAATGGCTGTTGCTTTTTTTAATTGGACTTGTCGCAGCGACTTTTGGTAGTATTGTAGGTCTAGGTGGAGGAATTATCATTGTTCCTTCTTTACTATTTGTTAATTCATTAGGAATTCTAGAAAAGAATATTGAACCAAAAAATGCTGTTGCAATATCACTTATGGTTATTATTTTAACTGCTATATCTGCAACGCTATATAATTATAAGCAGAATAGAGTAGATGTAAAAGCAGCTTTATATTTCTTTTTAGCAAGTGGGCCAACAGCACTTTTAGGGGCATTTCTAAATAAATATATTAAAGTGAATCAGTTTTATATTTTATTTGGATTACTGATGGTAGTTATTACATATTTTTTATCTAAAAAAGAAAATGTAAAAACTAAAAAAATGAAGTGGGACATTACTCAGGTATATGTTGACAACAAGGGTGAACGCTACATATATGGTTATGATCGTATCATAGGATTGATAATACCTGGTATCGCAGGTCTAATTGCAGGTTTATTTGGAATTGGTGGCGGTTCTATACTGGTTCCAGTGATGATTATTCTATTTAGCTTCCCGGCCCATGTTGCCACTGCGACATCTATCTTTTTTATTTTGTTATCTGCTTCCATAGGAAGCATTCCACATATCCTTTTAGGGCATGTGATTTTTAAATATGTACTTATTGTAGGTGTTGGCACAATTACTGGAGGGAGACTAGGAGCCTATATATCTTCCAAAATGAGTAGTAAAGCCTTGATCATTACTCTACGAATTGTAATACTCTTCATTGCCATACAAATGATCTATAAAGGTTTAATTGGATAAGAATGGGGTGTTGGTTTTGCAAGGGAACCAGCGAATACACATCATACATATGAATGATCTTCACAGCCACTTTGACAACATGAAAAAAATTACTACTTACATTAAAAAAACAAGAGCAGAATTAGAGCAAAAAGATGACAAACTAATTATTGTAGATTTAGGAGATCATATGGATCGAATGCGGATAGAGACAGAAGGCACAAGCGGTTTATCTAATGTAGAAATTCTGAATTTGTGGCAAACTGATGTGATTACCATAGGAAATAATGAAGGCCTTACTTTTACAAAAGATAAATTATCAAAAGCTTATCAAACTGGTAATTTTAAAATCGTAGCATGTAATATGCTCGATGCAGATACGAATCGTTTGCCACAGTGGTTGAATGAATATTGGATACAAACGGTTAATGGAATAAGAATAGCTTGGATAGGTGCTACTGCTCCATATGAAATATTTTACCGCCTACAGGGCTGGATAGTAGAAAATCCAATTTCAAAAATAAGAGAAATTGTGAATGAGATTCGAGATCAAGCTGATATCATTATTTTAATGTCACATTTAGGAATAAGAGCCGATAAAAAAATTGCTGAAGAGATAGATGCAATAGATGTCATTTTAGGGGCACATACCCATCGTTTGTTTGAAAATGGTATTAAAAATGAAAATCAACCTTTAATTTGTCAAGTCGGTATATTTGGTGAGAAGATTGGTCATTTAACGATAGATTATAATTTTAATAAACAAGAAATTGATCTTATACAGGAAAATACAATTTCTATGGAACATTTTGCAGAAGATATAGAGACAAGGGCGTTAATTAATAAGAATAAAATTATTGCAAAAGAGGTATTGAGTGAACCTGTAGCGCGCTTGACTCATCCTTTATCTATTTCTATAGATGCTGAATCACCTCTAGCAAATTTACTTGCTGATGGAATAAAAAAGTGGGTAGATGCTGAGATTTCCTTTGTTAATGCAGGACAGCTATTAGAAGGATTAGAAGAGGGAATCGTAACAAAAGAAAAAATTCATGAAATTTGTCCTTCCCCAATCAATGCTTGCAAAGTGACCTTAAGTGGAAAACAAATTAAATTGACCCTTGAACAATCCTTATTAGACGAATTTAAATATTCAAATGCTAAGGGATATGGATTTAGAGGTAAACAGCTTGGTTCGTTATCTATATCAGGCATGAATGTATGGTACAATATGGTAAATCCGTCTAACTATAAAATTGAAAAAATTTTAATAAACGGTGAAATACTTAAAGAAGAGAAAGAATATTCGGTTGGTACTTTAGATATGTTTACTTTTGGTGGTGGTTATTATTTAATAAAAGAAGGGAAAAATATTCAGTATTTTTTACCTGAATTTATTCGCGATATATTAGAACAGCAATTGGTTAACGAGACATCTATTCTGGAAAGCTTTTCTAATCGGTGGTTCGAAATAAAAAATTAAATCGCCTATTATAGGCGATTTAATCTAATTGTTTATAAAAGTACCAATAATTTTCCCATCTTCATATTGTTTTAATTGGTTTTTATAGGTGATTAAATTATTGTCTTTCATAAAATGATCATATTCATCAAATGTAAGTTGGGTTGAGAACTTTTCGTTTTGGTTAACGAATTGATTTTTCCCCTTAGGTAATGCATCGAAAAATAAATGATTCATAGATTCCTTTTCTATTTGAATTTTTATCATGTGATACACCTCCATTTGTTATGTTTATGATTGTTAAATAGATTGAATTTTATACAAAGTAGAAATAATCATTAGTTCAACTTGAAAGGAGTACTTCAATGGGATTTGTTGATGAAATATATGAAATGTACCGTAATCAACTGACTGGTAGTGAGGAAGATGCAGTGGCATTAGTATTAAATTTATTAGAAGATCATGAAAAAAATGATTTACTGAAAATGATTAATCAGATGAATGATGCTGAACTCTTTCAAATGGTTGCGATGTATTTAATTGAAATTCTCAAAGTTAAGATGAGTCAGGAAGATTTAAGTAGCCCAAAATTTAAATCGCAATCAACTGATAATAGACTACATTAAGGTTATGGCATAATTGCTTAAAACAGCAATCTTTTTAAATTGATTCGTAAAAGGGGAAACCGTACATGAGACGAATTCCGATTAAAAATTGTAAACCAGGAATGATATTAGGAAAACCTGTTTATAACGATTTTGGTATCGTATTAATAGGGAAAGATGTAGAACTTACAGAAAATCTTATTAATCGATTATTACAATTGGAAGTCGAATCTGTATATATTGAAGATTCGAGAACGGATGATATCTTTGTTGAGGATGTCTTGTCTGATAAAACAAGAGAAAAGGCATTAAAATCAATAAAAAATACCTTTCAAACCTTGTTTAAAGAAAAGCTAGTAAATAAGCCATTAATAAAAAAAGATATGACCAATGTATTTAAACCTGTCTTAGAGAATATGTTATATGATATGAAGTCTAATAAACAAGCGATGCTAATGCTTTCCTCTATTTATATCAAAGATCTATATCTCTATACCCATTCTCTACAAGTAGCCCTTTATTCCATTTCAATAGGGATGGCGAACCAATACAATCACCAACAATTAATTGAATTGGGACTTGGCGCTTTATTACATGATATTGGTAAAACAAAAATACCAACAGCATTTTTAGAGAAATCTAGTGCCTTAACAAATGAAGAATATGAGCTAGTGAAAAAGCATACGACATACGGTTTTGATATTTTACGTAAGGAGCAGGGTATATCTTTATTATCCGCCCATGTCGCCTTTCAACACCATGAACGACTAAATGGTAGTGGTTATCCACGGGGCTTAAAGAGCGAAGATATTCATGAATATGCAAAAATTGTTGCAATTGCAGATGTTTACGATGCTTTGACTAGCGATCGAGTATATAGAAAACCAGTTTTACCACATGAGGTATTAGAATATCTATATTCAAATGCTGGTAAAGAATATGATCGCAAATTACTTGACTTGTTTAAAGAGACCGTGGCTATATATCCTATAGGTGTTAATGTGACGTTAAGTAGCGGAGAAAATGGCGTTGTTGTTGATATCAATTCAAAGTATCCGGATAGACCAGTTGTAAGAATATTGGAAGTAAATGGGCAGGATCTGGAAGAACCCTTTGAGATAGATTTATCAAAGGAGCTATTAAAAACGATTGCAAAATGTAATTAAATCGTATACATAGGACAATAAAAATAAAGGGGAATGCAGATTATGCATTCTCCCTTTTACTTAATACATCTAATTGTTATATGGAGGCATTATTTGACTTGAATGTCGATATTACCATTAATCGTTGTCGGATAGCTATCAATATGCAAAGTTATAGGTCCTTGGTAATCAATATCTTTTATTTCATAATAGAGTTCTTCATTATAATTTTTTAGATCAGACCCACTTCTTTTTCCATTAAAGGTGGATTTGTATTCCTTACCATTAGCATCCTGGTATGTTCCGTTGAACACAAAAGCGTGGAAGCTATCATCCTTTTTTAACGCGAAGACTAAATTCATTGATTTACCATCATCATCTTTCTCTGTTCTAACTAATTTTATTCGATTATCAGGCTTTTTGAAAAGCTTATTTTGCTTTAAATCAACGACGACCTCTAATTTATCCTTATCAAGGGCTCTTATCTTATTTGCCTTTAAAAATAGCTTCTCGGGCTTTTTAAAGTAATTACTTTGAAGATAGAAAATTCGAGTATTGTCGTCGATATTAGTACTAATTACCCCATTATTTATCGCTGCAAATTCCTCCCCATGCTTATCAACCACTCTTAAATCATCAAAGGAGAAGATTTGCTTACTATTATTTTTATCGTACCTTACCTCTATTGCAATCGTTGTTGGGTTAAGGGTTAGTGTATCAAAATATATTTTCTGTCCTTCTATATCCACTGTTTGATTAAGTGTATAGACCTCTTTCATATTCTCAAACCTTGATTTATCAATCGGAATTTTGATTCTCCAGGTTGGTCCTAATGGGTCTGGTTTTACTGGTAGATATGTGGGTGAAGCACCTGCTTTCACTGGGTGCTCATCAGAAGATGTTATGCCTATCTTCACTGCGTCCTCATTAGGCTTCTCACTTAACTTCATTTCCATGGTAATAGAATTTGGAATCTCCATCCCGTTTTGAAAGGAGACGACGATCTTATCATGGATGACATCCTCCTTTTTATTAAAAAAAGAACCATAGGAATAACCAGCAGGTAGATGCTTTCCATTTTCATCTAATAGCTTTACGCCACTTACGTCTAATAATCCGTGGTTGCCTCTATCCTCAAGGGTATAAAAGATAACCATCCTTTGCTCATCAACGATAATACCATCAACCGTTAATTGAATGAGGTCATGCTCGTCGGAAATACCAATATGCTGTATAAAGTCATTTTTGACGGCTAAGGTTAACCCTTTATCATAATTAATCATTTTTACAATGATATCCATGCCAGGTATTTTACTCACATAGGATGCAAAAACAGGGGAGACTCGAATCGAAAATATCATCATAACAATTAAAAAGCTGACGGTAACACTAGTCCAAGCTTTTCTTTTCACTTTTTTTCGTTGCTTTTGCCCCTTAATCATACCTATATGAATATGCTGTGAGATTTTATCTGATATATCCTGCTCATCCATATATTGCCTCATTTTGTTTAATTCTTTCTCTTCCTTTTCAAACATAGAGGGATTCACCGTCCTCTCCCAAGTATTTTCGTAATTCCTTTAACGCTTTATTAAGCCAGGTTTTGATCGTTCCTTCAGGTCTTTTTAAGAGATCAGCAATATCATGAATCGTTAAGTCCTGAAAATATTTAAGTATAATAACGGTCTGGTATTTTGTCTGTAAATAATCTAATGCTTGCTCTATTTCTATTTTATTCATATTCATATTGCTGTTTACTGCTGTTTCTACATCCTTAACTATTGTTCTTTTCCTTCTCTTTAGCTCATCCATACAATAGTTAATTAGGATTCTAACGATCCACGTGTTAAAGTATTTTGGATCCTTTAGACTGCGAAGCTTTTTATAGGCACGAAATGTAGTCTCTTGGATTGCTTCTAAGGAATCTATCTCATTCCGTAGATAGGAATAGGCCATTTTATATAGCTTAATTTTATTTGATTCCATCAGCTGATAAAAGGAATGATCATCTCCTTTTTTTGCAGCAAGTACTAAGCTCTCTATGTCCACTTTTCTCCTCCTAATTCATATTTATCTTCGGTTTCAACAAGACTCCCTCTCAACACTAAAGGGAGTTGTTTCTAACTCTTTTTTATTTCTATCTATTAGACCGTTCACACAACCAAACGGTTTTATTTTTTATAAAATTATATGAAGGGTTTCTATAAGCAATATATATTCACTCAACATAGGAAAAGAATATAGCATTTTTATCATTTGGTAAATGGGAGTTAGGTTTGTCACGGAAAAGAGAGATAGATTTAAAATTGGAGTATGGTTTTAAAAAACTTTTATATAATATAGGTGAAGACTTTATGAACTAAAGGAGATAGATGATGCTAGATTTGACGATTCGCCAAAAAGTAGGGCAGCTCATGATGTTTGGTTTTGAAGGAAAAACACCTTCAAAGGATATAATCAATCTCATAGCAAGTCATGGCGTAGGGAGTCTCATTCTTTTTAGTCGAAATATTGGTCATAAGGAAGAAGTAAAACAATTAACGGAAGAATTACAGAAGATAGCAAAAAAAGCACATCACCCATCCCCACTCATAATTGCCACCGATCAAGAAAATGGGATTGTTCGCAGATTAAATGAAGGGACAACTGAGTTCCCCGGTAGTATGCTTTTAGGGGCAGCAGATGATGAGGATGCTACCTACCAAATTGCAAAAGCGACCGCTAAAGAGTTAAATACATTAGGGTTAAATATGAACTTGGCACCTGTCTTAGACATCAATAATAATCCCTATAATCCAATTATAGGTGTTCGCTCATTTGGTGAAGAACCAGCAGCAGTTATCAAGCATAGCAGAGCTGTAATCAAGGGATTTCAAGAAGAGGGAATGATTGCCGTAGGTAAGCATTTTCCAGGCCATGGGGATACAGATATTGATTCTCACTTAGATATTCCAATCATCAAGCATAGCCTTGAAAGAATAAATGGGATAGAGTTTCAACCCTTTATTCATGCATTTGAGCAGAATATTGATAGTATCATGCTATCCCATATTTATTTTCCAGAAATAGAAGAAAAAGAAGTGGTGCCAACATCAGTTTCAAGCAAGATGGTTCACATACTTAGGAATCAACTCGGTTTTACTGGCATGATCATGACAGATTGTATGGAAATGCGGGCTATTTCAAATACGGTTGGAACAGTAGAAGGTGCTGTGAAGGCACTGAAAGCGGGTGTGGATATGATTATGATTTCTCATAGCTATCATTTGCAAATAGAAACGATTGAGGCTATCATTTCTGCAATTGATAAAGGGGAAATCGATGAAAAAGTGGTAGATGAGGCGGTAAATAGAGTATTAAAGCTTAAGAAAAAGTTATTATCAAGACAAACGATAGAACCACATGCCGTAAAGGATGTGATTGGTGGAAGAGAGCATAAGAAGCTAGCAAGAAATGTTTATGAAAAAGGGGTAACATTAGTTAAAAATGATGGAATACTCCCTTTACAGATAAAGGAAAAGGATAAGCTTCTAGTCATTCTTCCTGAAAGAAAAATATATACTATCGTTGAAGATTTAAATAGACCTTATGATCTTTTAAACTATATAAAAGGTAATCATTTTAATGTAATAACTCATCAAATTAGTAATCCACCTACAGCATCGGAAATGGAAGAAATCAAAAAAATGTTACCAGCTTTTAACATTGTAATAATAGGAACAATAAATGCTCATCTAATTGAGCAACAAACCACGTTCGTGAAGGGGATACTAAAAGTAGGAAAGCCTGTGATTGTCATTGCTATGAGAAACCCCTATGATTTTGGTGGATTCCCAGAGGTAAATGCCTATCTTGCTACCTATGAGCATACGGAAGCAGCAATAAAGGTAGCAGTTGATATTATTTTTGGTAAAACTATTCCAAAAGGAAAGCTACCAGTATCGATACCAGGCTATGTAATGAAAGGGTTTGGACTTTCTTTTAATGAAGAAGGGAAGGATGAGGATGAGAAAAATAATTAATGGTCGTATGGTACTACCTGATAAAATATTAGAAAACGGACAGCTTATCATCGAGGAAGGAATCATTATTCATATAGGAGAAACTAGATATACTCATCATTCAGAGGCACAGCATACCTTTCAGTGGAATCAAGGATACATATGGCCAGGACTGCTTGATATTCATATTCATGGTGCAGGTGGGAGCGATACAATGGATGGAACGAAGGAGTCTTTATCTATCATCGCTAAAAGCTTATTGAAGCATGGGGTGACGGGATTTTTGGCAACAACAGTAACCACTTCATATGATAAATTAAAAAAAGTACTTGTCAATATTGCGGATTGGGAATCTAGTGATAAGGAAGCAGAATTACTCGGTGTACACTTAGAAGGACCATGGATAAGTCCTGTTTACCATGGAGCACAAAATCCTAGGTTTGTTGTCACTCCTAAAATGGGCGATGGTGCATTATTATATAAGTTTTCAAAAGGAAAAATTAAAATGGTAACCCTAGCACCTGAAGTTAAAAATGTACCTGAGTTGATAAAAGAGCTAGTCGCATTAGGTGTCATCGTTTCAATAGGACATACCGATGCAACTTATAAGGATGTGTTTGAAGCAGTTAAACTTGGCGTTAGCCATATCACCCATACCTTTAATGCAATGAAACCCTTTCACCATCGTGAACCAGGGGTTATTGGTGCTGCTCTTACTGATAAAAATCTCTCTTGTGAAATTATAGCCGATGGACAACATGTTCATCCAGCAGCTATCAAGATGTTAATTGAAGCAAGGGGTGTTGATCATGTGATGCTTGTGTCTGATAGTATTCGAGCAGTACATATGGGGGAGGGAAGCTATGAGCTAGGGGGATTAGAAATCCAAGTGAAAGGGGATAGAGCAACCCTAGAAGATGGTACATTGGCGGGGAGCATGCTCTCCCTTAATAAAGCAGTAATGAACACCACCAGCTTTGCTGATATTCCTATATGGGAGGCGGTAAAAATGGCCTCTTTAAACCCAGCGATTAAATTAGGATTAGCTCATGATATAGGCTCGATAGAGGTTGGGAAAAGGGCAAATATTATTGCTGTGCAGGAGAATGGTGATGTTAACCATGTTTGGGTCGATGGAGAAAAGCAGCTATAGAGAATAAAGCAGATTTGGTTGAAACAACTCCCTCTTACGGTGTTGAGGAGGGAGTTTTGTTGAAACCTAAGATAAAAAAGCCCCCTTTTATTAGGGGACGATGATATGAGTTCAATTATTTATTTTTAATGCTGTAACCTTCCGATGGTGCTTTTTTTCATATGCAACAGCTCGTCTTGTATTAGGGTCTAGCTCTATAACTCCACAGGTCTTAGCTTCTCCACAGCCCTGCTTCATATAACAAGGCATGTTTAAATCGCCAAACAATCTAGGTGCTTTATCAATCAATTGTTGTGTAATTGAGCGATATAATAATCTTATTTCCTCTTGTGCCCTCAGGCAGAGCCTTTTCATCGCATGATGCCTCCAGCTAACTGCGTTCCTTGAATCGGTATACATTGTCACAATTCCTAGTGGTAATATTGCCCTTGCCCGTTCATTTTCCATTATCTCTTCGTCCGTATAATGCCCATATAGTTCAAAGGATTTTTCATGATGATAGATCCACTGATTCAACTCCGATTCTTTACCTGGTTTTTTTAATTCAGGAGGTATGTAGTATTCAAATCCACCATCAATTAATCTGACGTAACGGAGACTTCTTTCATCAAAGGTAGCATGTCGTGCCCGTAAATCCTGTCTTGCTACAAAAATCGGAACTTTTTTTACAAAGGAAAAAATATTGTGCTCTAGTACGGTATTGTGGCCGCTGTCTCGACAATGGTTAACAATTCCAAGATTTGGTTTGCTTTCATAGCAGAGTGAACCAGCCTCTGCAGCAAACCGATCCGCATCCTCAGTCCATTGGACTAATTTTGCAGCATTAAGGGGTAATGCTTTTGCTAAATCGACAAGGGTCGCATAATCCTGATCTTTATATGAAAAATCGATCGCCATATTTTCTCCTCCTATTCTTCAACCATTTTATCAAATCATAAATTAAAAAAGTAGTGTGAAAGTAATCGAATGATATTTATAACTTTTTTTTAATATGAGTTCAATTACAGGTTTAATTGGAATATGTATGTAAAGTGGGGTGAGTAAACATGCCTAGATGGGGAACAAAGAAAACAAAGCTACAAAAAAAACGAGTAATCTTTATAGGCTTTATCATATTTTTATTAATGATGTTTCAAACCTTTCTCTATATTGAGCATAATTTAGAGCCAATTCTAATCAGTATAGCAAAAGCAAGGGTGAAGCAGATTGCAACCAATGCAGTAAATGATGCAATTTCCAAAAAAATTGCCCAAAACACAAATTTTAAAGATTTAATTCAATTTGAAAAAGATGATCAAGGAAAAATAAGGGCAGCCATTTTTAACTATAGTGAATTTGCTAGGATCGTAGGGGAAGCTACGGCCCGTGTGGAGGATACATTAAATCATTTGGCTACTTTAGAAGAAAAAATTAAGCTTGGAGCAGCCTTTAATAGCGATATATTTGCGAATTTAGGACCAGACATACCGATAGCCTTGGTACCAATTGGTTCAGTCCAGGTCAATCCTTATCCTGTTTATCAGAATGCTGGCATAAACGTAGTAAT
The DNA here is from genome assembly GCA_964514395.1 of uncultured Bacillaceae bacterium. Taxonomy (GTDB): domain Bacteria; phylum Bacillota; class Bacilli; order Tepidibacillales; family Tepidibacillaceae; genus CAZEQK01. Next base: position 15,684 of record CAZEQK010000028.1, read on the forward strand.
CATGACGGTAATGATGGATATTAGAGCAGAAGTACAGGTGGTTATCCCATTTGTAACCGAACCAACAGTTATTCAAACTACTATTCCGATTGCCCAAACTCAAATCTTTGGTGAAGTGCCACAATTTTATTATGATGGTCATGGTACTTACTATAATACCAATTCAGGAAATGCTCAAAATGCTCCCCCTATTCAAATCATCCCAGGTGGGACATTTACACCTAATAATAATCAGGGACAAACGAACCAATCAGTTATTCCATCATCAACGAATAATATAAATGCAATTCCTGGATTAGAACAATTCTATCCACTGGTGCCTAGAAGTACTATACCTTCAATGGAGACAATACAAAATTCAGGGTAAGGAATTCCTTGCCCTTTCTCAATCTTAGTAACCATTAATACATATCCGCTACAGCTACATTGGTCAATATAGGTTATTTTCAGGACCAATCTTTTTCAATAATCATATTAATCCCTCCTAACGCTTAAGATATAGTAAATACGAGAGTATATCAGTGATTCCAATCACACAATCATAAGAGCCTTATTGCAAAGTTTTGTAAAAATACTATAATTATTAATAATAGAATAAAATAACTAGAATAAATTTATTAATTTAGGAGTGGTAGCAATATGAATATAATAACGGTGGAACGGATTGACTGGAAAAAAGAATTAAATAAATTAGGTTGGTATTCTAGTTTACAAAATTTATTACAAAAGGGAGAGTTTCGCCATATACTGCTGAGCATGAGATTTCAGATGAGTTAACCACTTCCTTTGAAACATTAAGAAAAGCATTAAGCCCATTAAAGCATATGGAGAACTTTATTGCTTGGTTAAATTATAAAGCAGGCTATCAAATCATCAAGATACCAATAAATGATACCTTTGTCTATTGGATAAAAATAAATGGATTAGCATTAAATATCGAGCTTCATGACCGTTATGAAGGACATGGAGTAGTAAGCTTTGACATCCATATTTCATATATCGATAAAAATGGTACGGATAAGGAATGGTTAGCTATCCTTCATGAATTATTAAATGTAGCAAGTGGAAAATATAATGATAAGGATGACTATCATGTGGATGACTGGCTTTATCCAGAAAATACAATAAAATTAACAGAGGAACAGCATAATCAATTTAAGCAAGCAATTGATACTTTAGAATCTATTGCTGAAGAGATGAATCTATCCATTGAAGAGCTTATCGAAAAATATAAAAGGCATGAATTATTTTAAGTTTAATGTAAAAATGACTTATCATATAACCTTTATAACAATCCAAGTCCCGCATAAAGCGGACTTTTTTGCAACCAGACACCAGCAGCTTCGTAATAATTTTAAAGAATAGATATAGAAAAAGTGAATGGCTGGGGGACATAAGGATGTCAGTTTTAGATGTTTCGATAAATAATGCAGGTTATCAAGATGAAAAAGAGGTAATTAGAAATATTGTTTTTTCAGTAGATGAAGGCAAATTAGTTGGATTAATCGGTGCAAATGGTGTAGGAAAAAGTACAACCATTAAATCGATATTGGGACTTCTAAAGGATATTCATGGTGAGATTAGCTTCAATGGAAGGAAAAATATCTACGCCATGTTCCAGAACAGCCAGTATACTATGATGAGTTAACATTGTGGGAACATCTTGATTTGGCTGCAACCATCATGGAATTAGATCGAGATTATTTTGAAACAAAGGCTAATGAATTAATCAAACAATTTCATATGGAAGCAGCAAAGCATCAAATGCCAAAGGGTTTTTCAAAGGGTATGCAACAAAAGCTTATGATCATTTTGGTATTTTTAATTGATCCTGACCTCTATATTATAGATGAACCATTTATCGGTTTAGATCCGATGTCTGTAAAACAATTTTTGCTTCTAATAGATAAGGAGAAACAAAGGGGAAAAGGAATATTGATGACAACCCATATCCTTGATACAGCTGAAAAAATATGTGATCGATTTATTATTATGAATAATGGAGAAATTATTTCTCAAGGTACTATAGCAGAATTACAAAATAGTATAAACCAGTATTCATTAATCGATATATTTTATGAATTGGTGGAGCGGAGTTAATATGAAACAAGCAAAACGATTAGCTTGGATTCGAATGAAACAGGATTGACAGTTTCAATTAAAAGTATGGAAAAGCAGTGAATTGGATCATTTGGGTATATCTTATTCTTCCTTATAGCTTTTTCTTGTTATTTCAATACATAAGAATATGGCAGGGTACTTCTTTATGGGGAAATTATTTATCCTTATCAGATATCCTTGTTCTCCTATATTTTTTCTCTTGGACTGGTAATATACGATTATTTATTACACTAGGAGATCAATTA
>CAZEQK010000028.1:18149-41725 GCA_964514395.1 uncultured Bacillaceae bacterium
TTTTTTCTCTTGGACTGGTAATATACGATTATTTATTACACTAGGAGATCAATTATTGATAAGACAGAGAAAACAATGGATTGACACCATCATATCTGTCGGAATGAGATATTCAATAATCAAAGCAACGATTTCGAGCCTTTTAGTTTTTCTTATTTTAGCACCATTTTTGTTATTCTATCTCAAATTAAAAGCATATGAAACCCTGATGTTATTTTTAATCACTTATCTATTTCGAATCATTCATCTCCTGTTAAAACAATTTATTTCAATCTATTTTACTGGGATTAGAAAAATAGGGATATATATCATATCGATTTTCTTAAGCATATCTTTATACGTAGGAATCAACTATTTTATACACGATACAGTTATAAAAACAGTCTTTGTCATATTGTTCATCTATCTATTTCGTAGAATGTATATACAAAGATTTTCGGTAAGATGGGCATTTTATCAGGACTGTATGCATGAACAGGAGAATAAGTTGAAACTAGTTGGTATGTTTTTACAAGCCTCTACCTTTATTGGAGGTCCTGGGAGAAAGAAAAATAAAAATAGTAAAAAAATACCTCTACTATTAAAAAAATCAAATCATATATTCAAGAAACGAACCCCAATGAACGGGTTAATTGAGATGTATATAAAATCTATTTTGCGAAATAAAAGTAGATTTTTGGGCTTGTTACAAATACTATCTATTTCGATATATGGCATGGTTATTTCCCCTTCATGGGTTAAAGTATTTATATGGGTTTTTGCTATTCTTTTTTTAATACAATATTTAATGGGAATTTGGAAGGAAAACCAAGAAGTGACTTTTTTAGATTTGTTTTCGTGGAAGAATAACATTAGGAGGAAGGCAGCTCAATTAAGCATTTTTTATATCTCACTACCCTTTATTACAATCATTAGCTTAGTGATTGGAATCATTATTCTATCTCCCTTATTCAGCATAATAATGGTGGTCTTTGGTGTAATCTTAGGATACTTTATCGCACTAGTAATCTCTATACACGCATAATAGAGCAATTAATACTTGATTAGTTTGATTTTATACTATATTAAAACTAGAACGTATGTCTATTATAGAAATTAAACCCATATAGATACAAAGTTTATTTTTATATCAGTTATTTACATGTGTAAATAACTGATATAAAATATATAATTAAGTTTAAGAAAAAATTATAAATTTCAAGTAATCAGAAAAAAGTGAATATTTAAAGTTTGTAGAATTCATATAGTATTAAAAAATTAGGATGAAAAAGTGGGTGAGGGAATGGAAGATGAAGCAATATTAGAATTAAACCAACTATCTACAACCTTTCATACGGATGATGGCATTGTACCAGCAGTAAATGACGTTACATTTTCATTAAAACCTGGTGAAACATTGGGTATTGTAGGTGAATCAGGAAGTGGTAAAAGCGTAACCTCTCTATCTATCATGGGACTTATCCCAAAACCTCAAGGGGTCGTAAAGGGCTCAATAAAATACAATGGAAAAGAGATGACTAAGCTTTCTGAGCATAAAATGAGACAACTCCGAGGTAATGAAATAGCTATGATTTTTCAAGAACCCATGACTTCCCTAAATCCAGTTTACACAATCGGAAATCAAATGAGAGAAGCCATTCAGTTACATATGAATTTATCGAAGAAGGAAGCAATAAAACGAGGAATAGAAATGTTGAATCAAGTTGGGATTCCTAGAGCAGCAGAAATCATGAATGAATACCCACATCAATTATCTGGTGGAATGAGACAGCGCGTGATGATTGCAATGGCTATGTCCTGTAATCCTAATGTATTGATAGCAGACGAGCCTACAACAGCTTTAGACGTTACAATTCAAGCTCAGATACTAGATTTAATGCGTAAATTAAAGGAGGATTTTAATACTTCTATATTATTAATTACCCATGATCTAGGTGTTGTTGCAGAAATGTGTGACAGAGTGATTGTTATGTATGCAGGAAAGATTGTTGAGGAAGCTGATGTTCGAACGATTTTCCATAAGCCTGTCCATCCTTATACAAAGGGATTAATAAAATCAACACCACGTTTAGTTAAAAATGATAGCAAGCTGTACACAATACCTGGGAATGTTCCTAGTTTAAAGGAAATGCCAAAAGGGTGTAGTTTTGCTCCTCGGTGCGAATATGTTATGGATATTTGTCATGAACAGATACCAGACCTTGTTCAAATTGACACAAACCATAAGTCTAGATGCTGGTTAAACCATGATGAATTGAGCAAAGAGGTGGAGATATCATGACAGAGGCTATATTAAAAATAGAGAATTTAAAAAAACATTTTCCAATCTATGGAGGTATCCTTCAAAAAGCTGTTGGCTATGTAAAAGCTGTTGATGGTATTTCTTTTGAAGTGAAAAAAGGAGAAACCATCTCATTAGTGGGGGAAAGCGGTTGTGGAAAATCAACAACTGGTAGATCCATTATTAGATTACTAGAACCTACAGATGGAAACATTTTCTTTGAAGGGGAAAATCTAATCGAGTTAACGGATGAGGAAATGAGAAAAAAAAGACGAGATTTACAAATCGTATTTCAGGATCCTTTTGCATCTTTAAATCCAAGACATACCGTGCAAAGGATTATAGAGGAGCCTCTAATCGTTCATAATTATGGTAATAGCAAAGAAAGAAAAGAAAGAGTTTATGAACTGCTAGAAACGGTTGGTTTACATAGGGAGCATGCAAAGAGATATCCTCACCAATTTAGTGGTGGCCAAAGACAACGGATTGGTATCGCTAGAGCTTTATCTGTGAATCCAAAGGTAATTATTGCTGATGAACCAGTATCAGCTTTAGATGTATCTATACAAGCCCAGGTATTAAATCTAATGGTAGAATTACAAGAAAAATTCAATTTAACCTACATATTTATTTCCCACGATCTTAGTGTGGTACGTTATATCTCTAATCGCGTTGGAGTGATGTATTTAGGTACTTTAGTAGAGCTAGCTGATAGTGATGAAATGTATGAAAATCCTTTACATCCATATACCCAGGCATTATTGTCAGCTGTACCAGAACCAAATCCAGATATTAAAAAGGATCGAATCCTTTTAACTGGTGATGTACCTAGTCCTGCTAATCCACCTTCTGGGTGTAAATTTCATACAAGATGTAAATATAAAATGGACATATGTGAAAAAGTTGATCCTAGCTTTTTAGATATTGGTAAGGGCCATTTTATTGCATGTCATTTACATCAATAGAGAAGTAAGAATTAATTATGTTTTATGAAGGAGGTGTTACATTAGCATAAATTGGTTCGTAGTATTTTAAAAATATAAAGGAATAAATTGAAAAATTCAAGGGGGACAATTTAATGAAAAAATGGTTACCAGTATTTTTGGCACTAATATTAGTGTTTAGTTTAACACTAACTGGTTGTCAAAGTAGTCAAAAAACTTCTGATGATGTTAACAAAAATGCCGACCAGCCTACACAAAAAACCTTAGTCTTTGGTCGTGGAGGAGATTCTAAATCCTTAGACCCAGCAAATGTTACAGATGGTGAGTCACTCAATGTTACTAATAACATCTATGATACTTTGATTGATTATAAAGAAGGAACGACAGATTTACAGCCAGCATTAGCTACATCTTGGGAATCCTCAGATAACGATTTAACATGGACCTTCCATTTGCAAAAGGGTGTTAAATTCCAAGATGAAACTGATTTTAATGCAGAAGCGGTTGTATTTAACTTCAATCGTTGGATGGATAAGGATAATCCTTATCATCAAGGTAATTTCCCTTATTATGGCTATATGTTTGGTGGCTATAAGGGCGACGAAGGGCATGTTATTAAAGATGTAGTGGCGAAGGATGATTATACAGTAGTATTTCATTTAAACTCCCCACAAGGACCATTTTTAAGTAATATTGCAATGTCACCTTTTGCTATCGCATCACCTGCGGCAATTAAAAAGTGGGGAGATAAATTTGGTGAGCATCCTGTAGGAACTGGTGCTTTCACTTTTGATCAGTGGGTAAGAAATGACAAAATAGTATTGAAGAAAAATCCTAATTATTACAAAAAGGGTTATCCACTATTAGATGAATTAATCTTTAAATCTATCCCTGATAACTCCGCACGATTCATTACATTACAAAGTGGAGATATCGATATGATGAATGGTGTAAATCCAGATGATGTTACCATTGCAAAGAGTAATTCAGATTTAGCGGTATGGCAACGTCCAAGTATGAATGTTGGTTATTTAGCATTCAATACTCAGAAAAAACCATTTGATGATGTAAGAGTGCGTCAAGCATTAAGCATGGCGGTGAATAAACAAGGACTTATTGATGCTTTCTATAATGGTTTAGCGCAGCCAGCCAAAAACCCATTACCTCCATCTATTTGGGGATACAATGATAATATTAAAGATTATGAATACAATTTGACAAAAGCTAAGCAATTATTAGCAGATGCAGGTTATCCAAATGGCTTTGAAACAGACTTCTGGTATATGCCTGTACCAAGACCATATATACCACAAGGTAAAAAGATAGCAGAAGCAATGCAAGCTGACTTTGAAAAAATAGGTGTAAAAACAAAATTAGTAACAGAAGAATGGGCACCTTACCTAGATAAAACTGGTAATGGAGAACATTCAATGGCATTATTGGGTTGGACTGGAGATAATGGAGATCCTGATAACTTCCTTTATGTATTATTAGATAAAGATAATGCAAAGGCTCCAGACGCAGGTAATATTGCTTTCTATAAAAATGATGCATTACATGATATCCTAATTAAAGCTCAACAATCTAGTGATATCGCAGAAAGAACCGATTTATACAAACAGGCACAAGTTATTATTCATAATGATGCTCCATGGATACCTTTGGTTCATTCAACACCACCACTTGTAGGTAAGAAAAACATTAAAGGTTTTGTTCCTCATCCTACAGGCTCAGATAAGTTTTATGCCGTTCATTTTGAATAAATAGTTGGTGGAGAAAAGGGTAGTATCAGATACTACCCTTTTTATTCCATAACCATAATATTGGGGTTGAAAATATGTTATCTTACACGATAAGACGTTTATTTATGCTAATACCAGTTCTAATAGGGATGTCTATTTTGGTCTTTTCTATTATTCATCTTATCCCAGGCGATCCAGCAAAAACAATATTAGGTCAAAAAGCAACACCTCAGGTTCTAGAGCAGATGCGTGAAGATTTAGGTTTAAATAAACCTTTAATGGTTCAATACAAGGATTATGTAGTCAACCTATTACATGGAAATCTAGGTAAATCGATTAGAACTGATGTACCGATTACTCAGGAAATGAAACCATATTTGGCAGCAACCATGGAATTGACTTTTTTCGCTATGAGCTTTGCCCTCATTATTGGGGTAAATGCAGGAATAATAGCAGCATGGAAACAAAATTCTTGGTTTGATTATATAGCAATGCTTATTGCCTTGGTTGGAATATCTATGCCTGTATTTTGGCTTGGTTTAATGGAACAGTGGTTATTTGCTCAAAATCTTCACTGGCTTCCTTCTATAGGAAGGGCAAGTATATTACATCCGATTAAACCAATAACGAATTTTTATTTGATTGATACATTACTAGCAGGTAATTTTGAAGGTTTTAAAGAGGTAACAAAGCATTTAATATTGCCAAGCATTGCATTAGGAACGATACCGATGGCTATTATTGCAAGAATGACTAGGTCAAGTATGCTTGAAGTGATGAAATCAGATTATGTCCGAACTGCAAAAGCGAAAGGTGTAAACCAGTTTTTCCTAATTTATAAACACGCATTGAAAAATGCTCTTATTCCTGTTTTAACGGTAGTCGGTCTACAAATGGGTTTATTGTTAGGTGGAGCGGTATTAACCGAAACAATTTTTGCTTGGCCAGGCATAGGGAAATATCTTTATGACGCTATTTCTTATAGAGACTATCCTGTCATTCAATCTGGTATTTTAGTCATCGCATCCATCTTTGTATTTGTGAATTTAATAGTTGATCTTTTATACTCTTTCATTGATCCAAGAATAAGATATCGTTAGGGGGTGGAAAATGAGTATTAATGAACAACAAACTACTAATCAAACAGTAGCAGTTAAAGTATCTGATAAGAATTCTTCTCCTTGGCTAGATGCTTTTCGTAGATTAAAAAGACAGAAACTAGCAATGATAGGTGGAACAATCATATTATTCTTTATTTTAATAGCTATCGCAGCTCCTCTCCTGACCTCTTATAGTTACAAAGGAGTTGATCTAGGTGCTCGATTTTCGCCGCCACTTTCAGAAGGACATTATTTTGGAGCGGATGATTTAGGAAGGGATTTATTCACTAGAATTATTTATGGTGCCCGAATTTCCTTAAGAGTTGGGTTTCTAGCTGTGGTTGGCTCCATTATTGTTGGAACCTTTTTAGGATTATTAGCTGGATTTTATGGTAAATGGGTAGATATGATTATTTCAAGGATTTTTGATATCATGTTAGCTTTTCCAAGTATCCTTTTAGCGATTGCTATTGTTACTATACTAGGGCGTTCATTGACCAATGCACTAATCGCCATTGCGATTATTAATGTACCAATCTATGGTAGGCTAGTACGCTCCAAGGTATTGAGTTTGAAGGAGGAAGAATATATAGTTGCGGCAAAAGCAGTCGGTATGAAAAACAGTAGGATTATTTTTCATCACTTATTACCAAATAGTATGACACCAATCATTGTTCAAGGTACGCTAGGAATCGCTACTGCAATCATAGAAACTGCTGCATTAGGATTTCTTGGGTTAGGAGCTACCCCTCCATTACCAGAATGGGGTACGATGTTAGCTGATTCTAAAGATTATATTCAGCTTGCTCCTTGGACTGTTATTTTTCCAGGAATATCAATTATGCTAGTTGTATTAGGTTTTAATCTATTTGGAGATGGTCTAAGAGATGCATTAGATCCTAAAATGAAACGATAAAAATAAAAATGTCATTTTCGATAAAAAATCTTACGAATTCCTTGCATTTCCTACCTTAAATTGTTTATAATGTTTTAGAAAATAAATATGAATAATGTTGATGATAAGGACAGTAGTTAAAGAGAAAAGATAAAGCGAGCTGGGTTGGTGAAAGCCAGTACTTATTCATTTAATGAATCGCACCTTTGAAGCATTTAACTGAAAATAAGTAGGTTAAATCGGGTTTATTCCGTTATCTTGATAAGTGGACGAATCAGCCATTACAGGATTTTTTCCTTTCCATTATGAATTGGGAGGTTGTCTGTATATGGATGTCTAGTCAAGAAGGGTGGTACCGCGAGATTTCCTCTCGTCTCTTTTATAGAGATGGGGGTTTTTTTATTTTAAATAAAAGGTGGTTGATGTTACATGAAAAATTATGTAGCAAATGTTTTAAAAAATTACGTTGAACTTTCAATGGATGAAATAATCCCGTTATTAGAAACACCTCCAAATCGAGAAATGGGTGATGTTGCATTTCCGTGTTTTTCATTAGCAAAGATATTTAGAAAATCTCCCCAAATCATTGCAGAAGAGCTATCTGGAAAAGTGAAGGATGAAATGATTTCTGCTAAAGCGACAGGTGCTTATTTAAATTTTTATTTTAATAGAGCTAAGTTTGCCGTTAATTTAATCGAGCAAATCCTTGAGCAAAAAGAGAAGTATGGAGAAAGTAAAGTTGGCGAAGGAAAAAATATAGTTGTTGATTTCTCTTCTCCAAATATTGCAAAACCGTTTAGTTTACCTCACTTACGATCTACAATGATAGGAAATGCTATTGTTAATTTAAATCGAGCATTAGGATATCATGTGGAAGGAATAAACCATCTTGGGGATTGGGGAACTCAATTTGGAAAGCAAATCGTAGCTTATAAAAATTGGGGTAATGATGAAATTATTAAACAAAATCCAATTGAAGAGCTAGTTAAAATTTATGTGAAATTTCATGAAGAAGCTGAGGTGAATCCGGCATTAGAGGATGAAGCGAGACTTTGGTTTAAAAAACTGGAAAATGGCGATGAAGAGGCAGTCAGGCTGTGGAAATGGTTTGTAGAAGAAAGCATGAAGGAATTTGAAAAAATCTATAGGCTTTTAGGTGTTCAATTCAGTCATTTTATGGGTGAGAGCTTTTATAATGACAAAATGGATCGTGTAGTCGCAGAATTAGAAGACAAGAAATTATTGGAAGAAAGTGAAGGAGCTCTTATTGTAGATTTATCTGATGAAGATATGCCGCCAGCATTAATTAAGAAAAAGGATGGTTCTTCTATTTATGCAACTAGGGATTTAGCTGCTGCAATGTATCGTAAGAATACCTTTGATTTTGAAAAGGCATATTACGTAGTTGGTAATGAACAAGCACTTCACTTCCGTCAAATCATTTCCGTATTAAAGAGACTTGGTTATGGATGGGCTGACAATATCGTTCATGTCCCATTTGGACTTATGCTGTTTGAAAACAAAAAAATGTCAACTAGGAAGGGAACAACTGTTTTATTAGAAGAAGTCTTGAATAAAAGCATCGAAATGGCAGATAAAATTATTGAAGCAAAGAACCCTGATTTACCAAATAGAAATGAAGTGGCAGAATCGATTGGTGTTGGTGCAGTAATTTTTAATGATTTAAAACATCATCGTATGCATGATGTCAATTTTTCCTGGGAAGAGGCTCTTAACTTTGAAGGGGAAACAGGACCATATGTTCAATATACGAATGCCAGAACTCGAAGTCTATTAAGAAAATCATCCTTAGATGTTAATGAAGTAAAAAATATAGATGGCCAGTATCTAAAGGGTGAAGCTGCTTGGGATCTAATTCTTATGCTTGGTAACTATCAGGATGTTATTGTTAAAGCAGCAACTCGGGCAGAACCATCGATTATCGCAAGATATTTATTAGATATCAGTGCTCAGTTTAACCGTTTTTATCATCAAGAAAGGATTATTACAGAAGTAAAAGAGGAGCAAAAAGCTAAGCTATCATTAGCAATTGCAACATCCTACGTTTTACGTCATGGTCTTAATCTATTAGGTTTAAAGGCCCCCGAAGCGATATAAAATATAATTCATTAATTATCAGGGGGGAACTGTGATTCCCTCCTTTTTCATAATATCAAATTATTCTTCCGTATATTATATAGGCTACTAATTCTATAGTTTATAATTTAAAGTGTTTATGTCATATAATTTAACAAAATATTTTGAATTTTTACTTGCAAAAAATGGACAATTATTATTACAATTTGTATAATTAATTTAAATAATTTATAAAATATTCTGATTAAATTAATTTTTACTTAGAATTTTGGGAAAAAGGAATCACAATCATGTAAAATTTCTAAAAGTTTAAATTAAATAAGGGCTAAATTTTGGAAAGTAAAGATCAATGGCAAATTAAAAAGTACCCTATAGAGTAGACACTTAAAAAAAGTCTCCTGTAGGGTACTTTTTTGTATAATTAAGAAAAAGGTGGATTGGAGAAAATTCGAAATGAGTAAAAAGCTATTTACAGAGAAAGAAATTCAAATCCTGTCTGAAAATCCATATATACAGTTTATCAGTGCTAAGGGTTTGCTTACATAGAAAGTAGTATTGAAAGAATAAAATTTTTATCTTCCCAATATCGAGTTGAAAAATATATGGAATTAACTAGATATCATTATAGCCTTCTTTTCACAAATAACTATAAGCAATCGGAAAGAGAGTATTTTTTTTCTATATATGAGGAGAAGTATCATTTATTAAAAAAAGAAAAGACTATAAATAGCGTGATGATAGCTATAAAAGAGCTACAGCTATATCTTGAGAAAACCTTGTTTTATTTACAATATATGGATAGAAAAAATTAGATAATTGAGTTTGATTTTTCTTTTATCATTAGAACAAAAAACAAAGATTTATATTATTTACAACATTTATTAAGAAATCTTCAGTGCGAATTATACCTACTTAGAGAGGAAAATATAGATGTTAGGCAGTAACGGTACGTTGTCCTCCTGTAAAACCACATTCATCAACTAAACGTTGATAAATCCGAACCTGGGTATGTCTTTGCTTCTTATGCTTCCTTAGATTTTCCTCCAACCATGTATCGATAATGTCCACATAGTCTCCTAATATTGGATAACGTTTTTTCCTTTCTCTCAATTCAATGTTCCAATCATCTTTATCTGCATATTTCTTAGCTGTTCTCCAATTAATATTCATTTGTTTAGCAATATTGTTATTTCTCGTTCCCTTAAGTGTTAGATATAATTTTGTTGAGCCATTGCTAGCATCCTTTCTGTTTCCCCCTCATGAAAATATTAGCGTGTTTCCATGTAAGAGGTTAATAGATTTTGGGATGACTGGCAAGGCTTTTTATTTAATCACTAGCTTATGTATTTTTAGGCTGACATTCTATGTAACTTTTATTTTGCCATAAACAACATACATGGAAAAGCCTAAAATCTATACTTTTACAAGTAAAGATGCAGTATTACAAAAAAAAAATTAATTATAATGAGCTTGTCAATGACATCATGAACTGTTGCTGTTGACAAGCTTTTTTTTGTAACTAAACGGGTAAAATATAGAATAAAATATGTGAAAATATTTATTTGATGGTGTATATGTAATAATTTAATCATGGAATTATAAATATTAGTAATAGAGAATAAAAATTCAGAAAATATTTTAAATTATATATACAAATTTATCTTTTCACTATTTAATAACAAGAACTTTCATGTACAATATAAGTATAAATATCTTATGAAAAATGAATAACAAATAATATAATAATTTTTTTATATTTAATAAAATTGAATATTAAGGGGGAGGGGTAATGTTCAATCAATTTCAAAATAATAAAATTCTAATTGTGGACGATGAAGAACAAATGATTGAACTGTTAAGAGCATATTTAGAAAAATCCTTATTCATTGTTGAAGAAGCAAGAAATGGAATTGAAGCATTAGAACTAATTCATGAAAACACCTACGACTGTATTGTATTAGATGTGATGATGCCTGAAAAGGACGGATTATCTACTTGTTTAGAAATCAGAAAAATTTCTGAAGTACCTATCATAATGCTCTCTGCAAGAGGGGATGAATTGGATCGTGTTCATGGTTTAGAATTAGGGGCAGATGATTATTTAGTTAAACCTTTCAGTCCAAGAGAATTGGTAGCAAGGATTATGGCCCTACTTAGGAGATCAAAAGTGACCTATCATGGTGCATTTACTTCAAATGCAAAAAAATATGGTGGAATTAGAATCGATGAAAAAGCAAGGAAAGTGAAAGTAAATGACGAAGAATTGGAACTGACACCGAAGGAATATGATTTATTGATATTTCTAGCTACGAATTCTAATCAGGTTTGGACTAGAAAACAGATATTAGAAAAAGTATGGGGTTATGATTTTTATGGTAGCTTTCGCACAGTAGACACTCATATTAAAACTCTAAGAATGAAACTGAGAGAGTATTCCAATTATATTTCTACTATTTGGGGAGTAGGTTATAAATTTGAGGTGTTATAAGTGAAACTTGGAATAAGCTCAAAAATATGGATTGCAATCATTATCATTTTATTTATAGGAAGTTTATTTAATTATTGGACAACGGAAGTTATTTACGAACACTTTTATGTAAATCATCAGGAAGATCTATTAAAGAATTTAGGAAGTAAAATCATGAGCTACTATCATGGCGGAAATATTTCTGATGAGTTTAAAAATAAAATAAAAGATATTAATAGTTTCACAAATGAAGAGATTGTGCTTGCAGATAATCTGAATACTTTAGGACAATGCCTGCCAATATTAAATAATACAGAGAACCCCGTTTCAAAGGAACAAATAGCACAGCTACATCAGGGCTTAATAGTTACAATTATTGGAAAGCATACTGAGTGTAATATGGATATTATAGCTATTGCTTATCCAATCATAAATACAGAAAATAAGTTTTTAGGAGCTGTATTTATATATACTCCATTAGCAACGGTAACAGAAGCATTGTCCAAAACAAAGATGCTCTTAATTCTCTATTTTTTATTATTTTTATTAATTGGAATTATCTTTGGTAAAATCATTACAAATAAAATAACGAAGCCATTAAGAAAGATGGAAACGATTGCTAAAAGAATGATGGATGGGGAATTTGATGCAAAAATTATGGTGAAGGAAGAAGACGAAATTGGCAAATTAGGAAAGACATTAAACCATTTATCAGATTCTCTAAAGGAAATGATAGATCTTTTATCAAAAGAGAAAAATCAGCTATCTCAAATATTAGATGGGATAAGTGATAGTGTACTAACTATATACAGAAATACAGACTTAATTTTGTGCAATGATCCCTCAAAAAATTTATTTAGAAAATTAGGATTAAATAAAGAACAGTTTACCAAAATACCTGAAATTGAAGAAATAATTGAAAGGGTTAAAGTGGAAAAGCAAGTATTAATTGCTGAGATTAATATTAAAGAACGGATTTTTGTCCTCTATTTTGGTCCTTTAATAGATGAAGATGAACTCTGGGGTATTGTCATTGTTATCCATGATGTAACAAAGGAGCAAAAGCGAGAAAATGATGCTAGAGAATTCCTAGCCATTGTTTCCCATGAATTAAGGACACCCTTAAGCTATGTTAAAGGATATACGGAGGCATTATTAGATGGTGTTGCCCAATCAGAAGAAATGTATACAAAATATCTAAAAACGATCCAAAATGAAACAGAAAGAATGGAAAGACTTGTGAATGATTTATTACAACTGGAACAATTAGAAAGAGAAACTTATCCGATAGCGAAGGATGATATTTTAATAAATAATATTATTCTTCAGGTCTTAGATAGGTACCTAGCTTCCTACAAAAATAAAGGTGTTAAATTAGAATATAATAATATTAGTAATCAGGACATTTGGATGGTTGGTGATGAGGATAAAATTATTCAGATATTAGTCAATTTATTAGATAATGCTTTAAGATATACCCAAAAAGATGGTAGAGTTATCATTGAAACCTATCATTTTAAAGATGATGTTGTCATTAAAATTAGTGATACTGGAAAAGGAATTAAGAAGGAATATCTTGATAAAATAGGAGATAAATTCTTTAGAGCTGAAAAAGCTAGAAGCAGGAATAATGGGGGTCTTGGATTAGGATTAGCCATTGTAAAGCAAATAATAGACCGTTTACATGGTCGCCTAGAAATAGAAAGTGAATTGGACGTAGGGACTACATTTACCATATTTTTTCCTGCCAATAAAAAACATTAAAATAACCCCATTAAGGGGTTATTTTCCTTTTCGTTCCCATTTTTTTAAATACGGTGTTGGATCAAAAGCCCATTCATATTTGCCATTATATTTATAAAGTCCGAAGTGTAAATGGGGTGGGAATTTACCCTGAGTACCAGGTGGGCCGTAGCCAGAGCTACCTACATAGCCAATAACATCTCCGGTATTTACAATATCACCTTGTTTTAATCCTTTTTTAAATCCTGTGAGGTGTGCATAATAATAATAAATATTATTGACACCTCTTATTCCAACTCGCCAACCACCAAATTTATTCCAACCGAGTATTTCAATATATCCTGGAGAAACACTACGAACAGGAGTACCATAGGATGCAAAGATGTCAGTACCTTCATGAATTCTTACCCCACCCCATCCTCTAGAGTCACCCCATGTACTTCGATAAGAGTAGTTATTCCATTTCGGTATAGGAAATACCCGATCATCTAATTCTAATGTTTTGAAATTATGATAAATGCTAGCCATTTCACTAATAATAATTGCTGTTTGTTCATTGTAATATTCTGCTAGACCTTGCAAAATATTTTCTTCACTTATACCATACCGTGATATATGCGTAAGAAATGATACTAATACGTCAAAGTCATTATCTCGATCAGCTTTTCCATCTCCATTACCATCTGTGCCTAATCCGTTAAAAAATTGAATTCTCCCTGGATTCTGATCATCTGGGTTTGGATGTAACAAGCCTGCCCATTTTTCTTTTGTAAAATGGATGGCAATTAATCCTTTTTTTATTGATATATCCTTTCTAGCTGTTTGGATATTTCTTTCATATTGATCGATTGCCGCGATATAGTACCAAGGAATATGATAGATCGTTTCCATTTGAACAAAAAGCTGCATTCTTTTTTGAGAAAGATTATTATCATTTGCTTTGGCATACGAACTAGTTTGTAAGAAGATGGGGCTAAATATTAATAATGATAATATGATAATGAGTGTTACAGATTTTTTCATTGTTCACACTCCATAATTCACATAGTAAATTCATATAACTTATTGTGATAATACGAAGTAAATTCTATGTATTTAAATATTTGGTAATATTGACCTAAGTGGATATTTTACATAGAATAAAAAAGTCAGAGTAACTACTTAATATCAACAACAAATATGTTAATCATATATGCAAAGGTTGGGAGAATAATGAAAAAGGTCATATTGCGATACGAAAAAGGTTTTTCTATGCAAGAATTTCTTCAACTTTTTAATGTAAAAAATAAGGATGATATGTTAGGACAAGAAGTAATTGATGCAGGAATGAAGGATATGGGAATTGAAAAAATTTATATTCCCGTATTAGATATTAATCCTAAAGAATTATCTTTGTTAAACCATGAATTGTTCTATCATTTGCCAATTCGATTCTCAGAAAATATTGGAATAGGGTTTACAAACGAGATGATTTGGTGGTTTAAGGAGAATGCTTCTTTTACCCGACTTGATGAAAAAGGGATGTATTTAGTAGAAAAAAAGCAAGCAAATGATATAAGCATGCTGATTTTTGAGACGATTGATACACTTTTTAGTCCCACCTTAAAAGGAAGGACTAAGTTAGAGCATGATGATAGTAAGATGATTATGGTTGAAGCTTCAATTGATGATATGAATCCAGAATTTTATGGATTCGTTATAGATAAGCTTTTTTCTTTAGGTGTTAATGATGTATATATAAATCAAGTCTTGATGAAGAAAAACAGACCAGGGCAAATTATTCATGTACTATGTCAAGAGGAAATAAAGGAGGATGTTATTTCTTTATTATTCCATGAGACCACCACATTAGGGTTGAGGTTTACACCATATACAGTTCATAGATTAGAAAGAAGCTTTATATCTGTAATAACAGAGTGGGGAGAAGTAGATGTAAAGGTTGGTAAGCATAAAGGTGAAATTGTTCAATTTGCACCTGAATTTGAACAATGTGCAAGGATTGCAGATAAATACCATGTACCGATAAAAATTGTTTATGATACGATAAAGGAAAAGGGCAGGGAAATCATACAGGATATAAAATGAAGAAGCTTTTTAGCTTCTTCATTTTTGACTTTTGACAAAATTACGTAATATCTCAAAGCTACTAATCTGTAGACAAATTACATTATTTAGATGCGTGAGGATGCTGATGCTCTTGAGAATGGTGATGTATATGGTGAAAATTCGGTTCAGATAGAGTTAACTCGTTGACTGTTCCGATTACTGCTCTAAGCACATTAGGTCTGTCTTCAAAATTCTTTGTACCTGCACCATATCCGATTGTTTCAACTGTCATCGATGGGTAACCATTAAATCGATAGCCTAATGCTGCAACAATTCCAGCACCAGTTGGTGTTGTCATTTCTGCATGAATATTTGATGATCGAATTGGAATTCCTTTAAGTATCTCTAGAGTTGCTGGAGTAGGAATTGGATAGATGCCATGATCAATTTTTATTTGTCCCATACCAAGTGGAATAGGAGAGGTATATACCTGTTTCACACCTAAATCCTCTATGGCTAGGCTTACTCCTATGATATCTACGATTGAATCTACAGCTCCAACCTCATGAAAATGAACTTTTTCAATTGGAATGTGATGAACTTTACCTTCTGCAATTGCAATTTTTTCAAAAATGTTTATAGCGGTTGTTTTCACCTGTTCTGAAAGCTCTGATTCATTGATCATGGTTACAATATCCACATAATTTCGATGGTGGACCTTTTCAACATTTGGGTCGATTATAACATCTATTTTGAGTGCTGTTACACCTTTTTTTACTACCTTTTCATAACGAAGATCAAAGGGTTCTATTAGAAGTTTTTTTAATTCATTTTCAATATATTCAAAGCTAGCCCCTGCATCGATTAAAGCTGCTAAGGTCATGTCTCCACTAATTCCAGAAAAACAATCAAAATATACAACTTTCATCACGATTTACTCTCCTTCTGTATTTATTACTTTGTTAATGAGACCTGCTTGATAGCCCGCACCAAATCCATTATCTATATTTACGACAGAAATACCACTTGCACATGAATTTAACATCCCTAATAATGCAGATATTCCCTTGAAGCTTGTACCATAACCAACACTAGTTGGAACAGCTATAATTGGCTTTGCTACTAACCCACCAATAACGCTTGGTAGTGCTCCTTCCATACCAGCTACCACAATGATTACATTTGCTTTTCGAATGATATCAATTTTATGAATGAGTCGATGAAGGCCTGCGACACCAACATCACAGATTAGTTCTGCTTTACTACCCATTGCTTCAATAGTTATTACTGCTTCCTCTGCGACTGGAAGATCAGATGTACCTGCACAAACAACAGCCACATATCCCTTGTACAATGGATGGTTATTATTTTTCCATAAAATTATTTTGGAATTACGGTGATAATCTGCAGTTGGATGCTTTGATACCACTTTATTACCCATTTCTTCAGAAACTCGAGTTGCAAGAACCACATCATGCTTTTTCATTAATCGTTCAAAAATGGAACAGACCTGCTCTGTTGTTTTCCCTTCACCATAAATAACTTCAGGAAAGCCTGTTCTTTTTGCGCGATGTATATCTAAATTAGCAAAGCCTAGTTCATCAGAAGGACTTATTTGCTCGATAGCTTCTTTAATAGTTAATTCCCCATTTTTAACCTGTGACAAAATAGAGGAAAGGTGTTTATTCTCGTCCATTCCAAATCCGCCTTTACAAGTTTTGATTTAATAAGGTTAGAAATAATCCAACATCTGTTACTAAACCCACTGTTTGAGCGGAGCCACGATCTACTAATTTTGCGACAACAGCAGGATTGATATCGACACAAACAATTTTAACCCAGCTTGGTAGCATGTTACCTGTTCCGATAGAATGAAGCATAGTAGATAACATAATGACCATGTCAGCATCTTTTATTAAATCAGCATAGGCTTCCTGAGCCTTAATTAGATCCATTTTAGTATCTGGTAAAGGTCCGTCATCTCGAATAGAACCAGCTAATACAAATGGAACGTTGTTTTTTACTAGTTCATACATGATACCACTTTTAATAGTACCATCTTCAGAAGCAGCATGGATGCTCCCTGATTTGTTCACTGCATTGATAGCACGCATATGGTTTTTATGCCCACCTTTTACTACTTTTCCAGTATCCAAATTAACTCCAAGGGATGTCCCAAATAAATCCCTTTCAATATCATGGACTGCAAGTGCATTTCCAGATAATAATCCAGAAATATATCCTTTTCTAATAATATCCTGGAAAGCATCCATGCCACCTGTATGTATGACCACAGGTCCTGCGACTACATATATCTTTCCGTTTCTTTTTTTAATCTTTTTAATTTCATCTGTAAGGCTTGTTACAGCCAACTCTACTCTTCGTTCTGAGCTAACTTCATTAATCATAAATGCAAACTCATGGTCATCTTCAACATGCTTTTCAGTTTGGATACGAACACCTTGTGAGCCACAGACGATGATGTCTCCCTTTTTAACATCACGAAGCTTGACACAGATAACCTGATTATCTTTTACCACGAGAACAGCATCCATTCTTTGATTCTGTGCCTTTACCCATTTATCCTCAATAAAAACTTCTGTTGGATGATTTGTTGTAGAATAAAAATCATCAGGAACTGTTTTATCCTTTTCACTTGGTTTTAAAATAGCATGTTCGATCGTTGATGGTATTTTAACACCTAGATTGAGCAATTCATTTAAAATAAATTGAAACTGTGATTCCTCTACATCAATTGCAATTTTTGCAGTTGATTCATCTTCAACCTGTTCCCCTACAACGATTTGAATGATACGATAGGTTCCATTATATTGTGTAACTGAAGCATCAATCAGCTTTAATACATTATCTCTAATAATGTGTCCTTTGAGTTCGATAACTTGTTCCATATTATAAAATCATCCTCCTAAAAAATACGCTTTGTCTATAAGTATATACGTAAAAGATGGGTACAATCAATGAGAAATAAAGTATTAATATTAGTAAATAAGAATCATTACGATTTACAATTTATTAAAAACGTTGTATAATGAATTAGCATCAGGAATTGAGTTCCTAATTATTATTTGTGGTTTTTATTATAAGAATTGGAGGATTATCGATGAATAGAAAAATATTTATAATAATAATAGTGATTATAATGATTGCCTTTGGTATCAGTGGTTGTGGTCAAAAGTACACCATGGATAATAGTAATAAAACTAGTAAGATAAATATTTATACTAATCTATATGTATTAGAGGAATTTTCTAAAAAAATTGGTGGAGAGGAAGTAAATATCGTAAATATCGTTCCACCAGGAGTTAGTCCTCACGATTATGAATTAAAGCCAAAGGATATGGTTGCACTTATAAAAAGTGATATTTTTGTTTATAATGGAGCAGGTTTAGAAAGTTGGGCTGACAAAATAAAAAAGAATTTGGATGAAGCACATGTAAAGATAGTAAAGGCAAGTAATGGTATCGAACTCATGAAAGGGTCAGATGAGCATGAAGGGGGATCGGCTAACCATGATGACCATAATCAAACCTATGACCCTCATGTATGGTTGAATCCACTCAATGCTATAATAGAGGCAGAAAACATAAAAAATGCTTTAGTGGAAATAGATCCAAATCATAAGGATTTCTACATTCAAAATTATAACGATTTAAAACAGCAATTATTGGCACTTGATCATAAATATCAAACAGAATTAAGACATACAAAACGGAAAGATATCTTTGTTTCCCATGCAGCGTTTGGTTATTTAGCCAAAGAATATGGAATCATTCAAAATCCAATAAGTGGATTTATTCCCTCTGATGAGCCAAGCCCAGCTGAATTGAAAAATATGGTAAATAAAGCGAAGGAACTAAACATTAAATATATCCTTGTTGATCCTATGGAGAGTACAAAAATAAGTAAAATATTAGCCGATGAGGTAAATGCAAAAACGATTAATGTCCATACCATAGCAAGCTTAAGTAAAGAAGAAATAGCAAATGGTCAAAATTACATTACGCTTATGGAGCAAAATTTAGTGACATTAAAAATGGCATTAAATGAATAGTGGTGATAAAAATGACAGCAGAAGTCATATCAATAAAAAATGTTAATTTTAATTACGGGAATAACAATGTGCTACATGATGTGAATTTACAAATAAAACAAGGGGAGTTTTTTGGTCTGTTAGGCCCAAACGGTTCAGGAAAATCAACCTTATTAAAAATTATTTTGGGCCTAATACCAATACAAAAGGGTGAAATATACCTATTCAATCATCCATTAGCTAAATTTCGTGATTGGTCGAGGATTGGTTATGTCTCACAAAAAGCGAATAGCTTTAACTCAGGATTTCCAGCAACAATATTTGAAGTTGTCTCTATGGGGTTATACGGGAAGAAGGGTTTATTTAAGCGATTGAGTAAAACTGATAAAGAAAAGGTAAGGGAAGCAATTTATATTGTTGGTCTCAGTGATTATGAAGAAAGAAACATAGGTAAACTATCTGGTGGCCAGCAGCAGAGAACATTTATTGCTAGAGCGTTAGTTAGTCAACCCGATCTATTGATTTTAGATGAACCAACCGTAGGAATTGATGCAGATTCTACAACGAAATTTTACCATTTACTGAACAAGTTAAATAAAGAGTTAGGAATTACAATTATCTTAGTTTCTCATGATATTGGTGTAGTAACAAAACAGGTAACACAGTTAGGCTGTTTAAACAAAAAGCTATTTTTTCATGGAAGTCCTGAAGAATTTAATCAAACTGAAAATGTGTTACGTAAAACATATGGTGTAGAAATGGGTTTGGTGACACATCAACACCACATGGAGGAATAACGGATGGATATGTTAACATTTGGTATTATGCAAAGGGCACTTATTGCCGGATTAATTATAGGTGTAATTAGTCCGATGATTGGGACATTTCTAGTATTACGTAGACTTTCTTTTATTGGTGATACATTATCCCATACTACCTTAGCTGGTGTAGCAGCAGGTATTTTAATCGGTGCCAATCCGATTATTACAGGTTCTATTTTCGCAGTCCTTGCAGCATTAGGTATAGAGCAATTAAGGAAGGTTTATAAGCATTATGAAGAGCTATCGATGCCGATTATGATGTCGGCAGGTATTGGATTAGCAGTAGTTTTAATCAGCTTATCTAGTGGATTTACAGTAGATCTATTTTCATATTTATTTGGTAGTGTGATTGCTGTATCTAGGGAAGATATATTAACGATTTCTATACTTGGATTGGTCATCGTTGTAGCAGTAATATTACTCTATAAGGAATTATTATATATTTCCTTTGATGCTGAAGGGGCACGTTTAGGTGGTATTCCTCTAAACAAAATAAATTTGATTTTCACAATTCTAGTTGCCCTTACGATTGCATCATCGATGCGAATAGTAGGTATTTTGTTAGTCTCATCCATGATGACGATTCCTGTAGCAGCAAGCCTGCAAATATCAAACAGCTTTAAGCAAACGCTGTTTTATTCGATATTCTTTGCTGAAATATCTATCATTATTGGTTTATTTTCAGCGTACTATTTTAATTTAGCATCAGGAGGAACGATTGTACTAGTCAGCGTATTTATTTTATTAATTATCCTAAATAGAGAAAAATTAAGAAAAATTTTTCGGAAACATTCTTATAATCAGGTGCCGCCTAAATAAGGTCGGCTTTTTTTTTAAGTTCATTGATGAAGTGGTATATTATATGGGCTGTCATTCCCCATATGACATAGTTATGATAGATATAGAAGTACTCTGTTATATTATTATATCTCCATGGATAACCTCTCCCACCAGGAATTAAATGAAACGGAAAGCTTTCATCAGGCTTTACACTTACCTTCATATCATGCTTTTGGGGAGGGTTTTCTATAAAAAAACTTAAAGGAACAGTAAAAGCCTCATCTACTTCATCTGGATTTGGGTGTAATTTATTTGTATTTAAAATAGCAATGAATGGATAAATAACGGTATGTCTTGAAGGAATAAAGAGCCCGAGTCGATTGATTACTTCTATGTCCTCTTTCTTAATTCCTAATTCCTCGCAGGTTTCCCTAACAGCAGCAGCTTCCACAGAGTGATCGCTTTTTTCTATTTTCCCACCGGGAAAGCTTATTTCACAAGGCTGGCGTCTTAATGTAGAAGCTCTCTTCTCGAAAATGATGGATATGGTATCATCTTTTTGATTTTTCAATAGCAAAAGGATCACAGCATATCTATTCATATTTTCCTGCCCAAGTATTTGTGGGGAATGCTGCTGAAAAACCTGTTTAATGATATCAATCACAACAATCTCCCTTTCCTGTTTTTATGATAGTATAACATATAATAGGGTTGACACCACAGATAATAACCGTAGGTACAATATAAGGGGGAGAAGGTATGGATCACTTTAAAATAGCAACAATACCAGGGGACGGTATTGGAAAAGAGGTAGTCCCTATTGCAACTCAGATATTAGCTGCAATTGCGGAGGTAGATGGAGGGTTTACCTTTGATTTTATAAAGTTTCCATGGAGCTGTGATTATTATTTAAAAACAGGAGAGATGATGCCGAAAAATGGACTAGAATTGCTTTCTAATCATGATGCTATCTTTCTTGGAGCAGTTGGAGATCCAAGAAGGGTTCCAGATCATATCTCTTTATGGGGTTTACTTTTACAGATAAGAAGAGGCTTTAACCAAGTACTTAATATACGCCCTTCCAAATTATTAAGAGGGATGAACTCCCCACTACATACTCCAAGGGATTTTGATTTTGTTATTGTTAGAGAAAACTCGGAGGGAGAATATTCCGAGGTAGGTGGAAGGATTCATCAGGGTGAAGATCAGATAGCGATTCAAAATGCTATATTTACTAGAAAAGCAACGGAACGAGCAATGCGATATGCATTTAAATTAGCAAAAGAGAGGAGAGGTAAGGTAACTAGTGCAACCAAGTCAAATGGAATCTATCATTCCATGCCTTTTTGGGATGAGATATTTGCTGAAATTCATCAAGATAATTCTAAAATAGCTGGTGATGCCATGCATATTGATGCAATGGCAGCTTCTCTAGTTAGCAAACCAGAGTATTTTGATGTGATTGTTGCAAGTAATTTGTTTGGTGATATCCTATCGGATATAGGGGGAGCTGTCATGGGCAGCATAGGAATTGCTCCATCAGCAAATATAAATCTAGATGGCAAATATCCATCGATGTTTGAGCCTGTTCATGGCTCTGCACCTGATATAGCAGGGTTGGGTATAGCAAATCCAATTGGACAAATATGGACCGCACAGATGATGCTTTCTCACTTAGGACTCACAGAAAGTGCGAATAAATTGCTCTCCACCATTGAGGATGTACTTGAAAGTGGCTGTAAAACCCCTGATATTGGTGGCAAATGTACTACGAATCAGGTTGGTAAGGAGATTATCAAACATATTATGAAATGGTAGCTACAAATCATTAACAAAAGGGTAAACCTTTTTATGGCTTACCCTTTTGTTATAACGTATGTATTTTTAATGTTCATTAAGCTGTTTTTGCAAATCCCGTACAGTAGCTTCTGGTAATGTCGTTTCCACTTGATAATTAGGATGATTTACCTTTAATACGACAGGCTTATCATATTGAGTAAAATCCTTTCTGCTTACTTCATCAAAAGGAAAATGAAGATAGTGAACAGATTGTGTATACTTTTCATCATTATCCTCTTCAGCATTTGGCTCATAAGAGGTCAACGTATGGCTACCGAAAATTAATTGTACATTATTTTCAATACCAACAATGGTCCTATTAAAATCCCGTAACTCATGCTGATTTGGTATTTCAATGAAAAGGGTCATTGCTAATTCGTTTTCGTCTGGTAATAAGTCATTATATACTTCTAACATTTCGTCAATGTATTCATCCTTTGTTATTTGTTCTGCACGAATCATTTCTTGAATCTGATAGAAAACTGTTAATTTCGATTCAAAAAGGCCAGTCATTCGATCGCTTATTGTAATTCGTCGTATTTTCTTTTCTGCGATGATTTCTTTTAAAAACTTTTCATGTAAGGTCAGATATTGTTCATATGGAACAAGGTCAGCCTTTGTTAATTTTACCATCTCATATTCCTCCTTTTTGAAAATAGTGTATCTTCGGTTTCAACAAGACTCCCTCTTCAACACCGTAAGAGGGAGTTGTTATCATCCTCGAAATAAGGGCGGCATAGCACGACTTAATGCTTTAGCATTTAGTGTGA
>CAZEQK010000029.1:0-40920 GCA_964514395.1 uncultured Bacillaceae bacterium
TTTTTCATCAGCAATTGCTATGAAAATGGCTCAATTTTAGATTAGCAAATACAATATGCCTTATCAATATGATTGGGCACTTCAAAAAAACATTAATATCAATGATTATTTTGATAAAAAAGTAATTTATGAATACTATTATATATCGCACCACCCATATGAATATTTAAACAAAAAGTATCCAAATGGTAAAGTTGAGGCAATGGTTATAATTCTAAATAATAAATCTATTGGGGGAGTACTTTTCATAGGTAATTATAATGTTGAGATTAATGGTGCAAAAAATACTGATGGAATTATATAGTATAGACCACCCTGAATTTGTTGAAATAGATACTCAGTTTGGTTACAAAAAATTTCTTTGGTCAAAATATGAAAAATATTTAAAAGATAAGTTTAACTTATATTAAGCCGATAGAAGAAGAATCAGTAACATAACTCTTTTACTAAAGACAGTGAAATTCAAGACTAATAAAGGTAATTTAAGGCTTGGACTTCACCAGTAATCTCATGGCGCGACGGGATACCTAAAAGTTTAGATTATCCTTTTTTAAAATAAGGAGCAAAACAATGAGATGATCGATTAGTTACATAATATTTAATAGAAAGGAGATAGGATTGGTGATAGAAACAGAACGTTTATGGTTACGAGTCCATCAAGAGAGTGATTTGGAGTATTTACATCAGATTCTATCTGACTCAGAAACCGTGGCTTTTTGGCTAACTCCCTTTACAAGGGCTCAAACAGAGGGCTGGATAGCTAAGCAAATTAAAAGTCATCAAGAAAATGGAATTGGTAGATTCGTTGTTATTCTTAAGGAGGAAGATAAAATTATTGGTGATTGTGGAATCATGAAAACTGAAATTGAAGGAAAGCTGGAAAATGATCTTGGTTATATCATTTATGCAAAGTATTGGTATCATGGGTACGGATATGAAGCAGCAAAAAAAAGCTTAGAATATGGTTTTTCTCAATTAGGATTAACAAGCATTTATGCGAATATGGCCTATAATCATCAAGCTTCAATAAAAGTAGCAGAAAAGATAGGGATGAGAAGAGTAAAGGAATTTTATAATAAAAAGAATAGAGACATACTGACTTACCTTTATGAAGCAGAAATCGATAACCCTCATAAATAAAACTACTAAACTAAAATGGATAGTTTCCACTAAATAAAATTGAATACTTATTTACCAAAGCACATCCACCGATTATGCTAGGTTTATATAAATAGCAAGGTGATAGAGGAGATGCAGGTGGATAAGTCAAATTGTTATCAGCAGCAAAAAATAAATATTCAAATTAAGTTGAGGTGTTATATGAACGTATATATTAAGTTATTAATTGTGTTTATTATTGGATTTTTGCTTTTAAATTTACCACCAACATTAGAGCCGTTTTTTTTATTTAAGATTTATTTTGGTTCGAGTTTTGCAGATTTAGAAATGGATATAATACGTATTCTAAATATTAGTGGTCTATTAATGGTAATTTACACAGTAATTATGGTATTTAGAAACATAATAAAAGGTAAGTAACAGAAGTTAACTATAATACAGATCATACTTCATTCGGTTGAACATATAGTGAAAATGCTTTAAATCATATATAATCTACCTAAGATATAAAACAGCTTGAGTGAGGAGTTCATTTTCATGAGTCAGGATATACTTTTGTATCAAAATATGGTAGACGAAGCAGTTAGAAAATTAGGTGGCTATTGGCGTCCTTTATCAGGACTAGCAAGATTAATGGAGGAGCTAGGAGAATTAAATGAAGTTTTGTTGGAAGAACAGATAGATAAAGAGGAATTAAGTAAGGAATTAGCCGATTTATTCATTATAACAGCCTCCATTGCGAATCAATATTGTGTTGACCTAAACGAAGAGTTTCATTTACTTGGATATCCCGAGAAGGTAGAAAAATTGTATCATTATCACGATCAGGGAGATAAAGAGAAAGGCTTAATGAAATTATCTTTATTAGGTGGACAAATTGCTAGGATTCTAAATCATTATGAAGGAGATAAAAAGAAAAAGCCTACAGAAAAAAATCAAAGACTTGCGAGAGAGATTGCTAGTTTTCAGGTTGAATTAATCGCCTTTTCAAGACAATATGATATCTCTTTGTTCTTTTATGTACAAAAGGTTTTAAATCATGATATGGAAAGAGACAAGCATCGTTTTTCTATTACTCATGATCCAACAACTGAACCATCTTTATCACATTTTATACAAGCCAACAGAAATAGTGATTATTTGAAGCTGAAAAAGCTTTGGGGTTCTTATGAATGGAATGAAGAGATTGATATAGAGCGAAATCTAAAAAACAGCTTAGAAAGTCTAAATCGATTTGTCAAAGTATGTGAATGGGAAGGTTTAGAGGGTTTTGTACTTGAGGTAGTTGGTAGTCGGTACATTAAAACGGAGCAGGAAAGAAATGAAACGATTAGAAAGGTATTAAGCTTTTATAATCGATTTGATACCGAGAATAAAGATTTTGAGGATAGCTTGATATATACGGGCCTTGATTTTATATTTACGTATAGGGGGCAAAAGTTCGAATGGGTACCCTTTGTGAATGAACAATCCTTATTTATTCTTTTTCTCCCCATTTACTAAAAAATTTCATTGCCTCATATGAAAAGAAGGTGGAAGATTAAGATTTCCACCTTTTTAAATGTTTAAATTCATATTGGTGTTCATCATCCTTGGCAAACGAATATGTTGCAAATATCCTACACTTATTAATAGAAATAATGTTAAAACTTATTATATTGATAGGATGGCTATAAAAAAATATAATGGAAACAACAATCAATAATATAATTCGCTGGGGGGAAAGTCGTGGGAAAAATAATAGTAAAGGATGATTTGAATCGTACCGTTCAGATAAATAATCCTCCAAAAAGAATCATATCCCTCTGTCCTTCTATCACAGAAACCTTATATCATATGAATTTGACAGAGGAAATAGTGGGCAGGACTAGCTTTTGTATTCATCCGTCCCATCTAGTGAAGCAGGCAAGGTCTGTTGGTGGAACAAAGAATTTTAAAGCGGAAATCATAGATGAACTTTCTCCAGATTTAATCATAGCAGAGAAGGAAGAAAACCCAAAAGAGATGATTGAGATGCTTGGAGAAAAACACGCTGTATATGTAGCAAATGTTGAAAGCTATGATAATGCATTACACATGATTAAAAGCTTAGGGATCATTACTGGTAAGGAGAAAGCTGCTGAAGAAATAAGTGAGGCGATAGAGAATAAATTTAAGAATTTAAAAATAAGAGATCAAATAAAGGCTGGATATCTTATATGGAAGGATCCCTATATGGCTGCAGGAAAGAATACTTATATTACCTCGATGATGAAAAAGATAGGGATTACCAATGTGTTTAAATATAATGATGCTAGATACCCCGTTGTTGATATCGAGGAAATAAAGAAACATCAACCAGATTATCTATTTTTATCTACGGAGCCCTACCCATTTAAAGAGGATGATGTGAAGGAGCTGGAAGTAGATTTACCGAATACAAAAATCATTATCGTAGATGGGGAAGCATTTACCTGGTATGGCTCCCATATGCTTCAAGCAGCAGATTATTTTGAAAAGCTTGTTTCTCAATTATAAGCTTCTGATTCTAAATCATTTAAATACAAAAAAAGCTTATCATTTTGATATGCTTTTCTTTATATGAATTATTAATCATTATTTACGATTGAGTCTACAGCACGTTCATAAGAAAATTCGTTGCTAGATAGGAAAATCATCGGAGAGGTTTGAGGAAATAGCTTTGATATTATCTCTTTTTTATTCTTCCCTTTTTGATGTAGTTCAAGAATAGTATCCTGTAATCCTAATAAATAATCTAGCTTTCCTTGTAATTTTTCTTTTCCGTTTTCAATCTTTCCACTGTGCGCACAATAAATGGTCTGAACATCTAATGATATGAGACGTTTTAATGAATCAATAGTTTTAGGAATAGATTCCTCTCGTAAAAATAGCTTTGGTTTTCGGGTAATATACAAATCCCCTGAAAATAGTATTCCACTTTTTTCATCATAAAGGCTGATGGAGTCATCAGAATGACCAGGAGTATCTATAACTTGAAAGGTATAGTTAGGTGTCTCAATAAGCTTTGGAATAGGCTTCGCTTCAAATGGCCGTCTTGGACCCCAAAACAACCTTCGATAGAATGGATACTTGCCATTTTTATTTGCCAATGGAACAGATTTACTATGCAGATAAATAGGTAATTTCTTTCTATTCCACCACCAAAAAGCATTACCTGAATGATCTTCATGCATATGAGTTAGGGCAATTTGCTCCACTTCATTTTCAATTTTCTTAAAAAAAGGCTTTAGTTGATTTAACCCTGATTTTGCACCAGTGTCAATTAATAATCCATCAATTTCATAGACAAAGACTCGAAGCATGATGCCAAGACGTGTCACCTTTGCATCTCCCCAACGCACATCACTCATAATACGTATCCTCCTAAAAATGAAGCATTATTCATTTTGAACTCATTTACTATTATATAGAACATGAGTGTAAAAGGAAATGGATTAGGGTTTAAAAAAAACAAACGGGCAGGTTAGCTGAAGGAGTTGCTAGGTTAAATATAAAGTTTGACTACCGATGATAAATTTTGCTATTGTTAAATTGACTAAAACAATGGAGTGTACCGTTATGAAAAAAAGATCGTTGCAATCTTTACCAAAAGGTGTTGGGTATTCAACTGCCGTTTTTTTCGCAACTACTAATCATGGGAGGAAGTCTGACTAATTTTAGATAAAAACGACTGAAATCCTTTGATTAGAATTTCTAATTAAAGTAGTGGGATAAAAAACTACAGGTCGTTTCCTGTGGTTTATAATAATAAATTGTTACTTAAAACCACAGGAGTTCCTTGTGGTTTTTTTATTTTATTTTTCAAAAGGAAGAAGAAAAATGAAAAAAAACAAGAAATATTTATTAGGTTATTGGAAGTTTCAGATGCAGAGGATTTACTTAAGCTAGAAGTTGAAAATAGGGAATTTTTCCAACGCTATACTCCATTAAAAGATGAAAAATTTTATACAATGGAGGGACAAATTGAGCGGGTTGAAAAGAGTATTTCACGGGCTAAACAGGATACCTTTTATTCTTTCGGTGTTTTTCTAACTGAAAACAAAAGATTAATTGGAAATGTAACGTTATCTGAAATAACAAGAAGTGACTTACAGGGTTGTTGGATTGGATACTATTTAGACAAAAATCAGAATGGGAAAGGATTTATGACAGAAGCTGTAAAACTTGCTGTAGACTTTGGGTTTAATGAATTAAAATTACATCGAATTGAAGCTGGGGTCATGCCATTGGTTTCCATAAAGAGGGAATCGCAAAAGAAAATGTTAGAATTAATGGAAGATGGGAGGACCATCAAACTTTAGGTCAATAACCAAGAGGTGTGTCAGCTTTAGGAAAGCACTCCTTTAAAATAGAGGTAGAAGTTTGGGCTGTCCGATGGTAAATGAATAAGACAGTAAAACTAGTAAAAAATGGAGGGATATTGATATCTCTCCATTTTCGTTGCTAATAGAGTTGCTATTTCGTATTTAAAAAAGTGCCGTATAAAACGACACTTTTAGATTATTCTCCGAGGTAAGCCTTTCTTACTTCTGGATTATTTGCTACTTCATCTGCTGTTCCTTCAAGTTTTATTTCTCCAGTTTCTATGACGTAACCTCGGTCAGCAATAGATAATGCAAGATGTGCATTTTGTTCTACTAATAAAATCGTCGTTCCTGCTTTATTTATTTCCTGGATAATATTAAATATTTCTTCAACTAGCATCGGTGCCAAGCCCATTGAGGGTTCATCCATTAACAATAGCTTAGGGTGACTCATTAAAGCTCTGCCCATAGCTAGCATCTGTTGTTCTCCGCCAGATAAGGTTCCTGCTGGTTGCTTTAATCTTTCCTTTAATCGTGGAAACTTTTGAAAGATATTTTCAAAGTCTTTATTAAAACCTTTATCTTTCCTAGCATAAGCTCCCATTAATAAATTTTCTTTTACAGTCAAAAATGGAAAAACCCGTCTACCCTCTGGTACATGACCAATTCCCATCTCAACAATCTTATGGGGAGGGGTATGATTTAATGCTTGATTCTTAAAGGTTATTTCTCCACCTTTTATTTTATTTAATCCTGATATTGTTCGTAATATCGAAGTTTTTCCAGCGCCATTTGCTCCAATTAAAGAAACGATTTCCCCTTCATTTACATGTAAGGAAACATCTCTTATCGCATGAATGGCATCATAGTAAACATTTATATTTTCAATTGTTAACAAACTTGTCACCCCATTTCTTAATTCATATGTGATTTAAGATATTCCGCACCTAGATACGCAGCAATTACATCCTGATTATTTTTCACTTCTTTCGGTGTTCCTTCAGCAATTTTTTTGCCATAGTCTAAGACCGAAACAGTATCAGATATCCCCATAACTACTTTCATATCGTGTTCTACTAGAAAAACAGTTACACCTCGTTCACGAATTTGATTAATTAATTCCATTAACGTAGCTTTTTCCTGTGGATTCATACCAGCTGCTGGTTCATCTAATAGAATTATCTTTGGCTTTGATGCTAGTGCTCTAGCAATTTCCAATTTTCGTCGGTCGCCATAGGAAAGATTCCTAGCCTGTTCATCACTTTTACTGTATAGATTCATAAAGCTTAATTCTTCATTAGATTGTTCAGTAATCCATTTTTCTTCTTCTATTTGGTTTGGCGTTCTTGTGAATGCACCTAATAATCCCTGTTTTCCCTTAATATGCATTCCGATTTTTACATTATCGATGACAGAAAGGTCATCAAATAAACGTATATTCTGAAAGGTCCTTGTAATACCAATGGATGTTAATTTATGAGTGATTGTACCGTTTATTTTCTTATCTTCAAAGTATATCGAACCATTTGTTGGTTTATAGATTCCTGTAATTAGGTTGAAAATTGTACTTTTTCCTGCACCATTTGGTCCTATTAAGGCATGTATACTGCCTTCTTTCACTTTAATATTTACGGAATCTACTGCTGTTAACCCTCCAAACTTAATGGTGACGTTGTCTAATGTCAATATAGTCATGAATATCCCCTTTCTTTATTTAGTAATTTACTTTGCATCAGCTTTATTTTTTTTTATAAAAGGAAGCCTTAAAGCTTTTGATAGATTAACTCCACCTAACAACCCATTAGGTCGATAAATCATCATGATAACTAGCAAAGCCCCATAAAAAAGGTTACGGTAATCACTAAAAAAGCGAAGGACTTCAGGCGCTAAGGTTAGTACTCCTGCACCTAAGATAGTACCAGGTATACTGCCTAATCCACCTAAAACTACCATATTTAATAATTCGATTGACTTCATAAAACCAAACATATCTGGTTTGATAAATGAGATTTGATGTGCTAATAAAGCACCACCAACTCCACCTAAAAATGATCCGACCGCAAAGGACTGGATTTTATAAAGAGAAGTATTAATACCCATAGATTCTGCAGCAATTTCATTATCACGTATGGACATAAAAGCTCGTCCATTTCGTGATTTATTGAGCCAAACCATGAAAACAATCGTTAAAATAGCAATAACCCAAGCGATAGAAAACGTCGTTAAGCGAGGGATTCCAGAAATCCCTAAAGCGCCATTTGTAAAGCTTGATCCGTTGAATAAAACACGAATAATTTCACCAAAACCTAAAGTGGTAATAGCAAAGTAATCACCGGTTAAACGAAGAATGGGGTAACCAATAATCACTCCGAAAATAGCAGCTATAATACCTGCTAATAAAATACCAACGGTAAAGGGTAAATGAAAATTTATAGTTGATAATGCACCGGCATATGCTCCGATACTCATAAATGCCGCATGGCCAAGATCAAGCTGTCCAGTAATACCTGTGATTAAATTTAAACCTAGCGCCATAATAATATTGATAGCCATAAAGGTTAGTATGGTTAAATAATAGTTGTTATGAATAATAACTGCTAATCCTTCTAAAATAAAATAGAGGATTAAAAAGGCAATTACAAATAGAACGATACGTACCAAATAGTTTTCTAAGAATTTGTTTTTCATCTATTTCACCTACACTTTCTTAGAAATTTTACGACCAAATAATCCAGTTGGTCTAAAAAGGAGTACTAAGATTAATATTGTAAATGCAAATGCATCTTTATATTTAGATAAATTAGCAGCTATTCCTAAAGTTTCAGCAACACCAAGGAAAACTCCACCAAACATAGCACCTGGTATACTTCCGATTCCACCTAATACTGCAGCTGCAAAAGCTTTTAAGCCTGCCATTAACCCCATATACGGATGAACAGAGCTGAAGTTTAATCCCCACAGTACACCACCAGCAGCAGCTAAACCAGAGCCAATGGCAAAAGTAATGGAAATAATTAGGTTCACATTTACACCCATTAAGGCTGTTGCATCCAGGTCCATAGATGATGCTCTCATTGCTCTTCCTATTTTGGTATAGGTAATAAATAATTGAAGAGAAACCATTAATAAACCTGAAATTAAGATGATGGCTATTTGAAGATTAGAGATGTTTAATCCCATAAATTCGATGTTTCTCATTTTGAAAAGTTCGTTACTTGGAAAAGAGGTAACATTTGCACCCCTTATTAAAACCATCAAGGAAGATAAAAAAATAGATACTCCTATTGCACTGATCAAGGCAGATAAACGCGACGATCCGCGAAGTGGTCTGTATGCGATAAATTCAATAACAATTCCTAAAACCATACTAAAAACCATCGCACCTAAAATGGCTAAAAATAGATTTGTAATTCCTAAAGCAGTCACTATAAATAGACCAGCAAATGCCCCAAACATGAAAATTTCCCCGTGAGCAAAGTTTATCAATAAAATAATGCCATAAACCATGGTATAGCCTAGTGCAATTAATGCATAAGTACTACCTAGCGTAAAACCGTTTATTAGTTGCTGTATAAATTCTGTCATCTACTCTACCCCCTTTTTATATTTAAAAAAATTAGCTTTTTTAATTGGCATAGCCCCGCATCAGCGGAGCTATGACCGAAAGTATTTTAGTTTTTATAGTATACAGTGTTTATTTAACAGGTACTTTTTTCAATAATCCAAAGCCAATTTGTCCGTTAGTATCTTTTACCGTTAATAAATATACTGGACTCTTTAATGGCTCACGATTATCTCTAAATGTTATATTTCCAGATACTCCTTCATAATTACTTGTTTGAGCTAATGTAGTATGGAATTTTTCTGGTTCCACACTGTTTGCTTTTTTCATCGCATCTACTATTAGCATCACTGCGTCGTATCCTTGCGCAGAGAATAGGTCTGGCATAGCACCATTATTTTTTGCTTTAAATTTATCAATAAATTCAGCTGTTTTAGCAGTTGGCTGTTCAGGGGAGAAACCAGCATAGGAAATAGAACCAACCACAGCTTGTCCACCTAATTTGTAGAAATCCTCTCCTTGTAAGCCATCACCGCCAACCATCACAACGTCATTCATTCCTTGACGGCGAACCTCTTTCATAATTAAACCGCCTTCAGTATAATATCCGGAAAAGACGATTACATCAGGATTTGATCCTTTAATTTTTGTTACGATAGCACTAAAATCTGTGTCACCATCTTGGATATTTTCTTCAATAACGACATTTCCACCATTTTTATTAATCGCATCTTTAAATATTTTACTTAATCCAACGCTATAATCATTATTTACTGATGTAATTAAAGCGACTTTTTTCCAATTCTTTTCATTAATGACATAATCCATTGTGGCAGGTGCTGCAACAGCATCTAATAAAGTATCACGGAATACATAATCTCCAATTTCAACGACACCTGAACCGGTTGAACCTGCAGACATGATAACTACCTTATTATCTTGAGCGATTGGACCTGCAGTTTTTGTTCCACCTGTTGTAGGGTCACCAATAATAGCAACTACATGATCACGATCAATATATTTTTGAGTAATGGAAGCCATTTCTTCTTGTTTACTTCCATGATCATCTTCTTTTAATTCGATTTTCTTACCTAAAATACCGCCATTTGCATTCACTTCATCAACAGCCATTTTAATTCCTTTTAGAGTACCTAAACCGAATATAGCTTGGTTTCCTGTTTTAGCACCTAAAAAACCGAATTTAATGACATCATCCTGTGTTGATTGATTGGACGAACTACAACCAGCTAAAGTTGTAACAGATAGAAGTATAAATACCAAAAAAATAATTCCCATTCTTTTTCTCATTAAATTTCCCCCTCAATTTTTATGTTCAAGCATAAGATAAACTTGTTTCCCCTCCTTTAATATTTAAAATATTTAGTATATTTATAATTTTGATTTTAATTATAATTAATAAAGAAATTAAATACAATAGAATATTTTGGGAATTGCAATAGAATTCATTATCATAATACTTATAATTAGAAAAAAATCGGACCATATTTTTTTATAAAGTGCATATATTTTTATTTTTAATATTGGTAAAATAATTTAAAATTACATTAGTTATGTTAAAATCTAATCAACACATATTTTTGGAATGGGGTAATTATATGCGATTTGTAACTTATAAATTAGGAAAAGAGATTAAAATCGGTATAACAAATGAGCAAATTACTGAGATTATCGATTTAGAAAAGCTATATGCTAGTAAAGGTACTAAGATGGTTCCTGCTAAATCAATGATTGAAGTGATAGAGCTAGGTGAAAACTTTATTAACGAGGTGAAAGATTTATTAGAATGGGAAGGTAATCAAAAAAATAAGAGTTGGATTGTGTCTATAGGTAGCGGTGAGGTTGAATTATTAGCTCCGATTCCAAAAACACCAAAGAATATTTTCTGTTTAGGAAAAAATTATGCTGACCATGCTATAGAGATGGGTAGTGCTGCCGATATTCCTGAATATCCAATGGTATTTACGAAGGCGTCAACAGCAATTAATGGACCATATAGTGATGTTCTAAGTCATGCTGAGTTGACTGAAGAACTAGATTATGAGGGAGAGTTAGCGATTGTTATCGGAAAAAGAGGTTCTAAAATAAAAAAAGAAGAGGCCTTTGATTATGTATTTGGCTATACCATTATTAATGATATTACTGCCCGTGATCTTCAAAAAAGACATAAACAATTCGTTTTAGGCAAAAGCTTAGATACTGCTTGTCCAATGGGACCTTATATTTCATATAAATCACTTATAAATGATCCAAATCATCTACATATAGAAACACGTGTAAATGGGGAAATTAGGCAGTCTTCAACAACAGAACAATTTATTTTTGATATTCCAACCATGCTTGCAACCATTTCTAATGGAACGACGCTAGAACCTGGTGACGTTATTGCTACAGGAACACCAGTTGGTGTGGGAAAAGGCTTTAATCCACCCCGTTTCTTGAAACCAGGAGATTTGGTTGAAGTTCATATAGAGAGTTTAGGCTGGTTACGAAATAAGATAATAGACTAATAGGCATAGAATGTATGAATTGATTCCTATGATACATAAACTTTTTTCAAGGAGACGTAGGAATTATATTTTGTCGTGAAAAATTAACGTAAAAAGTCTACAATATTTCCTAAAGTTTGGTATAAAATACTAATAATTTGTTTGTTCTGTTCCATTACCTATTGTATGATTATAGAGTATTTGTTTGTTGTATGAAATGTAAATTGGGAGAGATTTGACATATGAGAATGATAAGAATTTCTGATTATAATGATGCGTCAATGAAACTTGGAAAGCCTATTTATGATAATAAAGGAAGGGTGTTACTAGCTGAAGGTAGAATTATACATCCTAATATTCTAAAAAAAGTAATAAGCATGGGTCTTTCACATTTAATTGTCGATGATTTTGAATCTGACGGTATTACTTTGAGTGAGATGTTTGATATGCCAACTTGGGTGGATGCTATTCAGGTATTAGAGCAGGTTTTTCAAGCAATCAAAAACAAAGAGCAATTCCCCTTAATTCCAGTACAGAAAATAGTGCAAAAATTAATAAATGAAGTAAAAAAGAGACAGGTTATTGTACTTATCCCATCAACCTATGTAGGGGATGAAGCAAGGATTTATGCACACTCTGTCAATGTTGCCCTATTAGCATTACAAACAGCAAAGGCTTTAGGATATAACGAAATAACATTAAGCGACCTAGCAATTGGAGTCCTACTCCATGATATTGGTAGAACTGTGACGGATGATGAAAATAAACATCCAGAAGCAGGATTTAATATTTTACGAAATATACGAGAGTTAAACCTCTTATCAGCTCACATTGCATTACAGCATCATGAAGCATTAAATGGAACTGGTTACCCACGAGGAATTAAAGGTGATAAGTTTATCGAATTTGCCCAAATTTGTGGTATAGCAAATGAATATGATAACTTTATTCATAAACAGAATATCCCACCCCATGAAGCTTTAGAAATTTTGATGACGAAAAGCGGGACGAATTATAATGAAGATATTGTACGGAATTTCGTTTATTCTACACCAGCCTATACACCTGGTACCCTTGTACAACTAAATAATGGAAGTAAGGCGGTTGTCACCGCAATTAAATCGCATATGCATAGACCAAGTATCCGTATACTAGGGATAGCTAATGAAATCTCATTGGTTGAGCATCCAACCATCATTATTACTAAGGTAATAGAAGATGAGACAAAAGAGAAACAAAAAACAAAATAAAAAACAAAATATATATTTATGATAATTATAAGAAGTATCCTACGGATACTTCTTATTTAATTTATTCAGCTGTCTGTTAGCTTGGGTCTACTTCATCATAGGATAGGGTGGTTACTTCGGTATAATCTCCTTTTTCTATTTCTTCTTCTGTGGCATCTTTATTTAACTCTTCCTGATCATCTATTCCAGGAGCTATTTTAGACTCTTTTATATGTTTGTTTTTCTTTTCCATCATCTTCCCTCCAGTATTTAACGAATATCCTTAGGTTAATAATAAATGAAAAGAATTATTCATAGTAACAAAGTTAAATATTGACATTCTTATTGTATTAGTGTACTATACAAATAGTACACTAATACAATAAGATATATTGATTGGAGGATGCTTAATGAATGCATTTATTGGATTGCTTAAAAAGGAATTTAGATTGTCAAGACAAAGCGTATTTATTAATTTATCTATTCTAGCCTTCGTGATATTAATCGTTTTTTTAAATGTAAACCTTTTAATGAGAGGGATTGATCAATCTTCAATAGCTAAATTTGTTTTTACCCTTATGATTTTAGTCTTTCAGATTCTTTATTTAGCTTTTTTTATGCTAAGAAGCTTGCGAAAGGAAGGGAAGCAATTACATCTGTGGCTCCATAACCCCCATCCAGCCATTCAGCTATTATTGGCAAAGCTATTAAACGGTATATTAGCTCTTTTTCTATCCATATTGATTAGCTATCTTGCCTCTGTTTATTTTGCATCAAAAATAGGTTTTTCAACAGGTTTAATACCTTTATCGTTCATACTCGTCGGAGCGTTATTTGCTACCTCCATTTATCTTGCTATATGGGTCATCTTTTTGTGGACGCTTTATCAAGTATTGAAGAACCTAATCGGAAAAATTAGTATTCCAGTAGTCATTGGTATATGGATAGGCTCCTCCTGGTTACTTCAATTATTTTCTCAAACACAGATTTATCAATATCTAACCGATTGGGGTAAGCTCGATATCTCAAAAATTATGAGCTTTTTAACAAGCTTAGCGAGTCATTCGCCAAATTTTGATCTTCAATTCAAGCCTTTATATATTCATATCGGTGATTACTTATTTCATGCTTTATTGATTTTAGTTCTATTATTCTTATCAAGCTGGTTTTTAGACAAAAAAGTTGAGGTGTAAAGGATGACAGAAGAGTTTAGTGCATCAAATCCAATCTATCTACAATTGGCTGAGCGAATAAGTAAACAGATTGTACGAAAGGAGCTTATCACTGGCGAAAAGCTTCCGTCCGTTCGTGATATGGCGTTGAAATCAGGAGTAAATCCAAATACGGTGCAAAGAACCTATGGAGAGCTTGAAAGGATGGGTATAGTGGAAACAAGGAGAGGACAAGGGACGTTTGTAACGGAAAATAAAAAGACATTGGATGAGCTGCGCGATAAATTAAAAAAAGAGCATATTCGCGTATTTATAAAAGATATGCAGGAGATGGGATTTACTTCAGAAGAGATGTTTCTAGGAATGAAGGAACAGCTAGAAAAGGTAACTAAGGGGGATGGAAATGCTTAATTTTTCTAACGTAACTAAGAAGTATATGAATCATACTGCATTAAACGATATTCATTTATCCCTTGAAAAAGGTAAAATCATTGGAATTATTGGAGAGAATGGTAGTGGGAAATCAACGATATTAAAATTAGCAGCTGGTTTAATTCAACCAACAAGTGGCTCTGTTACACTAGATAGTAATGAAATTACGAGAAGAAGTAGTGAACATATAGCATATTTATCAGAGCTGGATGCCTATTATTCCTTTTATACGGTTCAAGAAACTATCGATTTTTATGCCACCCAATTTAAAGATTTTAATCGGACAAAGGCAAATGAGATTATGAATTTTATGGGATTAGACCCAAAAAAGAAGGTGAAAAACCTCTCTAAGGGAACGAGGGGAAGGCTTAAGATGCTCCTTGTCTTATCGCGAAATGTGCCAGTCATCTTAATGGATGAGCCCTTATCAGGACTTGATCCAATGGCAAGAGAGGCAATTGTTAGGGGATTAATCTCCTTTATCGATATTGAAAATCAGATTGTAGTGATTACGACACACGAATTAAAGGATATCGAGACTATCTTAGACATTGTGATTGTGTTAAAAAATGGTAAAATATTAGAGATAGCAGAAGTGGAGAATATTAGAGAAAAAGAGAATATGGATTTAGTGCAGTGGTTAAAGAAAATCTATAAAGAAGACTTGGTTTAGATGGAGTCTTGTTGAAACCGAAGATAAATAATTTAATGATAAGGGAGGATAAAATGAATCAAAAACCGATAGCTCAAATTAAGAATCTAAAAAAACGAATAGGAAAGAAAACAATCATTAATGATATAAGCTTTGAAATATATCCAGGAGAAGTATTTGGTTTTCTAGGCCCAAACGGAGCAGGGAAAACTACTACGATTAGAATGATGGTAGGCTTGATGTCCATCACAGCTGGAGAAATATTAATCCATGAGACAAGTATTAAAAGTAACTTTGAAAAGGCAATTTCTCATGTTGGAGGGATTGTAGAAAATCCAGAAATGTATAAGTTTTTAAC
Source organism: uncultured Bacillaceae bacterium (assembly GCA_964514395.1). Lineage (GTDB taxonomy): Bacteria > Bacillota > Bacilli > Tepidibacillales > Tepidibacillaceae > CAZEQK01. The sequence goes on from CAZEQK010000029.1 coordinate 15,357, forward strand.
GGGGTATCAAAATTTACTTCATTATGCACGGATGATAAAAGGTATTACGAAGGAAAGGGTAGATGAAGTCATTCGATTGGTTGGAATGGAAAAAAGAATTCATGATAAAGTTAAAACCTATTCACTAGGTATGCGTCAAAGATTAGGTTTAGCTCAAGCCCTGCTTCACTCTCCATCCTTATTAATATTAGATGAACCTACAAATGGATTGGACCCCGCTGGAATTAGAGAAATAAGAGATCATCTTCGGAAATTAGCCAAGGAAGAGAATATTGCGGTGATGGTTTCCAGTCATTTGTTAGCGGAAATGGAGCTCATGTGCGATCGCATCGGGATTATTCAAAATGGAAAATTAATTGATGTTCAGTCTGTAGCTTCCTTTATTAATAGTGAAAAACAGCTTTCGGTCCTTTTTAAGGTTGAACCAATCGAAAAAGCTAATCAGCAATTGCAAACCATGTGTACGACAGAAAAAAAAGAGCAGGGTATTTTTGTGGAGATTGAACGGAATAAGATTCCAGAGGCAATAGCTTTATTAGTGAATCAAGGTATAAAAATATATGGAGTGGAAACAGTATCTAAGTCATTAGAGGATAAATTTTTAGAAATAACAGGGGGGAATGAAATTGTCTAATCTCATACATCTCATTCAAAATGAAAATATGAAAATATATAGACGCATTGCTACTTTGGTCATGATAGGTCTTCTAATTCTTTTGGTAATCGTTGTTGGGGTTATAGAAAACTACATATCGAGTGATCAAACAAGTAATTGGCGTAGCAATATTGTTGCTGAAAACCAAAGAATGAACCAAATCCTCCAATCCCAAACCTTTGTACCGAAGGCACAAAAGGATCAATTTGACAAACAGATTGCAATTAATAATTATCGTTTAGAGCATGATATACCACCGATACAATCTAAGACGCTTTGGGGATTTATGAATGATACAACAAATTTAATAAGCCTTATCACTCTATTTACTATTATTATCGCTGCTGGTAGTGTGGCTGGTGAGTTTTCCTGGGGAACAATCAAGCTTTTATTAATTCGTCCTGTGATACGTTCTAAAATACTGCTATCGAAATATTTGGCTTCGATTCTATTTGCCTTCATATTACTCGTCATACTCTTTATTAGCTCCTTTCTCTTTGGTGGTCTTCTATTTGGATTTAAAAATGTGAATTTACCTTATTTATCCTTTACGAATGGGAATGTAGTAGAAACAAATATGGTCTTTCACATCATCAGTCTATATGGCTATAGCACGATTAATTTAGTCATGATGACTACTTTCGCATTTATGATATCAACCGTATTTAGAAGTAGCTCATTAGCCATCGGCTTAGCAATTTTTCTTATGTTTACAGGAGAACAAATCGTTGTTTTGCTTAGTAAATACCAATGGGTAAAATATCTTCTATTTGCAAACACTGATTTAACCCAGTATATCGATGGTGTCCCCCTTGTCAAAGGGATGACCCTGCAATTTTCTATTATCATGCTTGTCCTTTATTTTGTAGCTTTTAATGCGCTTTCTTGGATCACCTTCAATAAAAGAGATATCGCTGCATAGATCATCTGAATAGATAGATTTTAACCTGTACACCTACAGAAAATTTATGCCTACTTTTTTTAGTAGGCTTTTTTATATAAATAGACTGTTCATTTAATTTTTTACCGTTATACTTATTAAGGAACATCATTTGTAGATGGGGGAAGGTTATGCTGAGCTATTTTCGCGATTTATTCAATCTATCAAAAGGCATACGTAGATTTGTTGCCAGTGAATCTATGCTGGGAATTAGTATAGGTTTATTCGTACTCGTATATAATCTCCATTTACTACAATTAGGGTTTTCTCCAAATGATATTGGGAAAATAACCTCAATTGGTACCTTAATCATGGGAGTATTATCAGTACCAATCAGCCTCTTAGCCAATCATTTAGGTCGAAAAAAGTTATTGGTGACAGGGCTAGTTTTTATGGCTATCGGCTACTTTGTGGTTGCAATAGGGGAATCATATTCTATTATTTTTCTTGCTCAAATTTTCATTTCTATTGGAATTACATTATTAATAACAAATGAGATTCAGCTATTGTTTTATTACAGTCGTTCGAAAAAAGAGGAAACGAAAGCATTTAGCATGTTATTTGCAGTGTTTACGCTTTTTACGGGTGTAGGGACCTTGCTAGGAGGGTTTATTCCTAAATGGTTAGGAGGTCATACAACCGTTTATCAAAGTTCTCTTATTGTCGCTGCTGCCTTTATGCTTTTAGTAGCCATTGTTAGAGGTATTTTTTTGCCAAAGGAAGAAGGTCCAACACCGAATCAGGTAAATCCATTCGCAATGAAAAGATTAAAGGAACAGCTATCTAGCCGTTCCATTTGGATACTTTCTCTTTTTACGTTACTACTTGGTGGAACCTATGCGATTGTCATTCCATTTTTAAATATTATCGTCAAATATCGTCTAGATTGGAGTGATGAACTGGTCTCCATGCTACTAACCATCAATGGTCTTTTTCTATTTATAGGCTCCATCTTAACCCCATATATTCTAGAACGTTTAAGTATAAATAAAGCTTATTTGGTTGCTTATTCCATCAATATTTTGGTATCTGTCCTTTTATTTTTTACAGTACCAGTATGGTTTTTTGCTTTTTTGCTATTATTCCGAGGTGGAAGCTTTACGCTACTTAGTAACATGGTCGACAGTCAGAGCATGCAAGCTGTTGAAGAGGAAGAACGTAATCTATTTGCAGGAATAAGAACGGTACTTCGAAGCTTTGGAGCAGCTATTTTTAACTTCATTGCAGGTATTATTTTAAACTTTGAAAATTATTATTTACCCTTTTTGATAGCAGCGATACTGTTAATAGTAGGGTCTATCTACTTCTTAGTTTGGGTAAGCCCCATTATTGCTAATAAAGTAAATAATAGAGATTTTCATGGTTCATAGATTGATGGGTAGATTAGAATATAAAAAAGTACCAATCCGAGATTGGTACTTACATATACATAAATAGATATATCAATTATTTTAATAGGATAAAAGGACTATCCTCTCATTGTCTACCATGATAACAAATTTCCATTCACCATCTTCATGAATTTCTCTAAAAGCAGTGGCCATTTCCCCATAAAAGTCTATTTCACCAAGCTGTATTGTTTCAATATTATTCATATTAAAAGCTCCCCTGTTGTATGTTTTTATCCCCTATTATTAATATCGGATAAAAACAAAAATAATTTAGTATAAAAGCATTAGTTTTTTATTTTTTTTAATAAATCCCCCTCTCTAGATTGAAGTATAATCAATATCTATTATTATGAATATGATAGTAGAGGACAAAATATACTTTTTTTTTAAAAAAGGAGGATATCATATGACTGTGCCTCTCTTAATTATTGACCCAGGTCATGGTGGAAAGGACTCTGGTGGTGGATCGAATAGTAGTTTTCATGAAAAGGATATGAGTCTTAAAATAAGCTTATATCAGTATAATAGGTTTAAACAGCTTAAGGTACCAATAACAATGACAAGGTTTGAAGATGAATATTTATCCCCAGCTATCCGCACAGAAATGGTTAAAAAAAGCGGAGCAAAATACTGTATTTCAAATCATATCAATGCAGCAGTTCCAGAAGCTAGAGGAGTAGAAACTATTTATTCTATCTATTCAGATAGTAAATTAGCTAAAGATATCTATCAAGCAATTGTTGATGCAGGTATGAATGCTCGTCGTTATTATTCAAAGGAGAGTGAGGTGAATAGTAGAAAGGATTATTATTACATGCATCGCGAAACTGGTATCGTGGATACGGTAATTATTGAATACGGTTTTGCAACAAATCAAATGGATAGTGAATTGCTTATCAACCATTGGAAGCAGTATGCGGAAGCAGTGGTAGAAGCTTTTTGTAGATTTACTGGAATCACCTATGAGCCAGAACCTACAAATATAATAGATGAAAATGAACAAAATAATTATCCAACAATAAATGGACGGACAAAAATACAATTTGAGGAAAAGGAAATTCCAGCATATCTTACAGATGAAGGAAAGACAATTGTAGAAATTAGAGAAATTGCCAGATTATTAAATATTAATATTGAATGGAATAGCGCAAAGAAAATAGTAGAATTAAAAAAATAATAAATGAACTTTCCTATAAGAAATAGATATAAATTAATAATTAATGTTAAAATTTATATTAATAAAAAGCATATTTTGAGAAGAAGGGTATATGCCATGAAAAATAATGTAGGGGAATTTTTCACCATTTCAGAGCTAGCTAATGAATTTGAAATATCCACAAGAACAATTAGATATTATGAAGAGATAGGATTAATCCAGCCTAAAAGGAATAAAAATACTCAACATCGAAGCTATAGTAGAGCAGATCGTGCGAGATTAAAGCTAATATTACGAGGGAAACGTTTTGGCTTTACCTTGGATGAAATAAAGGAAATGATAGAGCTTTTTGCAGAAGATCATACTGGAAAAAAACAATTACAAAAAACGATTGAATATGGAGATAGTAAAATAAAGGAGATTGATCAAAGAATCAATGAACTACAAGAATTAAAGGATGAATTAATAAAATTACGTCGTCAATTTATTGAGAAAATGGATAGCAATAACAAGTAAAAAGGATGTAAAAGGGTAAGCCCTTTTTTTTTGTCCGAAAAAATTCTATTGGTAGCATTATTTTTTAGTAAGTAAGATTAAAATAGTCTAAAAGTTAAATTGACGTTTACGTAAACGTGATTTAAAATGATAATATCAGAATAGTTTGAATATATTATACTGAGAACATGGGGGGAAAAAAATGTATGATTTTATGATGAATGAAGAACAAAAAAAATTACGTTCAGAGGCACGGTTATTTGTGAAAAATGTACCGCGTCAGCTAATTCTAGATATGGATGCGGAGAAGGTTCAGTTTCCTAGAGACTTTATAAGGGATGCAGGTAGGAATAATTTATTAGGATTACGATTTAATAAAGAGTACGGTGGAAGAGAATTAAACTGGGAATCAGAAATCATTGCATTAGAGGAATTTGGATTTTTGGGGACTGCCCTCGCTTGTCTTTACTCGATGCCTAGTATTGTTGGGGAAGCAATCCATCAGTTTGGTACACCGTATCAAAAGGAAAAATACTTAGTTCCAACGATTAAAGGGGAAAAATATGCAGCTGAAGGCTTGACCGAGCCTAGAGGAGGTTCTGATTTTTTTGGTACCACAACCATAGCGAAGAAGGATGGGAATCATTTCATTATTAACGGTCAAAAAAGATTTATTGTTGGAGCGGAAGGGGCAGACTATTTTTTGATTTATGCTAGAACAGATGATAGTGTGCCAGCCCATAAAGGAATCACAGCATTTTTAGTTGATAGAACAGAGGATGTTCGTGTGGAATATACCTATGGTTTGATGGGAACAAGAGGAGGTGGAACAGGAAGGGTTCACTTCAAAAATGCAAGAGTTCCAAAGGAAAATATTGTGGGTAAAGAAAATGGTGCTGGTGAAATATTTTATCAAATGATGATACCTGAAAGGATGACGAGTGCAGCTGGTGCATTAGGAATGGCAAAGGCTGCTCTTGATGTAGCAATTAAATATTCGACGAAACGGAAAGCATTTGGTCATCACATTAGAGATTTTCAGGGTGTAAACTTTAAGGTTGCAGAAAGCATTACTACCTATGATGCTGCAAGTGCTATTGTTTATACTGCAGCAAGGGCAATAGATGGGCATGATAACCCAAGACGAGTTAGGCGATTAGTATCAGAAGCGAAGAAATTTGCAACGGAAGCTGCCTGGAAAATAGTAGATCATGCGATGCAGATTATGGGTGGAATCGGTTATACCAATGTCTATCCTGTTGAAAAACTCCTTAGGGATGTGCGATTAATTACAATTTGGACAGGAACAAATGAAGTCATGAATTTAATTATTCAATCTGAATACTATAAAGAGTTTATGACAGAGGAAGATCACGGTAGAGATGTAGAATTCGATGCTTTAGAAGCTGACCAGTTAGATGAAAAAATTTATGAATAAGAGAGGGGACATATAAATGTCTGATTTTGTTCATCAAATGTTAGAGAGAAATGCAAAGAAAAACCCAAATGATTTAGCAACGTTATGTCATGTCACCCATACAAAATTAACATGGCTCGAAGAGAATCAACTAGCTAATCAATTGGCAAATTTACTAACAGAGAATGACATAAAACAAAATGATCATGTCGCTATTTTGTTTTCAAATCAGATTGAATTTGTTCTTGCATACTTTGCGGTGTTAAAAACAGGGGCAAGGGTTATTCCGTTAAATGTTCAGCTGACAGGTAGTGAAATAAAGGAAATAACTCAAGCAATGGATGTGAAGGTCATTCTTTATCATCATGCGTTTGTAGAAAAATTAAAAGATATTAGTTTCAAGGTTATATCATTCTCCATCACAGAGAAGGATCAGCTCCAAGGATACAGTAAGGAGAATTTAGATATTAATCTTACTACGGAGGATATCGCAGAAATCCTATTAACCTCTGGAACAACAGGAAAACCAAAGGGAGTCATGCTTAGTCATCGGGCAGTGTATCAAGCTGGAATGATGATGATCTACGAGATGGATATCCATTATAATGATCGTATCCTTCAATTAATGCCGCTTACCCATTCTGCGCCACTTAATTTAATGTTGGTTGGAAGTGTCGCTGCAGGTGCAGTAAGTATTTTGGATAATTTTTCGCCAGACAAATTACTTGAGCATACACAAACAGATAAGGTGACCCACTTTTTTGGAGCGCCTATTGCTTATTTACTTGCACTGAAAATATTACAAACAAAAAATTATGATTTACAATCGATGAAAAAGTGGATCTATGGTGGTGCACCAATGCCAAGTCAGTATCTAACTACCCTACAAAAACAATTTTCTGGGGATTTTGTAGGAGTTTATGGACTAACTGAAGCAGGTCCAAATGGTTTAGCATTGTACCCTCATGAGCATGAGAAGCATATTGGTAAAATTGGTAGAAGAGCAACTGTAAATACTGAGTTTAAGGTTGTAGATAATAAGGGTAATAACACAGGGGTAAATCAAGAGGGAGAGATTTTATTAAAAACGAGTAGCATGATGTCTGGCTATTATAAGAATCCTGAAGCTACAAGAGAGAATATAAAAGAAGGCTGGCTCTATACTGGTGATATCGGAAAAATAGATGAGGATGGATATTTACATATCATCGACAGAAAAAAGGATGTCATTATCTCTGGGGGAGTTAACATCTATCCAAGTGAGGTGGAAAAGGCGATAATCAGTCACCCTGCTGTACAAGATGTTACCGTCATTGGTAAGCCCCATGAGGAATGGGGAGAGACTACGATTGCCATTATTGTAAAAGCAGAGAATGCAGAAGCTACAACGGATCAAATCAAGGAGACACTTAGAGATAAGCTTGCCAAGTACAAAATACCAAGGGATATTGTATTTGTAGATGAGCTACCACGTAACGCTACTGGTAAAATATTAAAGCATGTTTTACGTGAACAGTATAAATAGAATGGAAGGGAAGAAGGCTAGATGACTTTATTAGTCACTAGCCTTTTTTAATGTTGATATATCATTGTAGATGATATAGACTTACGACCATAGTCGTAGCTAATATCGATCCAATAGTCGATTTTCGTTTTAAAAAGGTTGGTTTATAGTATATAGTAGAAAGACAATATACATAGAAAGTAGGATTTATTATGCGTTTTCGTGATTTTCATAGGACTATTAAAATTCGTATTATCGAATCATTTTTAAGTAGATTTACAGGTGGAATGATCTTTCCATTTATGGCGATCTATCTTGCAAAGTACTTTGGTGCAACGGTAACAGGTCTATTATTGTTAATCAATGTATCTGTGGGGATAGGAATAACCTTTATCGGTGGCTATTATGCAGACCAATTTGGTCGAAAAAAGATTATTTTGTTTGCAGAAACACTGCGGTTTACCGCTTTTTTTATCATGATGCTCTTTAATTCCCCATGGCTTCATTCTGCAACGATCACTTTTTTGATGATGACGGTAAATAGTATTTGCTGGGGGCTTGCAGGGCCAGCAAATCAAGCGATGCTCATTGATGTCAGCACACCAGACCAACGAAAGCTTATGTATTCTATTACCTATTGGGCTAATAATTTATCCATCGCGATTGGTGGGGCGCTTGGAGGATTTTTATTTGAAGCGTACTTATTTCAGCTGCTTATTGGCTTAACGAGTGTCTCATTACTCACAGTGATCCTTATTCGATTCTTTATTGATGAGAGCTATTCACCTAATAAAGCGTCACTAAGTGCTATTCAACACATAGAAAAATTATTTGGGAATTATCAAAGGGTTATGAAGGATCGATTATTTGTGTTATTTATTCTAGCTAGTGTATTTATTATCTCAACTGAATTTCAGCTGACAAATTACATTGGGATTCGTTTAAGTAGTCAGATGCCGTTACAACACTTCTTGTTTTGGGATATTAATGGTATTAATATGCTAGGTTTTCTTCGGACGGAAAACACTGTTCTCGTTGTCGTATTGATGCTTATTTCTACTAGAATAGTAGAAAGATTTAAGGACAAGCATGTACTGGTGATAAGCTCCTTCGTATTTGTTATTGGCTATGGTATGATCGCCTACTCTAATAACGTATGGATGCTTGTTCTTATGATGTTCATCCTAACGGTTGGCGAGGTGTTCCGTGTTCCAGTAAGACAAACTTATTTAGCGGCGCTACCAACTGATGATGCGAGAAGCTCATATATGGCTTTAGCAGGATTGAATTTTAATTTGGCGATGCTGATTGCTTCTGTAACTGTAAGTATTAGCGCCTTCTTATCAACAACAGTGATGGCTATCCTGATAACAGGGATTGGTTTATTAGGTGTAATCATTTATCTCTTTATCCTACCAGGTCTTGAAAAAAGAGTGCAGCATAATGTAACATCTCCTTTCCATGGATAATAGACTACATATAGGAAGAGTCCTTTAATTATAGGGGAGGAGACATATGCAGTATTATTATGGGGATAAAATGCCCTTAAGGATATTAGATGAAGCTGAATTTTGGAAGCATCAGGAAAAGGAGCATACGGTTGTCATTAGACAAATTGCATCAAATTTGGAAAGGGAATATATAGAGAACTTGAAAAAGTGGGAGGAATCCTTTGCAAAAACAAAGGGTCGTGTGGTTAGTTTAATTGAAGCCGTTAATCGCGCAAGAGGAAATATCAGTCCTGAAATCTATCAGGAGATCATGCAGATGATCAGTTTTTCAAGTCATCAAAGTAAAAAATTCATAAAATTTCTTCACACATTAAAAATTGAAAGTAAAGCTGTAAAAGATAATTTTATTACTATTACCGTTATTAATCATATTAAACGGGAATCAGAATATTATGTTGGTGTAACAAAAGCCATATTACAAGGCTAAAGTCTCAAGTTTATAGATTTTATCTAAAAACAGAAGGCACTCATCAAAGATGAGTGCCTCTTATACTTTATGGTAATCTTGAATATCCATTTCTTGTTTTCCAAAGGAAATATTTTTCAAGTAATCGTTTATTAAAATCGTATAATACATTTGGAAGGATAATAGCAAACTGTCTAGGCTTAAACACATGATTTGAAATGATAATCACTTCTTTTTTACCTGCATCCATCACACATAGTCCAGGTATTTCACCAAATGGTTTTTCTTTTAGCTTCTTATCACCATTCACATATCTAATAATATTTTCTGCTACAATTTTTCCAGTTTCATCTGCTGGGAAACCTGTTTTTGGTGCACCAAAAGGAATTTTTCCTGGTTTAAATGGAGCTTTTACATCTACAGCAATACCAGCAGACCAAACATTTGGATATTTCACATGCTGGTAGCTATCCTTAACAGGTACATATCCTGCTGGGTTTGCTTCAAGCTTTGGAGAATTTTTTACAAAATCAACTCCATGGAATGGTGGCATTAACATCGTGAATTTAGATGGTAATTTTTCACCAGTAGATAAGGTAACGGATTCAGCATCTACCTTCTCAACACCAACCTCAGTCCTTGGAATAATATTAAACATTTTAAAGAATGTTTTAAATAAGGTATTACCAGTCTTTATACCATCTATTCCAAAGTGACCTAGATATGGTTCTGGTGTAATCCAATGAATATCAACTTTTTCACGGATACCTTCTTCTCGTAACCATTTTTCAAAGTTAAATAGGAACTCATAACCTGCGCCCATACATCCGGCCCCTTGAGTAGCACCAATAACAACTGGTCCTGGGTTTTCCTTAAATTCTTCAAGGGCTTTACGTATATTCATGGCACCATTTGGTGTACCTATATAATGTGCATGCTCTGCCACACCTTCTGCTACATCATAGATAACCTTTGGTCCTGTTGCGATAACGATGTGGTCAAAGGACATCTCACCCTTACTTGTTTCAAGCACTTTTTCTTCTGGGTCTACTTTTACTGCTTCTGCATGAACAAATTCTATTCCAGCTTTTTTAAGTACTGGTTCAAGTTCAACCGTAATATCCTTAATTTCGCGCCATTTGAATGGCACCCATATAAGAGATGGTACAAATAAAAATACTGGAGAATTACTAACTAGTACAACTTCATGGTTCTTTCCACCCTTACGCTTTATCTCTAAAGCGGAGGTTACTCCTGCGAAATTACCACCTACAACTATTGTTTTAGTCATGTTTAGCATATCAAGCGAATGCTTGATACTTCCTCCTCTCCGTTAATAAATATAATACTCAACAATAACACATAAAAAGTATTATAATATTAAATAATATTTATTATTATTTTATACTACAATATTAAAAAAAGGTAGACTTATTTTAAAAAGATTATTTTTTAATAATAATTACTATGACAATATAAAAAACCCTCATAGAACGAGGGCTTTGTACTACATAAAAATAAATTAGCTTATTGAAACAGATCTATCTTATTAATAGGGTGGCCATTGTAGTTTTTGTGCCTGCTGAAATCTCTGAACTACATAGTCCCAATTGACAACATTCCACCATGCATCAATATAATCCTTTCTCTTATTTTGGTATTTTAGATAATAGGCATGCTCCCACACATCTAATACTAAAAGTGGGATCATATCCTGCTGGGATAGATTCTGGTGTTTTTCAAATTGTAGTATCTCCAATCGATGTGATCTTGGTACCCATACTAATGCAGCCCAACCACTACCCTCAACTTTCTCAGCAGCTTTGGAAAATTGTCGCTTGAATTTTTCAAAGCTACCAAAGGATAGATTGATTTCCTCAGCAAGGGGATTCGGTGGAGTCCCACCACCATTTGGTCCCATGACATTCCAAAAAATAGTGTGAAGATAATGGCCAGCACCATTAAAGGAGAGCTCTCTTTCCCAATATTTTATCAGTTCAAAACTATTTTTATTTCTTGCACGTTGTAATTCCATTTCTGCTTTATTTAATCCATCTACATAGGATTTATGATGCTTATCGTGATGTATTCTCATCGTTTCTTCATCAATATAAGGTTCTAGGGCCTGATATGGATAGGGTAAAGGGGGTAGCTTATGCTTACCTATAGGAACAGGTCTATTTATAGAATAATAATCTTGTTGCTGTTGTACATACATGTAGCGATGGTAGTTCAAATAAAAGCCTCCTTCTACTTTTTATTTAGTCTATGTAAATAGAGGCTAATGTGTATAGGAGAATAACTAGCATCAATAAATATTTGTAATAAAATCTCCATAATATTCATCAGTATGAAGTGTAAATAATATATGAATAATATGTTTTATTCATTAATTCTCCATATTTATCTAGAAAGTTAAAAGCATGACATTAATAAACTGTTAATTAAGTAACAATGATTATAACTTAAAAAAATTATGAAGAGGAGGTGATTAAATGCCTCTAACCAATATTGGGGTACCAGGTCTTATCTTAATACTTGTTATCGCACTTGTTATATTTGGTCCTCATAAGCTACCTGAGCTTGGTAAAGCAGCCGGGAAAACATTAAAAGAATTCAGGTCAGCCACAAAAGACTTGATGGATGATTCTGATACAAATAATAGCTAAAGCTTAATCTAAAATTTTCAAAGAATATATGAATATTGAGGAAAAGAATATGATTAGTAAATCATCATTAAAAAGGTTACTAACATTTGAAAATATCTCGTTTGAGAGAAAAGCCTGTCTAAACGATTCGAACCGTCTAACTGTCTGTAATGCCTGTATAAATGCTTGTCCTACTCAAGCGATAAAGCTTCATTCAAATATTCCTGACGTAAATCCTTTAACCTGTGTTGATTGTGGGACTTGTATAGGTGAATGTCCTGTTCTAGCATTTGACCACACTCAGTACCCCTATGAAGAACTATTGAATCAAATAAAAAAACATCCAAACGCACAAATCACCTGTACCCAAGCTGAAAATTATCAATATGGCATTAAGATACCCTGCTATCTCTATTTGGATATTCCTTTACTACTGAAGTATAGCAAAGGGAAGGAACAAATAAATCTTTATATAGGAGCATGTAATAGCTGTTCTAAGTCAGATGGTCGAACAATTCAGCAGCATATGGAAAAGCTGCAAAAGCAATTGACTGCCCATCAGTTAGATGTAAGGATTCAATATAGTGACTTGATTCTAGATAAAACGAAGGATGTAATGATTAACGGGTTAACAAGAAGAGAGCTATTAAAAATGGTTTCTATGACAAATATAAAGCAAATATTTTGGGAGAAGGGGGGGGAAGTTGAGGAGGAAAAGCTAAAAAACTCCAAAAAGGGCCTAAATACGAGGGAAAGAACGAAGCACAAAATGTTATTAAAACGAAGAGTTTTTCATCAATATTTATACCAAGCGTCAGAAAATAAGGAAGACATGACATCTAAGGATTTTTTAAGTATAAAAATTCTTCAATCCTGCATTGGCTGTAATATATGTGAAAAAATATGCCCAACTGATGCGTTGAAATGGGTGAGTAATGGAAATGAAAGTAGCTTAATATTTTCGATTCAATCCTGTATTAGCTGTAAAAAATGTTATGCATGTCCAACAGAGTCGATTCAATTTGAGAAGGCTTCAATAAAGACCTATCTTCAAGGGGAGAATAAGGTTCTAATAACCTTTCAAACGAATCAATGTATTAGCTGTGGAGAGAATTTTAGAAGCTTCGACGGTAAAAGTACTTGTTATATTTGTACTTCTAAAGCGGAAAAAAAACCTGAAGATTTCTTTCAATAACAGATCATCTTTATTTTTTTAACACCTAAATATTTAGATGTGAGGTGAACATGTGTATGAGATGGTTAAAAAATAGATTCATTGTTATTTTCCTTGTGATAAGTTTCACATATTTTTCTGTTGGTTGTGGCATTGATACCAATGAAAAATCAATGCAGCATAATAATATTGAGCAATCAAATGATGTAACCACTTTATCTGGAGATCCATTTGCCGACCTAGAAAAATATTTGAACGATTCCTTACCAGCCATGCTGATAAATGGTAGCTTTAAATCCTTTAATCCAAAGGAAGTATATGAAAAGGTTGTGCTACAAGGAGATTTAAACTACTTTGTCGTCGATATTCGATCTTCTCAAAGTTTCGCAGAAGCGCATATTGAAAGCGCAGTAAATATACCATACAGCTTCACTGCAAATCCAAGCTCTCTTGCTAATATACCTAGGGATAAAACGATTATCGTTGCTTGTTATTCCGGACATACCGCTGGTCAAACTGCTTTGTTTTGGCAATTACTCGGCTATAAAGCCTATCCATTATTAAATGGAATGGGGGGCTGGAATAAAGCGTTATATACCACAGGTGGTGGATCAGCTCTAAAGCAATATGATTTCCCAGTTGTTACAGAAAATGAAAAGCCAACGACCCATAGCCTTCCAAGGCTATATACAGAGAATGCCTCAGATATTCAAGCATTGTTGATAAAGCAAGCACAAGCCTATTTACTCTCAGGCAAAAGTCCTGTAGTAAATGGCCAGACATTAAAGGAGCAGGTGCTTGATCGCGCAGACAATCTCTACTTTTTGGTAGATATACGAAGCCCTGTTGATTATAGTAATGGTCATATTTTGGATGCAATTAATATTCCTGCTAGAAATATAGCAGAAATGGAAAACCTGAAAAAATTACCAGCTGATAAAAAAATAATAGTGGTTGGCTATGATGGAACCGATGCAAGTGAAATAACTCGTTTGTTAAATATATTAGGTTATGATGCCTTTGCATTATTTCAAGGAATGAGAATATGGACGACTGACGAAGCAATAAATGGAGTCGCCCCAGCCTCAACAGAAGTGATAGAAAACTACCCACTTGAGAAATTAAACTATGATCTACAAGACGATGGAGGCGGGACAGCTACTTGTGGTTAATCTATTTTGGAGGGAGGAATTAGTATGGTAAAGATAAATCGTCGTACCTTTTTAAAGGCTTCAGCGGCGGCGGCTGTCGTTAGCTCCGTTCCATTATATTTTAGCTTCCATGATTATAAAAAGGCAGCAGAGAAGATGGAGGTAAAAAAAATACCGACCTTTTGCCACGGCTGTACTAGCTATTGTGGAGTAATAGCAAGTGTAAAGAATGATAGACTTTGGAAGGTGGAGGCCCATCCTATTCACTTAAAATCAAGAGGACATATCTGTGCAAGAGGGCACGGAATGGCAGCTTATCTATATTCCAAGGACAGAATTAAAGCACCTTTAAAGAGGGTAGGAGAGAATCGGTTTGAAGAGATAACATGGGAACAGGCCTTTAAAGAAATTGGTGAAAAACTCAGAGATATTGTGAGAAAATATTCAGGAAATTCAGTAGTATGGATGGAGCATGGTTCCCATCGAAAAGCATATGTTGATCGTCTTTTTGATAAAATAGGCTCACCAAATTACATTACACAATATTCTACCTGCTTTAACGCCAAGACCAATGCTTGGTTGCAGATGGTGGGTGGCAGCTTGAATGGAGACCATGAGTATGCAAAATATATGATATTTGAAGGAAGGAATTTCGCTGGTGGTATTGTTCCAAATGGCATGAATCAAATTACAAGGGCCAAAGAAAATGGCGCAAAAATAGTAGTGATTGATCCTAGGTATTCAGAAATAGCGAAGATCGCAGATGAATGGATTCCAATTCGACCAGGCACCGATTTAGCCCTTCGATTAGCAATGGCCCATGTTCTAATCAGTGAGGAAATCTATCATAAAGAGTTTGTAAGAAGGTATGTGGAGGGCTTTGAGGATTATTGGCGTTTAAATAAGCAATATACACCAGAATGGGCTGAGCATATAACAGGTATAACTGCTGAAAAAATTAAGGAAATGACTAGAGAATTCGCGATGCATGCTCCGAGAGCCTTTATTGAACCTGGCTGGCATGGCCTGCATTCTCATTATCTTAATAGTACACAAATCGCGCAAATGGGTGTCATCCTCAATGCGTTAGTAGGTAATTTTTACGAAAAAGGTGGATTAATGCCTAGTGCTAGTATCAATCTTGGCCATATAGAACTACCAGAGGTGGTTGGTACAACAAAGGGGGAACGCGTAGATGGTGCTGGAGTAGATGGTGTATATAAAACAGTTGAGCCAGCTAGGGGAATTGCCCAAATCGTATCAAGCCTAGTGGAGGAGGGGAAAGTAAAGGCTGCCTTCATATGTAACTATAATCCATTAAGAACTGCTCCTAACCCAGAACAACAGAAAAAATTAAAGAATGCCGAACTTGTTGTTTCTATTAATATAGATTGGAACGAAACCTCATATCATGCTGCCCATTATATTCTCCCAGAGCATTATTATTTAGAAAGACTAGAGCATCCCTATACGGTATCAGGTGTTATCTCCCATGATCAACCTCAAATAGCGTTACGGCAACCAGTTGTAAAACCAATGTTTAATACAAAGCACACCCTTGATATCTTAAAAGGTATTGCAAATGTGATGGACTATCATGATTTATATCCTTTTACTGTAGAGGATGATATTAAGGCGGCTATCAAGCCTTTAGGAATAACATTTGAGCAGCTTAAAAAGGCAGGAACACTTGAATTTCCAGCTACGGTTCAGACAGGATTTCCAATGAAAAAAGGAAAGCCTGCACTTAAAACGATGACAGGTAAAATTCAATTTTCGGCAGAGCTATTTAGACTTGATGGAAAGGTAGGCATACCAACATGGCTACCACCAAAGGTCATGACAAATCCAAATAAGGATGATGAATTTCGATTAATTCACGGTAAGCAACCCTGGCATTCCCACGCAATGACATCAAACAATGAATATCTCATGGCGATGACAGATCGCTACCATGGTACCTCCATGTGGATAAATGCTACAAAAGCAAAAAAACTTGGATTAAAAGACGGGGATACAGCTATCATTGAATCGGATATAGCAAGCAAAAAAGTGAAGATAAAAGCTACAGAGTTCATCCATCCAGAATGTGTTTGGATTCCATCTACCTATGGTGGCTTTTCACCTAATAATAAAACGGCTTATGAAAAGGGTGTTAACTTTAACGATTTTATACCAATTATGGTTGAACCTTTTTCTGGAACGACCATGTCGCAAGAGGTTATTGTCAGAATTAGAAAGGGGGCTCATTAGTATGGCTAGATATGCCTTACTTATTGATGCGTCTAAGTGCACGGGCTGTACTGCCTGTACCATTGCATGTCAGATGCATAATCATCTTACTCCCAATTTAACCTATAATCGCTTAGTAAAGCTAGAAAGAGGGACTTTTCCCAATGTGAAAATGGAAATTTTGCCTGTTCAATGTATGCATTGTGATAATCCTGCATGTGTAGAGGTATGTCCAACTGGAGCTTCCTATAAAAGAGAGGACGGGATTGTTTCCATCGATCATGATAAATGCATTGGCTGTAAATATTGTATGGCAGCTTGCCCATATGATGCTCGCCAAATCAACGAAGATAGGGTCCCAGAGAAATGTAGATGGTGTCCAGAGTATGTAACCAAAGGTGAACAGCCAGTCTGTGCAAGTACCTGTATGAATGAAGTAAGAGTATTCGGAGATTTAGATGATCCTAATAGCAAATTAAGCAGGCTCCTGGTAAAAAACAACGTTTATCAGCTATTGCCCTCCAAGGGAACAATGCCACGAATTTATTATGTTAAAAAATAGGATAGGGGGTGAAAGGATTGAATAAAAAACTACTATTATATATGTCTATGTTATTTATTCTTTTTGGAATTGTTGGTGCCTTTTATATTATTTTAAATGGAGAGCTCGCCATGGGCACTTCAAATGGAATACCATGGGGGAGCTTAATTGCAGGCTATGAATTTTTTGTTGGTATTAGCACAGGCCTATTATTAGTTGCCGCATTGGGTTATGTGTTTCAGGTCAAGGCATTTCAGCCAGTAGGTAGAAACGCAGTGATACTTGCTATTTTTACCATGTTTAGCGGTTTCGCTATTCTTTTGATCGAACTAGGAAACGTATTTCATATGTTTTATTATTTTCTAACACCGAATTTCAGTACGCCGATGTGGTGGATGGCCCCCTTATATCTGATATATTTAATCCTATTAGTTGTCTTACTCTTCTATATTTTTCAAGGGGACCAGAAAAAAATTAAATTTTATGCCATACTATCATTTGTTTCGGCAATGGTGGCACTCACAAATATCGGCTTTCTCTTTGGATTTCTAAAGGCACGTCCTTATTGGTATGGTCCTTTATCTCCACTATATTTTATCGTCTCAGCATTTCTTTCCGGTATTGCTGTTATCTCCATTGCATTTTTTTTAAAAAAGGAAAATGGTGAGAGCTTTACTACCATTGCACCAGCATTTAGAAAAATTTTTCTCCTAACTTTATCGATTGTTATGTTTATTGTGATAGCAAAAATAATAACAGGATTATATGGGAGAGTTCCTGGTAAATATGAAGCTGTATATGCACTTTTACAAGGACCATTAGCCATCAATTTTTGGCTATTTGAAATTGCCATAGGTATGGTTATTCCCCTTATTTTATTAATAAGAGGAAAAGGGATGAAAAGTATTGGTTACGCAGGTTTTTTCGGGATCATTGGTCTATTCTTTATGAGACTTGATATGGTCATTGCTGGACAAATCACACCATTAAAAGTGATGGATGGGGCTAGCAAGACTATCATATATCATCCTTATACACCCTATTGGTCAGAGTGGGCTTTAATTATTGGTGGAATTGGATTAACCATACTTCTCTATTTACTAAGAGATCAAATTGGTTCAGTGTTAAATAACGTTATCTTCGGTTTCAACAAGACTCCCTCTTCAACACCGTAAGAGTGAATTGTTACCATCCTCGAAATAAGGGTGACATAGCACGACTTAATGCTTTAGCATTTAGTGTGACTTGTGGCAAAACTCCATCTGAACCAAGTCTTCTTTATAAAAAAGAGGGAGAGCTTATCTTGATAGTTGGAATAAAGATTGAAATGGAGGGTGGTATCTATGGAAAGACTATCTATGTTAAGAAATGAAGCAGCAGCTGAATTATTTCTTACATTTGCAGAATTTTATAAGCCTCTTACAGAAAGCTTTTTCCAGGAGATAAAAAGTGGGGATATGGATAAAAAATTACAGTTACTTTTTCAAGCCGCAGGGTATGCAGCCCCATTGGGAAAGCTAGGCTTCAATCTCCAAGGGTTTACTAATCTGAAACAGCTTTATTCCGATTGCTTTTCTGATCCTGTTGGTCATATTGTACCTCCGATAGAGTCCCTTTATAAGCCTTGGACTACTGACCCATCCGCTTCTCTCTTACATGAAAAAAGTAAAGGCTATCTTTTTGGGGATGCAGCCTTACACATGCAGTATTTATTTGGCCAATATCGGTTAGCAATACCAAAGGAATATACCAATATGCCTGATCACCTTACACTTTTACTTGAATTTTTAGCGTATCTCGTTAGGAATGAAGCTAGTGAGCTTACATATCAATTTATTTTGGATCACTTAGATTGGCTAGCGGCCTTTAAACAGGAATTAAAGGCAATAAAAGATAGTACTTTTTACCTGAATATCACAGCTTTGTGTATGCATGCTATCGATGAAGAAAAAGCGATACTACAAAAGTCAAATGATACTAAATCTAATCTTCAGTTTCAACAAGACTCTCTCTTCAACACCGTAAGAGGGAGTTGTTACCATCCTCGAAATAAGGGCGGCTAAGGTTCAGATGGAGAAAAAAACTCCATCTGAACCAAGTCTTCTTTATTGTCAAGCATAAAGAAGTTGATTTTAACTAGGATAGGAGCATGTCTGAAAGGAGTGAATCAAATGAGAAAGTGGATTGCCCTTAGTATGACTTTATTTATCCTCTTCACAGTCATAACAGGCTGTGGAGTTAAAGAGATATCAGTAGAAAAACCTGTCAAAACAGTAGAAAAAGAAGATTTATCCATCTATGCTGTGAAAGAACCAGTAAAGGAAGAGCCGAAGCCCGTTCCTTATGATCCAAGCTTAGATTATATAGATACCGCATATTTTAGCAAGCTAATGGAAGCAGAGAGTGTAGTGAGTGCTAGAAAAACCTATGCAGAATTCCCGCCTGAATGGAGCTTTGTTCTCATCGATACGAGACCTCAGAAAGTATTTGAGCAAGGACATATAAACGGATCAATAAACATTTCAGCATCAGAATTTACTAAATACGAGCAGCTTCTACCAGCAGATAAAAATAAACTATTAGTTTTCTATTGTGGTGGGATAGCTTGTGGCTTAAGTAAAAAAGCAGCATTAATGGCAAAGGATATTGGCTATACCAAT
Organism: uncultured Bacillaceae bacterium; assembly: GCA_964514395.1. Lineage (GTDB taxonomy): Bacteria > Bacillota > Bacilli > Tepidibacillales > Tepidibacillaceae > CAZEQK01. The sequence continues at coordinate 35,238 of CAZEQK010000029.1, forward strand.
ATAAAGGTCTATCAAGAAGGTATACCAGCCTGGGAGAAAGCAGGTAATTATCTTGTTGTGACACCAGATTATGTTCATAATAAAATAATGACCTCCTATGTTAAAAGACCAGACTACCCAGCCTATCTGTTGATTGATGCCAGACCTTATCCTATGTATTTTGAAGAGCACATTCCTAATGCAATTCAAATGGATGATAGCCTATTTACTCAAAAATATTTAGGTGTCGTACCAAAGAATAAAAACTCAGAAATTATTGTTTATTGTGGAGGATTTAGCTGCATAAAGAGTCATCAGATTGCAGAGGATTTAGTTGCAAATGCCTATACAAATGTTAAGGTAATGGCTGGTGGTATTCCTCTTTGGAAGAGTAATAAGCTGCCAACCTTTGGTGCAAAAACCGCTGAAGTTAGCTTTGATGTAAATGCTGGGCTAGTTGATCGATCATTAACAACAGAACAATTTTCAGATAAGCTTGAGCATAGTACGAAGGTGGTCGTAATTGATGTAAGAACGTTAGAGGAAAGATCCCACGGATATATTATTGGCTCTATTCACATACAAGATAGCAAAATTCTTGCTGATCCCCAATCAATCATAAGTAAATTGCCAAAGGATAAAGAGACGACGTTGTTGGTTCATTGTGCTAGTGGTGCCCGAGCCTCTGGTGTAGTAGATAAAATTGCTGACCTTGGCTATAAAAACACCTATTATTTAAATCACAGCATCTTTATTTCATCTGATGGTAGCTACCGTTTTAATTAAAAAACAATAACAAACATCGGCAGTTTATCATCAGTCTATGACAAGTCTAATTACAATAGACTTGTCTTTTTATGTAATAAATTGTAGATAAAACTAGGCAATATAATTTAACACTATAAATAAGTTTAAAACAGTAGATATGATAATATGTGAACAGTTGAACATACAAAGAAAAAAATTCAAATTTTGTTCAAGAAAAATTCTAATTTTTATATCATTTTTATTCAATAACTATTATAATGTAAATATATTAGGTCACTTGATTGTTGAAAAAAATGTTGATTAAATCAACAAATTACAGGGGTGGGGAGTTTCAATTGAATGGAATATATAAAATTATCACTTTTACATTCCCCAAATATCAACAATCTCTTTTATTTAGAAGTTTGTGAATAATGTCACATTAATACTATTAGGAAAGTGTAAACTTTCTTATGTTTATTTATGTAAAGTGACAAATTTCGCAGATGACTAAAAATAAATTTTCACCTTATAAAGATAATTATGAAGTAAGGGGGAGTAGAAATGAGTACCTCAAATGGACGTTTTGAACAGCATACATCTAGCTATGGTACAGAATGGATACCTACGATTTGTAACTTCTGTTCAACTGTATGTAACGTCAAGGTAGGAGTAAAAGAAACCAAAGCAGGTAAGCGTGCGGTTAAAATTGAAGGAAATGAAAAAAGTCCTTTAAACCGTGGTAGAGCTTGTGCTAGGGGACAAGCGGGGGTAAGACAAGCATATGATCCGGATCGTATTAAAACTCCGTTAATCCGTATCGAAGGATCTAAGCGTGGTGAGTGGGCATTCCGCGAAGCAACATGGGAAGAAGCCTTCGATTACATTGGTAATAAAATGCAGGAGCATGACATTAAGCCATATGAACAAACACTTGTTGGTGGTTGGACTGCTTGTGTATTCTACATGCCAATCTCTGTTTCCATGGCAATGGGTCAGGGAGTTCCTAATATTTCGGCTTCACCAATGCAGCATTGTGTGTCTAGTGGACATTTAGGAACGGACATGGTAACAGGAAACTTTAACATTCACGATGAGGTGTTAGCAGATTTTGGAAATGCAAAATATATGGTATTTTCAATGACTAACTCTGGTGTAGCTGGTATTTCTACATCTCGTGCAGTTCGTTTTGCTGAAGGGAAACGTAGTGGTGCCAAGATAGTTGTTTTAGATCCAAGACGCTCTGAATTAGCAGCAAAAGCAGATGAATGGCTACCAGTTAAACCTGGTTCAGACATGGCATTCTATTTAGCTGTAATGCATGTATTACTTAAAAAAGGCTTATATGAGCGTGATATAGTTGTAGGACATACGAACCTTCCACATTTAGCTTTCGAAAAAGATGGTATGCCAATGCCAATGATGGAAGCTAATGAAAAAGGAATGCCATCGGTTTTATATGTTTACGATGAAATCAGTGGTGAAATTCGTAAGGTTCCAGGATTCTCTAATACGAACATGGTGGATATGGACGGTAATAAAATCGTTCCATCACTAAAAACACCTGAGAATCTTGAAATGAATGGCATGAAGGTTAGTACATTCTTCGAAATGATGGAAAAACAAATCGAGCAGTATACACCAGAATGGGCAGCAGGAGAGCTTGATATACCTGCTGAAGATATTGAGCGAATCGCTACAGAAATGGGAATGACTCGACCAGTACTTGTTGATCCAGGCTGGCATGGTGCTCGTTACGATAATACAATTCAAACTAGACGTGTTCAAGCGATGGTTCAAGTTTTACTTGGTGGTATTGATAAAAAAGGTGGATGGATTTTCGCAGGTGAATATCGTGAAAAAGTAATGGAATTCTGGAAAGCACAACAAGAGGGTAAGGAAGTACCATTATTCAGAAAACCAGGTATGTTTTTCCCACTAACAGCTGGAGAGTATTTTGGAAATCCAGATGCATGGCCAGATAAGCGTCCTGGTATTCAATATGCTTATTCCATGCAAGAGCAACAGCAAGGTAAACAGGGTGTATTATTCCCTGCTTATTCTGAATATGGATTTAAAGAAGCGGTTGAGGGTAAAGTTCAATGGAATGGCGAGCCTTACATTTTAAAAGCTATCACATTGAATGCAGCGAATCCTGTAAAGCATTTCTTCCCAGATAATCGCTGGAGAGATATGCTATCCAATGAGAATGTAAAACTCGTTACTGTGATTGATGTACTACCATCTGATACAGTAAAATATGCTGATGTAGTTTTACCAAACTCAACCTATATTGAGCGTGAAGAACCATTCTTATTTGCAGCAGGTCCTGCACAGGACTTAACGTTAACTACTCGTTTCCAAGCAATCGATCCATTGTATGATACTAAGGATGTTCCAGATATACTTCTTGAGCTTGCTAAACGTCGTGGTACATTAGAAAACGTGCTTGGTGCAATGTCACAGCTTGCTGGCGTAAGCAATGATCGTTTACAAGAAGAAGTAGGGAAGGCTGCAAAGGGTGAAACAACCTATACCAAAGCGCTTCGTAAAGTATTTATGGAGCATTATGCAACTACATTAAATAAATCACCTGAGCAATTAGAGAAAGAGCTTCGTGAAGATGGCGTATTGGTACTAGAAAGTGTAGATCATCTATTAGATCATGCTAGCTTGCCATATGATTTGCCTGTTCCAACAGCTTCAGGACGTTTAGAATTCTTTAGCTTTTACTTTGCAGGCTTTGTGCAACAGGCTGGATATATGCCTAACTGGGATCCGTTTATCCGCTATATGAAGCCAAATATGACTGAGAATAGTACTGATAATGATTTCTACTTTATTTATGGAAAGGTACCTTTGGTATCTTATGCATCAACAAACTCAAACAACTCTTTATTAATGGCTCTTTCTCAGAAAAAAGAGACTCGTCATATGGATCTTTGGATGCATACGTCTAGAGCTAAAAAATTAAAGATTAAAGATGGAGATTTTGTTGAAATTACAAATAAAAAAGCAGAAATGACAACGGACGCTAGAGTTCATATAACTGAACTAGTACGTCCAGACACTGTATATATTTCGTCAGCATTTGGTGGAGATAAAGAAGGTCAATTAAGTGTTTCCCGTGGCGTAGGCACCTCACTTGGAAAGCTTGTTGACTATGATGTGGAACCAATTGTTGCTGGCTATCGTTCGCAAGAATTTAACGTATCTGTGAAAAAGTAGGGGAGGGGAAATAAATGGCACGTTATGGAATGGTAATGGATATGCGGACATGTGTAGGCTGTGATGGATGCTCTGCATCATGTAGTATAGAAAACCAAACCCCGTTCTGGGATAATAAGTTCCGTACTAAAGTTCTTGACATAGAAACAGGTTCATACCCTAATGCAAACCGTCAATTTGTTCCTACAATTTGTATGCATTGTGAAGAACCAGCTTGTGTGGATGTTTGTCCTTCAGGAGCATCCTTTGTTAATGAAGGTGGCTTTGTATTAGTAGATTATGATAAATGTATGGGATGTCGTGCTTGTATGGCTGCTTGTCCATATGATGCTCGTTATGTGTATTCAAAAGAGGAAGTTGCAGTTTCTAAGCAAGTTTATGGTGAAGAGTTGTCACAGCACCTAGTTCCACATGTAGATAAATGTACATTCTGCTATGACCGTGTTCAAGAAGGAATGGAACCAGCGTGTGTTGCAACTTGTCCTGAACAATCTCGTGTATTTGGTGACTTAGATGATCCTAATAGTGAGGTTGCAAAGCTAGTAAGCTCAGGAGTTGCGAAACCACTTCGTCCAGAATTAGGTACAAAACCTAAAGTATTCTACATTTGGTAAGGGGGGAATATGTATGAGTCACAATGTTAAAGTTGGAGATAGAGAGTATGTTGTCCAAGAAGCATACGAATGGCCATTGGCAATTTACCTATTTTTCGGCGGATTATCAGGAGCACTAGTAACAATTGGTGTAGTAATGTTTTTCCTAGGTCTTAATGAGACTATTGCACTTACTGCTATATTAAGCTCTATTGTTTCGATGGCTATAGCTGGTGTAGTGTTAGTGTTATTTGAATTAATGCGTCCGCTTGTCGCATGGCGTTCTTTATCAAAATGGAAGCATTCAGGTATTTCATGGGACGTAATTCTTGTAGCATTAGTAATTGGTGGCGGATTTTTATTCGCCTTACCATTAATGAAGGATTGGATTAATCTTGGAGGCTTAACTGATTTCTTAGCTAGCATCCAAGTGATTACTGGTAGCCTTGCTATCATAGCAGGTGTACTATTCCCAATTATATCTGGTGGATTATTATCTGCATTTAATTCTGTACCATTATGGCACGGACCAGGATTACCTGCTCAAATGTTCTTAACAAGCTTTAGTGCAGGATTCTCAATATTAGTTTTATTTAATGGAGCTGATATGAGTGATAATATGTTACGTACCTTCTGGGGAGCTATTTTTGGCTTGACCGTGTTGGTTATTCTACTAAGCATTTCTTATGTAGAAACCTTTAAAAATGGTCCTGTAGAAGCTCAAATTGGAATGGGAATTCTTAAGAAAAACAATATTTTTATCATTGGCTTTGTTGGCATTGGTTTAATTGTTCCAGCAGTCATTGGTGGTTGGATGTTCTTTGGAACCTATTCAGCAACCATTGCAATGCTAGGTGCGTTATCCGTTTTAATCGGAGGATTTACCTTACGTCATTATATTTTAAAGGCTGGGGTGCATACTTATCCATGGCCTTATTAATAAAAGAGTTCGTTTGGATTCTTAGCTGTTGACAATTAATTGTCAACAGCTTTTTTTTGATTAAATGCAAAAAAAATAGGCCTTCATTTTGTAGGCACATAAATAGTGAAGCTCCTTCGTAAAATAAGAAACTTATATTACTTACTCAACTTTCGCACCTTAAAAATGTGAATGAATTTAAATAGCTGTAATGTTA
>CAZEQK010000030.1:0-40564 GCA_964514395.1 uncultured Bacillaceae bacterium
CAGATGGTATACCTGAATGTTAGTTGAACTTATCCAGGAGCATAGCGCCGTTTAACATCTGAGGAAGAATTAGCGGCGGTTAGCTATCAGACAAATTAAAATATGAAAAGGGAGTGTCAATTTATGAAGAAATTCTTAAAGATAGGAATCGTTTTAGCACTAATGTTTACTTTAGTTCTAGCAGGCTGTTCAAGTAGTACGCCAGCTGCTAAGCCAACCCTTACATTTGGTGTAACACCATGGACAAGTACAGTTCCACCAACCTATGTAGCTAAGCAAATCTTAGAAGAAATGGGCTATAAGGTTAATTTACAAAAGGCTGATGTAGGAGTAGTATATGCTGGATTATCTAAAGGTGATCTTGATATCTTTATGGATGCGTGGTTACCAGATATGCATAAAAGTTATATGGAAAAATATGATAATAAACTTGACGATGTAGCGATTAGCTATAAAGATGGTGAATTAGGTTGGGTTGTTCCTAGCTATGTAAATATTGATTCCATTGATCAGATTAAGGGTAATGAAGCTATGTTTGATAAAAAGATTTATGGTATTGAAGAAGGTGCAGGAATGACAATGACTTCACGTAAAATGATTAAAGCATATAGTTTAGATCTACAATATGTTGCTTCTGGTGAACCAGCTATGTTAACACAGGTTAAAAAAGATATTGCAAAGAAAAAACCAGTATTATTCTTGGGATGGCGTCCACATTCTATGTTTGCAAAATGGGATTTGAAAATCCTTAAAGATCCACAAGGGTTTTGGAAGACTTCAGAGGTCCATGTTATCGCTAGCTCAAAGCTTAAGGATAAAGCTCCTGAAGCATATAGCTTCTTAAAAAATTGGAGTATTCCTGTTGGTGATGTAGAGCAAATGATTCTAAAAATTGATAATGGTGCAAAACCTGAAGATGTTGCTAGCCAGTGGATTAAAGACAATCAAGATAAAGTAAACAAAATGATGGGAAAATAAAATTGAAAGTCAAACCCTTAGCAATATATTAGAGTGACCTAATTAAATGGGACAAAGGAAAAAACACCCCCAAAGTCGTATATAAGTTTAACGACAAATTGGAGGTGTTTTTCTTATGGTTAAAAAAAATAATAATTATCCAGAGGAAATAAAAAGAGAAGTTATTCGATTGAAGTTGACAGGAGAGTATACGAATAAAGAGTTGATGGAACGCTTTGGTATAAAAAATAAAACATAAATCAAAACATGGATGAGATGGTTTCGAAGAGAAGAGCAGCGTTTGCTCAGCCTGCTGGGAAGCAGTATAAGTTTGGAAAAGTACCTGAGGAAATGAGCGAGGTTGAACAGCTAAAAAAGAAATTATCTTATTATGAAATACGAGAAGAACTCTTGGGAAAGTACCAGGAAATCGAAAGGAAGTGGTTCCAGAAGTATTCGTAGAATTAGTAGAAATATTTAAAAATAAACACTATTACTATGATTTGTGAATGTTTAAATATCCCTAGATCAACATATTATCGTTGGAAAAGCAAATCATGGAATCCAAAACCTATAGAACAGTTGATATTAATCATTTGTAAAGAATTGAACTATAGAGTTGGACATCGAATGGTTAGGGATCTCCTTAGGAAGGACCATCACATCAAAGTTAACCGAAATACAGTTTAGAAGATTATGAAGAAGTATAGTATCCAATGTCGAGTAAAACCAAAGCGAAAATCATATATAGCTGGAGAAAGTAAACATGTGGTTGCGAATCTGTTGGAGCAAAACTTCTCAGCAGAGGGACCAAATCAAAAGTGGGTTACTGATATTACATACTTACCCCTGCCATACTCCAGTGGAATTCAGGAGTATAGCAGCCTAGGTGTTTTTTCTAGTCTCGTTTTTCTAGGTCAGTTCAATATTGCTAAGGGTTTTTTTTTATGTTTTTTTTCTGTTATATTAGTTTCATAACATCTAAAGGAGTTGTGAAGATTGAATAAAGAGATCATTATTTTTACAGGGGGCTTGTTGACAGATAACTTGTTAGATTTAGTCAATCGAACTGATGCGATTGTCATTGGTGTAGATCGAGGCGCTAAGTGGTTAATAGATAAAGGTATTATACCTGATTATTTTGTAGGTGATTTTGATTCCGTTGATAAAAGTTTTTTACAGGAAATAAAAATAAAATATAATAATAGGGTTCATGTATCTCCAGCAGAAAAGGATGAAACAGATACAGAGTTAGCGGTAAGACTAGCTGTTTCTTTAAAACCAAGACGGATTACTATTTTAGGAGGGTTTGGTACACGTTTAGACCATGTACTTGCCAATGTTCACATTTTATTACAGGCAGAAAGAGAAAATATCGAGGCAAGATTACTTGGTTCGACAAACAACATACGGTTATTATTACCTGACACCATGAAAAAAATAGAAAAAAGTAGTAGATTTGTTTATGTATCTTTTTTACCTTTTACCGAGCTTGTGGAAGGAATAACTGTTAAAGGCTTTAAATACCCTTTAAAAAACGCAAAAATGAAGCTAGGAACCCCTTTTGGCATTAGTAATGAATTAATTGATTCTTATGGGACTATTTCGATTGAAAAAGGCATATTATTAATTATTGAGAGTAAAGATTAATAAAAGGAAAATTTTATAGGTATGCGCACACTATTACAAACATATGAATATACTGTACTAATACTTTATTTATTAATCAGTTAGTAAGTGATAAGGAGGGGTAGGGGTGAGATTTTATACAATCAGACTTCCTAGGTTTCTTGGTGGGTTTGTAAAGGCTGTTATAGGGATGTTTAGTAGAAGTAAATAATATTTAGGGCTTCTCTCACTTTATAGATGGAAGCCTTAAATTCATAAAAAGCACCTATCGGTGCTTTTCTTCGTCCGGCATTATTATACACGGGCTATTTTTCCTGATTTTAAAGCCCTTGCACTTACATAAACTCTTTTTGGCTTACCATCCACTAATATACGTACTTTTTGAACGTTTACTCCCCATTTACGTTTAGTTTTATGATTGGAGTGACTTACAGCATTTCCTGAATGTCCTGATTTGCCTGTAACATAACATTTACGAGACATATGTGGCACCTCCCTTATAGTCATTAACGTTTCTGCATATTCTATAAAATGAAAATCGATAATATATCACATACTTGGATATCTTAGCATATGAAGATGTTTTTTTCAAGTTTCTCTTTTATAAAAAATCTATTGCTTTAAATATATAATTGTTTATAGTAAAATATAGAATAGCCCAAAGGTATAATATTTCTTAGGGGGTAAAAATATGACTATTGAGTTAACGAATCACTTTGGAAGGGTTTTTGTATCAAATGAAGTCATCGCGAATGTTGCTGGAATCGCTGCCATGGAAGTTTTTGGTTTAGTAGGAATGGCTTCAAGAAAACAATTTAAAGATGGTATTGCAGAACTGTTGCGTAGAGAAAACTTAAGTAAAGGAATTGAGGTTCGTAGTGAAAATGATGAGACAATCATAGATATGTATATTATTGTAAGCTATGGAACCAAAATTTCTGAAGTCGCTCATAATGCTCAACAAAAAGTTATTTATACATTAGACAACACATTAGGTATTAAAGTATCAAAGGTGAATGTAATGGTACAGGGAGTACGTGTTAGTCAAGTGTAGTTAAGGAGGATTTTTTTGTGGAACACCAGAAAATAAACGGAAATTTATTTACACAAATGGTTTTTGAAGGAGCAAAAAATCTTAATAACCATGTGAAAGACATTGATGCACTTAATGTTTTTCCTGTACCTGATGGTGATACTGGTACGAATATGAATTTGTCTTTAACCTCTGGGGTTAATGAATTAAAAAGTCGTTATCAAGAGGAACATGTAGGTAAGAATGCTGAAGCATTAGCAAAAGGACTATTAATGGGAGCAAGAGGTAATTCTGGTGTAATATTATCCCAATTATTTAGAGGATTCTCTAAGTATGTTAATTCTTTGAAAGAAATTAATAGTATAGAATTTGTTGAAGCTTTAAAACAAGGTGTAGATACAGCCTATAAGGCTGTTATGAAACCTGTAGAGGGAACGATTTTGACCGTTTCTAGAGAAGCTGCTGAAGAAGGTCTTAAAGTGGCTAGAAGGGATTCTAACATCACTCATGTGATGGAAGCTGTACTTAGAAAAGGAAAGGAATCCCTAGTAAATACACCTGAATTATTGCCAATCCTTAAAGAAGTAGGTGTAGTTGATGCTGGTGGACAAGGGCTCATTTATATATATGAAGGATTTTTGTCTGTATTAAAAGGGGAAACAATCCCTGATACATTAAAGGATGTAAAAACAATAAAACCAATAGAATCACTTAAAAAGATAGCCCATGAAAATATGCCAGTACAAGCAAAACTTTCTACAGAAGATATTGAATTTGGCTATTGTACAGAATTTATTATTAATCTGAATGAGGATATTGTTCAAAAAAATTCTTTTTTAGAAACTGAGTTTAGGAATAATATATCAAGATTTGGTGATTCATTATTAGTTGTAGCAGATGATGAAATTGTAAAGGTTCATATACATGCTGAATATCCAGGTGAAGTATTAAATTTTGCCATAAATTACGGAAGCTTACATAAAATTAAAATCGATAATATGAGAGAGCAGCATACACACATTCTTCATAGCGATGAGAATGATTATGATAATCCAATTGAGAATATGTTAGACGAGGAACAACCGACCCTTCCATATGGTATTGTCGCAGTGGCAATGGGAGATGGGATTGAGGGAATTTTTAAAAGTCTTGGAGTTGACGTCGTAATAAGTGGTGGTCAAACGATGAATCCAAGCACTGAAGATATTGTTAATGCAGTAAAGCAAATTAACGCAGAAAACATTATCATTTTACCAAACAACAGCAATATTATTCTTGCAGCTGAACAAGCTCAATCCATTTTGGATAAACCTGTTGCCGTTGTCCCTTCAAAAACAATTCCACAAGGAATCTCTGCAATGCTAGCATTTAATCCAAATGAAGCTATTGATGAAAATAAAAAAACCATGACTGAGAGTCTGAAGCATGTTAAAACGGGCCAAGTTACTTATGCAGTTAGGGATTCTAAATTTGAAAGTATTGATATTAAAGAAGGAGACTATATAGGGATCGCTGATGGTAAAATTGTGACGACCACAACAGAGATGATAGACACTTCTTTAGATCTTTTGTCAGATATGATTGATGAAGAAGAGATTGTTACCATTATTTATGGTGAGGATGTAAGTAAAGAACAGGTTAATGAATTAGAAAAGCGTCTATTAGAAAAATATCCTGATATTGAGATAGAAATCCATAATGGTGGACAACCAATTTATTATTTTATTTTTTCAGTCGATTAAATAAAGGGGTGACAGAATGGAAAAGGTTTATGTTGTAACTGATAGTACAGCTGATATTCCTAAGGAGTTAGTAGAATCATTAAGAATAAAAGTTGTACCATTGAAGGTTCATCTGAAAAATGAAACATATTTAGATGGGGTAACGATTAGTGCAGATGAATTCTATGTCAAGCTAGAGGAATCTGAAGAATTACCGACCACATCTCAACCTTCACCTGCTGACTTTATGGAAGTATATCAAGAAATTGCAAAGCATGATAAGGATGCGAAAATATTATCTATACATTTGTCTGCTGCTTTAAGCGGTACTGTTCAATCAGCTAAAGTGGCTCAGAGCATGCTAGAAGATGACGGTGTTGAAGTTACAGTCATTAATACAAAAAAGGCATCCTATTCAATAGGAATTATTGTTGTGGGTGTTGCAGAAGCGATAAGAGATGGAAAAAGTTATACCGAAGCAATTAATTTAGCAAACGAGTTAGTTGAAAAAACCGATGTATATTTCTTAGTTGATACCTTAACTTATTTACATAAAGGTGGTAGGATAGGAAAAGCTGCGTCATTATTCGGATCATTACTTAATATCAAACCAATTCTGTCACTGAATGAAAATGGAGAAGTCTATGCAGTAGATAAGGTAAGAGGGAAAAATAAAGCTACTTCAAAGGTCATTGAACTTCTATCAAATAATGCGAATCATAAAAAAGTAAGGGTTGGTATTTCTCATGCGATGAACCTTACCGATGCGAAAAAGGTTGAAGATAAGATAAAAGAGGCATTTGATGTACAGGATTTTGTTATAACTAAAATAGGACCAGTTATTGGAACTCATGTTGGATCAGGTACACTGGCGATCGCGATGTATTCTGTTGAGTAATAATATAAAGTTACCTTGAAACCCTAAGTATTGGGCCTTTTATGTCCACTACTTAGGGTTTTTATATCTGGATATAAAAAGAAAAAAAATTCATTAAACTTTGTTAACAAAAGAAATATATAATTTACTTGCGTAAAATTGCTAAATTTGAGAAAATTTTTTTATAATCTAAAATACCAACTTAATAAGAAAAGTGGAGGAATCTTTGTGAAATATCAATCAGTATTTGATATTATAGGACCAGTAATGATAGGACCATCTAGTTCACATACTGCTGGTGCAGCAAGAATAGGAAGGGCTACAAGAAGCTTATTTGGTAGGCAACCAAAAAAAGTAGTCATTACCCTTTATGGCTCCTTTGCAAAGACACATAAAGGACATGGAACAGACGTGGCTTTAATAGGGGGAATACTTGATTTTGATACCTTTGATAATAGAATTATTGATTCTATTGTTATTGCAAAGGATTTAGGAATTGATGTTATTTTTAATTTAAGCGAAGAAGAGGTAGAGCATCCCAATACCGCTAGATTACATCTAGAGGATAAGCATGGTGAAATAGAGGTTGTAGGGGTTTCTGTTGGTGGTGGGAAGGTTGATATTACAGAAATAAATGGATATAGCCTTAAGGTATCAGGTAACTCTCCTTCGATGATTGTAGTACATGAAGATAGGTTTGGAGTTATTGCATCAGTAGCAAATGTCCTAGGATCCTATCAAATAAATATTGCTTATATGGAAGTGGCAAGAAAAGAAAAGGGAAAAAATGCATTAATGGTCATAGAAACAGATCAACCAATAATGAATGAAGTAATATCAGAAATAAAAATGATTTCATATGTCAAACAAGTAGCACTAATAAAAACAAGTTAATGGAGGCAATGATAGATGAAATTCAAAACCATTGATGAGCTTTTAGATATCTGTGAGCAAGAAAATAAAAAAATATCTGAAATTATGATTGAGACAGAGATGGAAGTTCATAATAGGAACAGGGATGAAATATTTCAACAAATGAAAAAGAGTCTTGTTATTATGAAAGAGGCTATTGATAGAGGACTAAGGGAGGAAATAAAATCTAGAAGTGGACTTACTGGCGGAGATGGAAAGAAGCTATATGCTTACATCGATTCAGGGAAATTCATTTCAGGAGAAACCATATTAGAGGCTGTGAGTAAATCAGTTTCTACTTCTGAAGTAAATGCAGCAATGGGTACGATTGTTGCAACGCCTACAGCAGGCTCAGTAGGTATTTTACCAGGAACAATATTTGCTACAGCTAAGAAATTAGGCTCCTCGGATGAAGAGATGGTACAGGCATTATTTACTGCTGGTGCGATTGGATTAGTGATTGCAAATAACGCTTTTATTTCAGGAGCTGCTGGCGGGTGCCAAGCAGAAGTTGGTTCTGCCACAGCGATGGCTGCCGCAGCAATAGTAGAAATGGCTGGTGGAACACCACTACAGTCTGCTCATGCCCTTAGTATCGCCTTAAAAAACATGCTCGGCTTGACCTGTGATCCTGTGGCAGGGCTTGTCGAAGTACCGTGTGTAAAAAGAAATGCAATGGGTGCAGCGAACGCTATGATAGCAGCTGATATGGCACTTGCAGGAATCACAAGTGTCATACCACCTGATGAGGTGATTGAAACGATGTACAAGATTGGATGTGCTATGCCAATGCCTTTAAAAGAGACAGCATTAGGCGGACTAGCAGATACTAAGACTGCTAGAAAGCTTGAGGTAGAAATTTTTGGAGAGCTATTAAATAAATGAGTGGATTGTTAACGAGTGATATTGTCAATATTAAAGGGATAGGTAAACAAAGAGCACAGGAACTAAATGAGATTGGAATTTTTACGGTATGGGAATTAATAAATTATTTCCCATACCGATATGATGACTTTAGGATACGAAATATTACTGAGTTAGAAAATGAAGAGAGAGTCACACTTGAAGGACAAATATATAGTGAGCCTATAGTTAAAAGAATTTCTAATAATAGAAATGTACTATCCATAAAAGTTATTGCTGATCATACGATTATTACAGCTACTTGGTTTAATCGTGCGTTTTTAAAAAAACAATTAAAAATTGGCAGGCCAATCTTAATTAATGGTAAATGGGATAGTAATAGAAAACAGATTACTGTCTATCAATCTGAGTTTTTAGATACGAGTGATACTTCAAAAAAAGATCATTTATTACCTGTCTATTCCTTACCAAGCAATATCAGTCTTCATCATTTTAGGAAAATAATGATAAATGCTTTTCATCTTTATTATGATGCAATTGATGATTATTTACCTAGTGACGTCATTAATCAATACAAATTATATACATTAAAGGATGCTCTTAAAGCGATGCATTTTCCAAAAGACAGTATGGATGGCAAGCATGCAAGAAGAAGACTTGTCTACGATGAATTATTGTTCTATCAAATAAGAATTCAAATGTTTAAAAGGATTACTCGACAAAATCGAATGGGAATTAAGAAAGAATTTGACGAGAATAAATTTTCTAAACTTATTCAATCTTTACCCTTTTCACTGACAAATGCCCAAAAAAAAGTTCTAGATGAAATAAATCAAGATTTAAAAAGTGATGTCGCGATGAATAGATTGCTTCAAGGTGATGTTGGTTCTGGGAAAACCATCGTTGCTATACTTTCTCTTTATGCAAATTATTTAGCAGGTTTTCAGGGTGCCTTTATGGTTCCTACAGAAATATTAGCAGAGCAGCACGAAAAGTCGTTAAAAGGCATTTTATCCCCATTAGGAATTGAGATTGCATTATTGACTGGAAGAATGACAGAAGGAACAAAAAAAAGTATACAAGGACAGCTTCAAATGGGTCTAATCGATATTATTGTCGGTACTCATTCATTAATTCAAGAAAATGTTCTCTTTAAAAATTTAGGTTTTGTCATCACGGATGAACAACATCGTTTTGGAGTAGAACAACGGGCACTATTGAGAAGGAAAGGTAATGAGATTACTCCTGATGTATTATATATGACAGCCACTCCTATTCCAAGAACATTAGCAATCACGGCCTTTGGAGATATGGACATTTCGATAATTGATGAATATCCTGCAGGACGAAAAAAAATTGAAACTTATTGGGTAAGACAGAGTGCCTTTACTAGAGTCGTAGATTTTATAAAAAAACAGATTTCTCTTGGTAGGCAAGCATATGTCATTTGCCCACTAATTGAAGAATCAGATAAATTGGATGTTCAAAATGCCATTGATGTACATGCGTTACTAACAGAAGAGTTACCAGCTAATACGATTGGTCTACTCCACGGTAGACTACCAACAAATGAAAAAGAAGCGGTGATGGAGAAGTTCAAAAATAATGAGACTCATGTGTTAGTATCTACTACTGTAGTCGAGGTTGGTGTTAATGTTCAAAATGCGACATTAATGGTAATCTATGATGCTGAACGTTTTGGTTTGGCCCAACTACATCAGCTTAGAGGACGAGTAGGCAGAGGAGATGCTCAATCATATTGTATTCTAATGGCAGATCCAAAAACAGAAACTGGTAAGGAAAGAATGAAAGTAATGACAGAAACAAATGATGGTTTTGAAATTGCTCGGAGGGATTTAGAGATAAGGGGACCTGGAAATTTCTTTGGGGTAAAACAAAGTGGGCTACCTGATTTTAAGCTTGCTGATATCATTGAGGATTATCGTACCCTTGAGGTTGCAAGGTCTGATGCAAACAAGTGGATGAATCACTCTGAATATCGAAACAACCCAGAATATAAAGAATTATTCATAGAAATTAATAGACGAGGTTTGATAGATAATCATTCCTTAGAAGACTAGTGGGAAATTCTTTTTCTCACTATTTTTGTGAAAGAAGGTATGAAAATAAAAAAATCCCACAGGGTACATCCCTGTGGGGCTAATGCACATAAATCGTGCATTAACGAAATGGGAGAGGAGAAACCGGAGGAAGAGCTTATGGGGAAACGTAAGTCTTCTCCGCGGTTGTCAGCAATACTATGTATTGCTAATAATTATAATTGCCCAAATTTTTTTTGTTATACAAAAAAAAAATATTTTTTTGGATAAAAGTATATAAACATACCATAATGGTAAATGTATTTTAATCTATGATAAGATTTAGATTAAATTCTGAACGAAGGAGATAGAAATGAGAGTAATTGCTGGAGATGCAAAAGGCAAACAATTAAAGTCGGTTGTAGGGAAAAATACTAGACCTACCACAGACAAAGTAAAGGAAGCACTATTTAGTATGATAAGTTCTTATTTAAATGGTGGCGTTTTATTAGATTTATTTGCAGGTACTGGAGGACTGGGCGTTGAAGCTTTGAGCCGTGGAATGGAAAAAGGTATTTTTATAGATCGAAATAAAAATAGTATTGATACGATTAAATTAAATATACATAACTGTGGTTTAGAGGATCGTACTGAAGTCTATCGTAATGATGCATTCCGTGCTTTAAAGGTTTTAGCTAAACGAGGTATCATATTTAATTTAGTCTTTTTAGATCCGCCATATAAAATGAATGTCTTGGAGAAAATTATTATTTTTCTTGATGAAAATAAAATGGTTAGTGAAAAGGGGATTATAGTTACAGAGCATGATGCAAAAGAAAAAATGCCAGACTCAATTGGAACATTTACATCTATTAAAAGTAATTTATATGGTAATATAGGGATAACAATATATAAAAATCAATAAATGTAATGGAGGTTATCATTGTGATTCATGCTGTTTATCCTGGGAGTTTTGATCCTGTGACCTATGGTCATCTTGATATTATTCAAAGAGGGGTTAAAATTTTTGATAAGGTAACCATTGCGGTATTAATCAATCCAAGTAAAATTGACCCACTATTTACAGTGGAAGAACGGGTGGAACTTATTAAACAAGTGACAAAGGATATACCAAATGTAGAAATAGATAGTTTTCATGGTTTATTAATCGATTATATGAAAAAAAAGAAAGCAAATACAATAATAAAGGGACTTAGGGCTGTTTCTGATTTTGAGTATGAGCTCCAAATGGCGTCTATCAATCGTAAGTTAAGTAAAGATATTGAGACTTTTTTTATGATGACAAATAATAAATATTCTTATTTAAGCTCAAGCATTGTTAAAGAGGTTGCAAGACATAATGGTCCTGTAAATGATTTGGTTCCTCCATTAGTAGAAAAAGCACTAGAAGAGAGATATAGAAAAAAATAATGATTCCGTTGATTATTTGATTATGCTTTTTTAAAATAGCGTTTCAGTAGGAAGAGAGTTAATGAGATAACGACTAAAAAGATGATGAGGTATAGGGAATAGGTTGAAAGATACATAAATGTTTTCCAAATGGATGATAGACTTGTTTGATCAGGAATACGGTATACAAATGCAGGGATACTCTTGACTGTAAAATAGGCATTTAATGGTTTCCAAAGCATGAAGGTAATAACAAATGCTAAGAGTGAATGAAGTATTCTAGCAAAGAAAAATGGAGTATACTTAATATCTGTTTTCTGTAATAATGCAGCAACCTGTGCATGTACCGAGATACCGCTCCATGCTGAAATGGTGCTTACGATAACTATCTTCTGAATAAATGGGATTGCCATGGAAGCTTCACTTGCAGCTTTTGCTCCTAGTGTCACTTCAAATAATCCATTTATAAATGAGGGAGACAAGTGACTAGAAATACCGAACGGGGATAAAAAGAAAGCGATGATTTTTGATAAGACTACTGTAATTCCTATTTTGGTTAAGATAGTTAGTATCACAGAAAAGATGATAATAAATCCCCCAATCATCAATAGAGACTCTATTGAAGACATCACAGCATCGCCCATTAGCTTACCAAACATACGTCCGTCTTTGATCCTTGCGTGGTGCATCTCTTTAAAAGCTCTTATGATGATATTGGTATTTTTTTTCGTTTTTTTTTCTAAAGTTAATGCTGGTTCATTTTTTTTATAATATTTCATGATAAATCCAACTAAAATACTTGAACTATAATGAATAAGTGCAAGAATTGCTCCAAGCTTTGGGTCGTGGAAAAATCCTACAGCTATCGCTCCAAATATAAAAAGAGGGTCTGATGTACTAGTAAAGGACACTAATCGTTCTCCCTCTATTTTTGATATTAGGTTTTGTTCACGAAGTCTTGCTGTTAATTTTGCACCCATTGGGTAGCCTGAGGCAAAGCCCATTGCAAGTACAAAGGCTCCAACACCTGGAACATTGAAGAATGGTTTCATTAAAGGCTCTAGCAGAACTCCAATAAAGTGAACAACGCCGAAGCCTAGTAGTATTTCTGAAGTGATAAAAAATGGTAAGAGTGCTGGAAATATAATGTCCCACCATATCGTTAATCCTCTTAAGGAACCATGAAAGGAATCACTGGGATATTTAACCATTGCCACTGCTAGTAATATCGCTATCATACCTAAAAGTAGTGTTTTGAAATGGATTGCTTTTAGTTTTGAGGTAGAAATCATAATAATCCTCCTTTGTATTCTTGTATATATGTACGTATACTTTGTCCTTTTTAGACCAGATTCTATTTGATTCATGTAAAAGCGAAATAAGCATATATTGTTTTGAGGTGATTGTATAATGAGACCAAAAATTGGGTTAGCGCTTGGGTCTGGAGGTGCAAGAGGCTTAGCGCACATAGGCGTAGTAAAAGTCCTAAAGGAGCATAATATTCCGATCGATTTTATAGCTGGTAGTAGTATGGGTAGTTTAATAGGTGCTCTTATTGCTAACAATAACGATATGAATATGGTAGAAAAATTAGCAATACAGCTAAAGAGAAAACATTGGTTAGATTTAACGGTTCCAAAGCTTGGTTTTGTGGCGGGAGATAAGGTGAAGGAATTAGTTAAAATTCTTACACATGGAAAGAATATAGAGGACTTGTCGATTCCATTAGCTGTTGTTGCTACTGACATTGAAATGGGTGAACGAGTAGTTTTTACACAAGGACCAGTCGCTGATGCTGTACGAGCTAGCATTTCGATTCCAGGTATTTTTGTACCTGTAAAGGTAAATGGAAGACTTTTAGTTGATGGTGGGGTAATGGAAAGAGTTCCTATTCAGGCTGTACAAGAAATAGGTGCAGATATTGTAATTGCTGTAGACGTTGGATTGTATGACGCGAAATTAAAGGTTAACTCAATATTAGATGTCATGTCACAAGCCATTGATATTATGGAAAGAGAAATTTATCACCGACAGATTTTATCTGCTGATTATGTCATTAGACCAAACGTTGGACATATTAATAGTATTTCTTTTACAAATGTTGAGGAGATTATAAATGAAGGATATAACAAAGCTCAAGAATCCATTGGTGAAATGAAGGATATGTTAAAGGAAATGGGGGCCATCCAATGACAAACGAAAATAGAAGCAGCATCAATTTTATAAGCAAAAAATGGCTAAAATGGGCATTTATCCTCATTGTTGTATTGATATTTATTTCTGCTTACATTCCTGTTCCGTATTTTATTACTTCTCCTGGATCAGCTATGGAATTATCATCATTAGTTAATGTAAACCAAGGGTATAAAGAGAGTGGGAAATTGATGTTAACGACCGTTTCTTTAGCACCAGCTACTATACCCACTTATCTCTATTCGAAAATCAATAGCTATATGGAAACAATACCCGAAATATATATTTTAAACCAAAACGAAAGTGATAGTGATTATACGAAAAGACAAATACAGGTGATGAAGGAATCACAGCAAAATGCAATCATTGCTGCCTTTCACTATTTAAAATTACCTATCACTATTCATAATAAAGGCGTGCGAGTAATGGGATTAATAGCTGGTCTGCCTGCAGAAAAAGTATTAAAAACAGGAGATGTTATCGAGTCAGTGGATAAACAGCCTATTTCTAATCTTGATGATTTATTAACTTTTTTAAAGGGGATGAAAGCTGGAGATGTCGTTCAGATTCGTTTTCAAAGAGATAATGAAGTGATGACAAAAGAAGTTTCATTAGTTAATTTAGAGGAAAAGATGAATGGTGAACAAAATACTAAAAAAAAGATCGGACTTGGTTTTTATCCATACCAGGAAAGAGAGGTTTCGCCTTCAAGGGAAGTATCTTTTCATACAGAAAGAATTGGGGGTCCATCAGCTGGGTTGATGTTTACCCTAGAAATCATAAATCAATTGACTCCTAATGATTTGACACACGGTTATAAAATAGCAGGAACTGGGACCATTACTGCTGATGGAGTGATTGGGCAAATAGGTGGTGCTAGATTAAAGGTGAAAGCAGCTTATGAAAAAGGAGCAGAAATATTCTTTATTCCAAAGGATATAGCTAGTGATGATACCAATCAAAAGGATGCTATAAAATCAGATAAGGACTTAGGAAATCCGTTAAAAATAGTTCCTGTTACAAATTTATCTGAAGCAGTACAATATTTAATGAATTTAGAAGATAAAAAATCATCAAAGGAAAGTTAATATAATTAAACAGCTATGTCTATCTTAAATATATTGGAGTCTGACTATATTCTTTTTTAATCCTTGAAGGTTTATTAAAGCCTAGCTCATAAATATGACTAGCATAGATATCCACTTCTAACATTGGAGATTTATCTCTAGGAATGTTTGTAATAATTGGAATCTTGGTATTATGTTTTATTCTATTTAAATGGGCTCTACCAGTATCATTAAACCCAAGGACTCTAATATATTGGGGTCCATTATTTACATGTAACGCACTAACCTTGGCTTTGGTTAAGTCGAGTAATAGATGTAATAGTGATCTTTGTATTTTTGTTGATGTATAGCGTTTTGTTTTTAATTCATCAATGAAATAATCAAAGCTATCATACTGATTAATGGTTTCTTTTATTCGTTGTTCAAACCCTTCGTTGATACCGTGGATCTCCTTTAATTGTTTGATATTTTTACTATTAGCGATAATATATAGAGTTTGTAAATAATTATTCCAGGCATTTATTCTGTGATGATCCATAGCCTCAAGTAAAAGATCATAGGTGCTCTTTGGTACTTTTGATTTTATATTTTCTAAACTTTTGCTTGTGAAAATGCTTTTTCTTATAGCTGTGGCACTTGCTACAGGTTGGTCTGTTATCGATTGGTCATTGTATTGAGCGTACTTTCTTTTTATGGTGTGCGTTTTCATTGAACTTTTTATTTTTTTTAAATTCAAAAGGTATTGAATACCTAAAATGTCATTTGGGTTAAAGACAGCATATCTATTATCATCAAAAAATTGTTCCAAGGATAAGGAAAGTGCTTTTGGGTAAGAATTACCTAATGATAAATGGTTTTTTATATATTTTTTTAATTTTGGTGGTTCTTCTAGTAAAACATTTGCAATATCGTGTAAAATGTCGATGGAATCTGTTTCACTACCAAATACCAAATGATCAACTCCAACATGATGAAGTAATGAAGCAGAACCAAGAGCAAACCAATCTGCAGATTGTGTTGCATAAATGGTTGGTATTTCGATAACTAGGTCGATACCTTGTGCTAAAGCCATTTTGGTTCTTGTCCATTTATCGACGATAGCTGGCTCACCTCGTTGAAGAAAGGAGCCTGACATTACTGCAATGGTTACTTTTGCATTCGTAATTTTTTTTGCTTGCTGTAAATGGAAAAGATGTCCATTGTGAAATGGATTATATTCTACAATTATTCCTAAAGCAGACATACGATCACCCCGTTTAAAAGGTATTATATCTAAAGAAACAGTGATTGACAATTTTTAAAATGATAAGATATAATAAATCTTGTTGCTCTTGAGGTGTAAATATGAAAATAATGACACATGAATTTACTAGAGTAAAAGAAAAAATCATATTCGAATTTACAGAGGACTTTAGTTACTTGGAGAAGGAGATAGGGCAAATTATTAATATCTCACCAGTTATGGTTGAAGGGGTAGCATCAAAATTTGCTGGTCTGTATTCCATTAAAGGAAATGTAAGTGTGACTATGGTGTTTCAGTGTTCAAGATGCTTAGTTTCCTATGACTATCATTTTGAAAGTGATTTTAATGAGATATTTGTTTCCAAGGAAGTTGAGATGAATTGGGACAATGATGGAGAATACGATGATGAAAATGTCCATCAACTATTAGGTGATGAGATAGATTTATCTAAAATGATTGAGGAAGTATTGATTTTGAATGTACCCTATATTCCAGTTTGTAATGAGGAATGTAAAGGTTTATGTCCTAGCTGTGGAAATAATTTAAACCTTGAATCCTGTCAATGTACTACTGAAAAAATTGATCCACGACTTGCTGATTTGGCAAAATGGTTCTCAGAAGACGATTCAACAGAGTAAAATATATGTTTTTACTCATTAGAATATTTTATCCCGTGTAAGGAGGTGGGATTCATGGCAGTACCTTTTAGAAGAACATCGAAGACTCGTCGCGACAAGCGTCGTACTCACTTCAAATTAAAAGTACCTGGTATGGTAAAATGTGAAAAATGTGGTGAGTATAAATTAGCTCATCGAGTTTGTAAGAGTTGTGGCACTTATAAAGGAAAAGAAATTATAAGCGAATAATGATGTGGCGCTAAGCCCTTTATAAGCACGTGTTAAAAAGCTTCTTCATTTAATGATGAAGCTTTTTTTACTTATCGAATCTGATAATGCATATAATGATAGTTGAAAATCGCGTTTATTTTTTATATACTGAATTTAGTACCTGATATTAAAAATAGGTTATAAGATTAGGTGGTGATAGACATCACACGTGTAAGTAAGAAGAAACGGCAAAAGGAATTGATAAAAACCTTAGATAGTAATCCTTTTATTACAGATGAAGCTTTAGCATATCAATTTCAGGTTAGTATTCAAACGATACGATTGGATAGAATGGAATTAGGAATACCCGAGCTTCGAGAAAGAATGAAAAGAGTGGCTACAAGTACCTTTGATGAAGTCAAATCCTTGCATTTAGAAGAAGTGATTGGTGAAGTTATTGAATTACAACTAGACCAGTACGGTATATCGATTCTAGAAATTAAAGAAAATCAAATTTTTCAAAAAACAGGTATTGCTAGAGGACATTATATATTCGCCCAAGCCAATTCACTAGCTGTAGCACTAATAAATCAAGAAATCGCCTTAACTGCAAAGGCTGAAATTCGCTTTATTCGACCTGTTTATTTAGATGAGCGGCTTATTGCTAAAGCAAAGGTTATTAAATTACCTGATGAAATCAGCAAAATAGAAGTGAATACATATGTTGGAAATGAAATTGTTTTTAACGGGATATTTTCTGTATACCGTTCAAATGAGTTTAAAATGGGGAAGGGTGAAAAAAATTGAAAATTGTCATAGACGCCATGGGTGGTGACAATGCCCCTAAGAGTACCGTTGAAGGAGCTGTTTTAGCAGCAAAACGTTTTGACGATATTGAGATTGTATTAGTGGGTCAAGTAAATCAAATGGAAAAGTATAAGACCCCAGACTTTCCAGCTAATATTACAATGGTTAATGCCTCTGAGGTCATACTAACTGAGGAAGAACCAGTAAAAGCGGTAAGAAGAAGAAAGGATTCATCATTAATAGTGGCTGCTAAAATGGTAAAAGAGAAAGTAGCAGATGCTGTCATTACTGCTGGAAGTACAGGAGCATTTATGGCGGCAGGATTGCTAGTAGTTGGAAGACTGAAGGGTATTGAACGACCTGCATTAGCTCCTGTTTTACCTACTACAGGGGAAAATGGCGTATTAGTTCTTGATGTTGGCGCAAATATGGATCCAACACCTGAAAATCTTGTTCAATATGCTTTAATGGGTAAAGTATATGCTGAACAAGTTTTAGGAATAGATAACCCAAGAATAGGTTTATTAAATGTCGGTACTGAAGATGCCAAGGGCAATGAACTGACAAAGAAAACATTTCCATTATTGAAGGAATTATCGATACATTTTATAGGTAATGTAGAGGCAAGAGATATTCCGAGTGGAGTATGCGATGTACTAATTACTGATGGGTTTTCAGGTAATATCGTACTGAAACTAACTGAAGGGCTTGCAAGTTCAATTTTTAAAATGTTTAAAAACGAATTGACAAAGACTTTAATAACAAAAATGGCTGCCTTAATATTAAAGCCTGGATTAAGTAATTTAAAGAAAACAATGGATTATTCAGAAGTTGGCGGTGCTCCTTTGTTAGGTGTAGATGGTGCATTTATTAAGGCCCATGGTTCATCTGATTCAAAAGCTATTATGAATGCAGTAAAGCAAGCTAGAATATTTTTGAAAAACAAAGTTATGGAAAAAATTAAACATGAGATTTAAATAAAAAAATGATAAAGGGGAATTGATAATGAATGTTGGCATACTAGGTACTGGATCCTATCTTCCCAAAAAGATACTAACAAATGCTGATTTAGAAAAAATGGTAGATACATCTGATGAGTGGATTGTCTCAAGAACTGGTATTAAGGAAAGAAGAATAGCAGAAAAAACACAAGCTTCATCAGATTTAGCCTATGAAGCTGCATTAAAAGCACTAGAGAGTGCCAAAATAGCAGCAGAGGATTTAGATTTAATTATTGTTGCTACTGTAACTCCAGACCATTCTTTTCCTTCTACAGGAAGCATACTACAAGAAAGATTAGGAGCTAAAAAGGCAGCTGCTTTTGATTTGTCAGCAGCGTGCTCAGGTTTTATATATGGGATCACGACTGGCTCTCAATTTATTAAAAATGGTTTATATAAATACGTATTAGTTATTGGTGTTGAATCCCTATCCAAGATTACAGATTGGTCTGATAGGAACACCTGTGTACTTTTTGGCGATGGAGCAGGTGCTGCAGTACTTGGTGCAGTTGAAGAAGGATATGGTTTTTTATCTTATGAATTAGGTTCTGATGGATCAGGCTGTAATTTATTAAAAATGCCTGCTGGAGGCTCAAGAATGCCGGCATCAGCGGATACAGTAAGTCAAGGCTTACATTCCTTACAAATGGCAGGTAAAGAGGTCTTTAAATTTGCTGTGAAGGTCATGGAGCAAGCTTCTACAAATGTAATTGAAAAGGCAGGACTAACCAAGGAAGATATAAACTTTTTAGTTCCTCATCAAGCAAATTTAAGAATTATTGACTATGCAGTGAAGAGACTAGAGCTGGATGAAGATAAAGTGGTTATTAATCTTGATCGTTATGGCAACATGTCGTCTGCATCAGTACCAATCGCTTTGGATGAAGCGGTTCGGGAGAAAAAAATTAAAAAAGGTGATCACGTTATCTTAATTGCCTTTGGAGGTGGACTAACATGGGCTGCTACGGTGATTAAGTGGAATTACTAACAGGTGGGAAGGAGTAGCGTGAATGAAAAAAACAGCTATTATATTTCCTGGTCAAGGCTCTCAGTATGTTGGCATGGGAAGGGAATTTTTTGATCAATATAGTAAAGCTAAGAAGCTTTTTATTGAAGCTGACAGTATTTTAGAATATCCATTATCTGATTTAATATTTGGTGGTCCAGAAGAAAAGCTAAAGGTGACTGTTCATACTCAACCAGCAATATTAATAACAAGTATCGTGATATGGGAAATTATGAAGGATGCATTTGATCTTGAGCCTGCTTATATGGCAGGGCACAGTTTGGGTGAGTATAGCGCACTATCTGCTGCAGGAAGTCTTTCATTTACAGATGCGGTTAAACTTGTTAGGGATCGTGGTAAGTTTATGGAGGAAGCAGTACCAAATGGTGAGGGTACTATGGCTGCCATTATGGGTATGGAAAGAAAAGAATTAGAGGATATCTGTGATAAGGTTACTGCTGAAGGACATTCTGTCCAGCTAGCAAATATGAATACAGGGAATCAGATTGTTATTTCTGGATCTGTGAAAGGTGTTGGGCTTGCAGGTGAAATGGCTAAGAATAATGGAGCTAGAAGATACATTCCACTTTCTGTGAGCGGTCCTTTCCACTCGCGATTAATGCAACCAGCTAAGGATAAATTAGAAGCGATTATCTATGAAACGGAAATAAAAAAAGCAGCTATTCCTGTTGTCATGAATGTAACTGGTAAAAAAGAAGTAGAACCAGAGCAAATTAGACAAAACTTGATTAAACAGGTAGTATCACCAGTTTTATGGATAGATTCTATACAATTTATGATAGAAAATGGTGTAGATATATTTATCGAAGTTGGACCAGGGAACGTACTATCAGGTTTAGTAAAGAAAATAGATCATAAAGCACAAACATTTTCGATTGAAAATATTGATACGTTTCAAGCATTTAAAGAGAAACAGTTTGCTTTAAAAGGTGGTAATTAACTATGCTAGAATCAAAGGTTGCACTTGTCACTGGTGCATCAAGAGGTATCGGTAAGGAAATAGCTTTAACCCTTGCTAAAGCGGGAGCAAATGTTGTAATTAATTACATGGGTAATCAAGCTTTAGCTGAAGATGTAGCAAATCAAGTGAAAAAGCTAGGAAAAGATGCACTTGTTATTCAAGCAGATGTTTCGAATAGCAGCCAAGTCGAAGAAATGATGAAGTCTGCCATTTCCCACTTTGGGAAATTGGATATTCTTATTAATAATGCTGGTATTACAAGAGATAATCTAATAATGAGAATGAAGGAAGAGGATTGGGATCGTGTAATTGATACTAATTTAAAAAGTGCCTTTCTTCTAAGTAAGTCAGTTTCAAGACAAATGATGAAGCAACGATATGGAAGGATAATCAATATCACTTCCGTCGTAGGTGTATTAGGTAATCCTGGGCAGGTAAATTACGTTGCAGCAAAATCTGGATTAATCGGGCTTACTAAAACATTAGCAAGGGAATTTGCTTCAAGAGGAATAACGGTGAATGCAGTAGCTCCTGGTTTTATTGAAACAGATATGACTTCAACAATGACAGAGGATGTTAGAAACCAAATGTTATCACAAATACCTTTATCTAGATTAGGCTCACCAAGCGACGTTGCTAATGTTGTTAAATTCCTTGTTTCTGATGAAGCAAATTACATGACAGGTCAAGTGCTACATGTTGATGGTGGCATGGTAATGTGACTAGTCTTTTTAGCTATAATCCTTTATAATACTTGAGAGGAGGTGAACGATCATGGCAGATACTTTTGACCGAATTAAAAAAATTATCGTAGATCGTCTGGGGGTAGACGAAGGAGAGATAAAAGCAGAAGCTTCCTTTAAAGATGACCTCGGAGCAGATTCTTTAGATATTGTTGAATTGGTTATGGAATTAGAGGATGAATTTGAAATGGAAATCTCTGATGAGGATGCAGAAAAAATTAATACAGTTGGAGATGCAGTTGAATACATAAAATCTCATCTATCATAAGTTATTCAACAATAAAGTCCCGTTTAACGGGACTTTCTCCACAATATATCGTATTTTGAAATTTGTATATATAAAAATAAGTATAGATATTTAGTTTTCATAAGGGGTGTAAATATGAGGAAAAGAGTAGTGGTTACTGGAGTAGGAGTGATTACTCCTGTAGGTAGTGATATAGATACCTTTTGGAATGCTTTAATCGAAGGAAAATCAGGCGTAGATTATATCACGCAATTTGATACTACTGAATACCCAGTAAAAATAGCAGCTGAGGTAAAGGACTACAATCCTGAGGATTATATGGAAAGAAAAGAAGCGAGAAAGCTTGATCGCTTTACTCAATTTGCTATTTCTGCATCTAAAATAGCACTTGATGATTCTAATTTAGTAATTGATGAATCAAATGCAGAAAAAGTAGGTGTATATATAGGTTCTGGTATTGGTGGACTCAAAACGATTGAGGAACAACATAAGGTTGTTCTTGAAAAGGGTCCAAAACGCATATCTCCCTTCTTTATTCCTATGTTAATAGGAAATATGGCATCTGGACAAGTATCGATATTAACTGGAGCAAAAGGTCCTAATAGTGCACCTGTATCAGCATGTGCTACCGGTACTCATGCGATTGGCGATGCTTTCTTAATGATTGAACGTGGTGATGCTGATGTCATGATAACAGGAGGGACTGAAGCTACTATTACCCCACTTGCGGTTGCAGGCTTTTCATCAATGAGAGCATTATCTACAAGAAATGAAGAACCTAAAAAAGCAAGTCGACCATTTGACAAGGATAGAAATGGTTTTGTGATGGGTGAAGGAGCAGGTATATTAATTTTAGAATCATTAGATCATGCAAAAAAACGTGGAGCAAAGATATATGCTGAAGTAATTGGATATGGTGCTACAGGTGATGCCTATCATCTTACTGCTCCAGCTCCTGGTGGTGAAGGTGCTGCACGAGCAATGAAAATAGCGATGAAGCGAGCAGAGATTAATCCAGAGGATGTTGATTATATTAATGCCCATGGAACATCTACAGAGCTAAATGATAAGTTTGAAACGATGGCAATAAAAAATGCTTTTGGAGAGCATGCTTCAAAGCTTGCAGTTAGTTCTACAAAGTCTGTAACAGGACATTTATTAGGGGCTGCTGGAGCTATTGAAGGAATAGCCATTGCTTTAGCATTAAAAAATGGAATCATCCCACCAACCATTAATTATGAAACAAAGGATCCTGATTGTGATTTAGATTATGTACCAAACGAAGCTAGAAAAAAGGATATTCATATTGCTTTATCTAACTCCTTGGGATTTGGAGGGCATAATGCTACAATAATATTTAAAAAGTACGATGATTAGATTTGGTGGTGAGAGATAATTGATGATTGATTTTAAACCGCTTCAGAATGATTTAGATATTTATTTTAAGAATATAAAATTTTTAAAACTGGCATTTACTCATTCATCTTATGTTAATGAACATAAAAATCGAAATATTGAAGATAACGAACGTTTAGAGTTTTTAGGTGACGCTGTGTTGGAGTTAACTGTTTCCGATTACATTTTCAATCATTTTCCTGACATGAAAGAAGGGCAAATGACGAAGTTAAGAGCTGCTATTGTGTGCGAGTCTTCCTTAGTTGATTTTGCGGAATCATTAAATTTTGGCCAATATGTATTATTAGGAAAAGGGGAAGAACTAACAGGTGGTAGACAACGTCCTGCCCTTCTTGCAGATGTTTTTGAATCATTCATTGGTGCTCTATATTTAGATCAAGGAATTGATACAGTTAGACGTTTTCTAGCGAAATATGTATTTCCTAAAATTGATCATGGGGATTTTTCCCAATTTCATGATTATAAAAGTCAATTACAGGAATATGTCCAACATGATAATTTAGGAAATATTGTATATCATATCATTGATGAAATTGGACCTGCTCATGATAGAAAATTTAAATCTGAAGTAATAATTGAAGGAAAAGTGAATGGAAGTGGAATCGGGAGAAGTAAAAAGGAATCGGAGCAGAAAGCAGCCCACCAAGCGTTGATTTATTTAGGTGTATTGACGTAGTTTTACTTTAATCATGTACCACATTTAAGCAAAAGCGACAATAATCAAATGATTGTCGCTTTTTTTTTATTTTTTTCGCTGTACATTCAACCTTTTTTTATATTTAAGAATAGTAGTCTAGTACAAAATTTAATACAAAGAATAATGTAATAATGAAGGATAAGCTACTTGGGATAAGTAAATCCTTCGAATGTTATTCTTTTGTTAGAGGGTGATTAAGTTGGATTATAGTATTTTAGTATCATGCTGTAACGCGGAAGGAGGTCTTTATCGAATGAAGCAAAATAAAATAGAAAAAATAATTAGCGATGATCATTTTAGGGGGATTAAAAAATATAAGGATGGATACATCGTTGCAAGAACAGCTAGAGGACTGATGTACTTAGATAAAGATTTTAATATTATTAAACATAATAATATGAAAGGGATTGACTATCATGGGTTATTTATTGATAATGATTTAGCATATGTGGTAGAAACCTCCTTAAATGCGATAGGTATATATGAATTAGAGAATTTGGAAAAGATAGATGAAATTAGACTTCACGAAGTTTATGGAAAAGATATGAATCACATCAATGATATTCTCATTATAGGGGATTCATTATATGCTTCTATGTTTTCTCTTAAAGAAAACTGGACGCAACTTAGTCGCCAAAAAATTAAATCTGGTGTGATTGCAGAATATTCTTTATCAGAAAGGAAATTAATTAAAGTTCATCATACTGGTTTACACAAACCCCATAGTGTTGTTATCGAAGATAAAGATATGTTTTATTGCGATTCGATGGAATACACAGTAAAGAAAAATGAAGATATTATTTTTAAAGGGAATGGTTTTACGAGAGGGCTTTTATTAGATAAAGATGTGTTATTTATCGGTCAGAGTAATTCTAGACTTATTAAACCACCTTGGAATAAGGCTTGTGGCGTCTATATAGTAAATAAAAAAACAAAGGAAAAAGAATTTGTCGAGCTCCCTTCTACAGAAGTATATGAAATCATTTTAGATGATTAATTTAAACTCCCACTTGAAGATAGAGAATTGTGATCTATTTGTGGTGGGATGTACTGTTTTTTTATGTAACCCTTTAAGCTGTATAATAATGCTCGTGAAAAACTTTTTAAATAGTTATAAAGTAATACTACATAATTGAAGCGATTATGATAAAATAGGTGATTGAGATAGATTGATTGAGGAGAGGAATCTATGTACCTTAAAAGAGTAGAACTAGCTGGGTTCAAATCCTTTGCTGATAAAACAGAATTTGAGTTTGTTCCTGGAATAACAGCAGTAGTGGGCCCTAACGGAAGCGGAAAGAGTAATATTACTGATGCCATTCGCTGGGTTCTAGGTGAACAAAGTGCCAAGAGCTTGCGTGGAGCGAAAATGGAAGATATCATTTTTGCTGGTAGTGATTCAAGAAAACCTGTAAACTTTGCTGAGGTTTCCTTAACCTTAAATAATGAAGATCATTCTTTGGAAATAGAATATTCTGAGGTAACGATTACCAGACGTTTATTTCGATCTGGTGAAAGTGAATATTACATAAATAATCAAGCTTGCAGATTGAGGGATATTAATGAGCTATTAATGGATACAGGTTTAGGAAAAGAAGCTTATTCTATAATTGGACAAGGAAAAATAGATGAGATATTAAGCTCTAAGCCTGAGGATAGAAGAGGTATTTTTGAAGAGGCAGCAGGTATTGTTAAATTTAAGACGAGAAAAAAAGAAGCAAAGAAAAAGCTAGAGGATACAGAGCAAAATTTAATACGTATTAGTGATTTAATTTCTGAGCTTGAGGTTCAGATTAACCCTCTAGAGAAACAAGCAGTGATTGCAAAAAAATATAGAGAATACGCAAATAAGCTAAAGGAACTAAATATTCAAATATATGTACATGATATTGAAGATTCATATCAGGACTGGCAAGAAACAAATGGACATAAAAAGGAATTGACTAATAAGCAAGTTGAATTAGGCTCAGAGGTCAATCAAATTGACGCAACCATCGAAAAAAAACGTTGGTTTGTTAATCAATTAGAAAAGGAATTAGAGGAGCTAAATAAAGAGCTTGTAACCTTAAGTGAACAGGTAGAACAGGCGGAAGGTAAGAAGGAAGTACTTAAAGAAAGAGAAAAAAACCAACAAACAAATAAATCTCAAACGCTTCAATCGATTGATAGAATATTAAGCAAAAAGGCTGATGTAATCTCCCAAATAGATAATGAAAAAGATAAATTAAAAGAAATAGATGCGAAAATAAATGATATTTCAGAGCAGCTAACCAGAGAAGAAAATGCATTAAATCAGTTAATGATTGATCATACTTCTGAAATCGAAAAATTTAAAGCAGAATACTTCGATTGTATGAACGATATGGCAACCCTTCGAAATGAAATTAGGCACACTACTTCTGCAAAAGAATCTCTTATTTACCGAATGGATAAATTAAAATTAGAATTAACTGGAATAGAAGAGAAAAAAATAGCCCTAGCTGATAAGAAGCATGGCTTAGAGAATTCATTAAATCAAGTCGCCAGCCAGATTGAAGATATCATGGAAGAATTTAATCAAAATGTTTTGGCTGAAAAGGATTGGCTTAATACAAAAGAACAGATCCAAACGGAAATTAACCATCAACGTCAGAGCTTAAATACGTTATTTTCTAGGCATGAGGTTTTATCTGAAATGCAGTCTGATTTTTCTGGTTTTCATCAGGGAGTTAAGGAAATACTTAAGCTGAGAGAATCGAGTAAAATATCAGGTATTCATGGCGCAGTTGCTGAATTAATTAATGTTCCAAAAAAGTTTGAAATTGCTATTGAAATAGCTTTAGGTAGCTCATTACAATACATTGTGGTTGAACGAGAAAGCGTTGGTAGAGATGCAATTGCTTTTTTAAAAGAAAAAAGACTAGGGCGTGCTACATTTTTGCCACTAGATATAGTAAAAGGAAAAACACTAAATGAATACGATTTAAATAAAATAACTGGTGTAGAAGGATATATAGGACCAGCAGTTCAATTAGTAAACACTGAATCAAAGTATACTTCTATCATTGCCTCACTACTTGGTAATATGATTGTAGTAACTGATTTAAAGGTTGCAAATAAAATTGCCAGGATATTGGGTTATAGCAAGCGAATTGTTACATTGGACGGAGATATTGTGAATCCTGGCGGTTCGATGACTGGTGGAAGCACAAATAAAAAGAACATTGGCTTATTAGGAAGACAGAGAGAACTAGAAGAATTAGCTGAAAAGATCACATTACAGAAACAC
Organism: uncultured Bacillaceae bacterium; assembly: GCA_964514395.1. Classification (GTDB taxonomy): domain Bacteria; phylum Bacillota; class Bacilli; order Tepidibacillales; family Tepidibacillaceae; genus CAZEQK01. Next base: position 26,940 of record CAZEQK010000030.1, read on the forward strand.
ATGGTATCGAATAAGCAAATTGAACTTCAGAAAATCGAAGCTAATTTACAAAAAATAAAAACAAAACTAGATGAACTTCGTTCCCATGGTGAAGAAAAAAGATTAAAAGAGCAGGAGCTAATGGGAAATATACAGCAGTTAGAATATGAATACAAAAATATTGAAGATCGATTTACCACGCTTGACCAAGAGATTAAGCAATTAAACCTTGAGTTTAAGGATCTTGTGTCTAAGGAAAAGGAATTGACGGAAGCATTATCTAATAAGCAAATAGTAGAAAAAGAGCTTCAAGAAAAAATTACTTATAGAGAGTCAATAAGAAAGCAAGACGAATCTGTGAAGCAAAAGATGGCTCAAACCATTACTGATTTGAAGATACTTCTCGCTCGAACTGAGCAGGAAAAAGATGGTAGCATAGCATTTATTGAGCGATTAACCTCTGAATTAACTGAAATAGTAAGTACAATAGAACAGCATCAGCAGGTGTTAATTGAGTTGGATCACGATATGTCAACACAATTAAAGAACCAAGAATCCATTTCTCAAGCGATTGATGAATTAAGGTTTAAAAAGGATAAAATGCAGAAAGAAATAGAAGAGAAAAGATTACTACGTTCTAAGAGAGTGCAAGAAATTGATACAGAATATTCTGATTCAAAGGAATTAAGGAAGACATTAAAAACCGTAGAGTCAGGTCTGCATCAATATGAAGTAAAGCTAAGCAGGTTGGATGTAGAGCTAGAAAATTTATTAAAAAAGCTTGCGGAAGAATATGAAATGAGCTATGAATGGGCAAAGCAAAATATCGATGTTGTAGAGAATATCGATAATGCGAAAAGTGAGGTAAAAGAGCTTAAGATAAATATTCAACAGCTAGGCGATGTTAATTTAGGAGCGATTGAAGAGTATGATCGCGTATCAGAAAGGTTTAAGTTTTTAAGTGCTCAGAAGGAAGACTTAGTACAAGCAAAGGAAACATTGTATCAGGTAATACAAGAAGTAGACGAGGAAATGAGTATTCGTTTTGCAGAAAGCTTTGAAGCGATTCGCGAACAATTCCAAACCGTATTTACCATGCTCTTTGGTGGTGGTCGTGCCGATTTAATTCTAACAGATGTGGATAATATTTTGGATACAGGAATAGAAATAGTAGCACAGCCTCCAGGTAAAAAGCTTCAAAATTTAGCTCTTTTATCTGGTGGAGAAAAAGCGTTAACTGCAATCACGTTATTATTTGCAATATTAAGAGTGAAGCCTGTGCCTTTCTGTGTATTAGATGAAGTCGAAGCAGCATTAGATGAAGCGAATGTATCAAGATTTGCAGAGTATTTAAGAGAATTTTGTGAACAAACCCAATTTATTGTAGTCACCCATAGAAAAGGTACGATGGAAGGCTCTGATGTACTTTATGGGGTCACCATGCAGGAATCTGGTGTATCTAGATTAGTCTCTGTTAAATTAGAGGAAAAAGAAGAAACGATAAAATTGGCTTAATAATTAGGAGGTAACCATGGGTTTTTTCAAAAAATTAAGAGAGAATATTTCCAATAAAACGGAAGAAGCAACAAGTAAATTCAAAGATGGTTTAGCGAAAACAAGAAACTCCTTTATTGGTAAAATAGAAGATTTAATGTTTAGGCGTAAAAGAATTGATGATGAATTTTATGAGGAATTAGAAGAAATTTTAATTGGTGCTGATGTAGGCGTTCATACCGTATTAGATTTAATAGATGAATTAAGAGATGAAGTAAGAGAGAAGAAAATTGAACAAGCATTGGAGCTAAAACCAATATTAAGTGAGAAAATAATTAAACTGCTACAAGATAATAGCGATGAGAATGCACTAAATATTAATCAAAACGGTCTTAACATCATATTGATGGTTGGCGTAAATGGAGTTGGAAAAACGACAACGATTGGTAAATTGGCTCATCGATTAAAGGGAGAAGGGAAAAAAGTGATGTTAGCGGCTGCAGATACATTTCGTGCTGGTGCAATTGAACAGCTTGAGGTGTGGGGTGAACGTTCAGAAGTAGAAGTGATCAAGCATCAAGCTGGTTCTGATCCTGCCGCAGTCATATTTGATGCCATACAGTCAGCGAATTCAAAAAATGTTGATGTATTGATTTGTGATACCGCAGGTAGACTTCATAATAAAGTAAATTTGATGCAGGAGCTAAATAAAATTTTTAGAGTAATAAAAAGAGAAGTACCAGACGCACCACATGAAGTATTATTGGTGTTAGATGCTACAACTGGCCAAAATGCATTACAACAAGCCAAACTATTTAAGGAATCAACAGGTGTGACTGGTATTGTCCTTTCAAAATTAGATGGAACCGCTAAGGGCGGTATTGTTATTGCAATAAGAAATGAACTTGATTTACCTGTTAAACTTGTTGGATTAGGGGAAAAAATAAACGATTTACAAATATTTGACGCTGAACAATTTGTCAATGCCCTTTTTGCACAGGGTTTTCTTCAAGAAGAATTTTAGTGACAATATAAAAAGCTTGACAATGAATATTAAAATAGTTATTATAATAACTTGTAAAGAGATTCTTCTTTACAGCTAGGTGGTGTTCATCATTGCTAGAAAAAACCACAAGGTTTGTACAATTGTATGATTTTTACGCTGACCTATTAACAGAAAAACAAAAGCAGTTTGCAGAATTATATTTTCATGATGATCTATCATTAGGAGAGATTGCTGAAGAATTTAGAATAAGTAGGCAGGCAGTGTATGAGCATATCAAAAGATCTGAGATTTTATTAGAGGAATATGAGAGAAAGCTACAACTCTATAGTAAGTTTGAGCAAAGAAACAATGTATTTATTGATATGGAAGCTATAATAAAAAGTAATCAAAGTGAAGCATACGAAACATTAATGGAAAAAATAGCGCTATTAAGGCGTATAGAATAGGAGGCGGTCAGAATGGTATTTGAAGGATTAACTGGCCGACTGCAAGAAACCTTTAACAAGCTAAGAGGGAAAGGAAGAGTATCTGAGGAAGATGTAAATAATGCAATGCGTGAGGTTCGCTTAGCTTTATTAGAATCAGATGTTAACTTTAGAGTTGTTAAGGATTTTATATCCCGAGTAAAAGAACGGGCTGTTGGCCAAGAAGTACTAAAAAGTCTTACCCCCGGTCAGCAAGTAATTAAAGTGGTAAATGAAGAGCTTACTACCCTTATGGGAGGTACTCAAAGCAAGTTACTTCTAGCTTCAAAGCCTCCAACGATTATCATGATGGTAGGATTACAGGGTGCAGGTAAAACAACCCACACTGGAAAGCTAGCAAAGCACCTGCTGAAACAAAATAAACAGCCATTATTAGTTGCAGCTGATATTTATCGACCAGCTGCAATCAAACAGTTGCAAGTATTAGGTGAACAATTAGATCTTCCTGTATTTAGTATGGGAGATGAGGTTTCCCCTGTTAAAATAGCAAAGAAAAGTATCGAATATGCAAAAGAAGAGCATCGAGATGTCGTTTTAATTGATACAGCTGGAAGATTGCATATAGATAATGAATTGATGGATGAGCTTATTAAAATCAAGGAAAATGTTGACCCTACTGAAATATTGCTTGTTGTTGATGCTATGACTGGTCAAGATGCTGTTAACGTGGCCCAAAGCTTTAATGAAAACCTAGGCTTAACAGGAGTCATATTGACAAAGTTAGACGGAGATACACGAGGTGGAGCAGCCATTTCCGTAAAAGCAGTAACTGGTTGTCCCATTAAATTTGTCGGTATGGGGGAAAAATTAGATTTGCTTGAACCTTTTTATCCAGATCGTATGGCATCAAGAATATTGGGAATGGGCGATGTCCTGACCCTTATTGAAAAAGCACAAGCCAATGTGGATGAGGAGAAGGCAAGAGAACTAGAAAGAAAAATAAGAAAAGCAGAATTTTCCTTTGAAGATTTTCTTGATCAGCTAGATCAGCTTAAAAAAATGGGTCCCCTTGAAGATGTATTAGGCATGCTACCTGGGATGGGGAAAGTAAAGGGACTCAAGGATTTAAAAGTGGATGATAAACAAGTAGATCGTGTTGAAGCAATTGTTCGATCAATGACCAAGGAAGAGAAAGCACATCCTGAAATATTAAATGCGAATAGAAGGCGTCGTATCGCTAATGGTAGTGGTACATCTATCCAAGATGTTAACCGTCTTTTAAAACAGTTTGAGGATATGAAAAAAATGATGAAACAATTTTCAGGTATGGGCAAAAAAGGGAAAAAAGGAAAAGGATTTAAGTTTCCTTTCTAAATGATTAACAATTTTGGACTGTATCTGAAACTAATTATTATATTTGAATTTCATGTTAATTTTTTAAAGGAGGTGACCACATGGCAGTTCGTATTCGTTTGAAGCGTATGGGAGCAAAGAAATCCCCATTTTATCGTGTAGTAGTTGCTGATTCACGTTCTCCTCGTGATGGACGTTTTATTGAGGAAATTGGCACTTATAATCCATTAACTCAACCCGCAGAAGTAAACATCAATGAAGAGAAAGCATTAAACTGGTTACAGACAGGTGCAAAACCTTCTGATACAGTTCGTAATTTATTTAGCAATGCTGGAATCATGAAAAAATTTCATGAGCAAAAGGAAGGTAAATAATCAAGAAAAGTAATGGCTTAATCTATTACAAACTGTCTTCATAAGAATATCCTCTGTAAGCTAAGTATGATTATAGATTATGCTTAGGAAAGTATGATGAATTGGAGGTATTACTGATTATGAAAGAATTAGTAGAGGTGCTATCAAAAGCACTTGTAGATCGCCCCGAAGATGTTCAAATAAATGAAATTGTTAGGGATCGATCCATTATATATGAGTTAACAGTTCATCCAGATGACATGGGTAAGATAATAGGTAAGCAAGGAAGAATTGCAAAGGCAATAAGAACTGTGGTTAACGCTGCAGCAGTGAAAGAAAATAAACGTATTATCATTGATATCATTTAAAAGTGGAGGATAGCCTCCGCTTTTTTCATATGATATGAGCTATTCAATCAAATTTTCTAGGATGAGTTTAGATTATTTTATGGAGGTAATGATGAAGATAATAGTACCTATTCCTATTAAGATGGTTATCACTGACGATTCAAAGGAAAAACTGCTAAAAGAATATAAAGACTCCATACATCAATTGAAAATTGAATTAGAACAGCTTCAATTTCAACAGAAAAAATTAATCATTGAAGCACAAAAAAAAGGAAGCGAAGCTGTACGTATTGTTCAGGATAGAATAGGCTATGAGCATCAAAAAAGAAAAGAAAAAATAGAGCGATTAGTACATCAAATTGAACAGGTGAGTAGCTTATCAGATGGAGATGAAATCCTGCACAGTACTGTTGATTCTGAAATTGAAATAAATATTGGTGACTCTTGGGATGATATTATGAATCATAAGGAAATCATAATAACGGATGGTAAGATTGTTGATATTAGAAAGGGTGGCAGGTAGTGGATTCAGATTTTGTTAAAGTGGGGAAGATTGTAAATACCTTTGGTATTAAAGGTGAATTAAAAATATATTTATCGACCGATTTTCCAGAGGATAGATTTCAAAAAGGAAAAATATTATTTATTGGAAAAGAAAGCCTACCGAACGAAATCGAAGTTGAAGTGGAATCCTCCAAACCTTTTAAAAATTTATATCTACTGAAGTTTAAAAATTATAGTAATATAAATGATGTTGAGAAATATAAAAATTACTATCTATGGATCACAAAGGATATGCAAGGGGATTTGGAAGAAGGAGAGTTTTATTATCATCAAATCATCGGATGTAGGGTGATAACTGTTCAAGGAAAAGAGATAGGTATCATTAAGGAAATAATATCTACTGGCGCTAATGATGTATGGGTTGTGAAGGCTCATGACATGAATAAAAAAGATATTTTGATACCATATATTGAATCAGTAGTTAAAGAGATTAATATAGAGGAACAAAAGGTAATTATTGAAGAGATGGAAGGTCTATTAAGTGAATAGGTGATAAGGATGAAAATTGATATTTTAACTTTATTTCCCGAAATGTTTACGGGTGTTTTTGAAACCAGTATAATAAAAAAGGCTCAAGAAAAAGATGCTGTACATCTTGGCTTGGTAAATTTTCGTGATTTCGCAAATAATAAACATCATATAGTGGATGATTATCCTTATGGTGGCGGAGATGGTATGGTATTAAAGCCAGAGCCGATGTTTGAAGCGGTGGAATCTATTACCAGTTATCAAAAAGCGAGGATCATCATGATGACTCCTCAAGGAAAAAGATATAACCAAAAAATTGCTGAAGAATTAAAGAATGAGAAGCATCTTATTTTCTTGTGTGGACATTATGAAGGATTTGATGAAAGAATAAGAGACGAGCTAGTAACAGATGAATTGTCTATCGGTGATTATGTACTTACTGGCGGAGAATTAGCGGCAATGGTTATGATCGATAGTATTATTCGATTGCTACCAAATGTGTTGGGAAGTAGCGAATCTGCGTTAAATGATTCTTTTAGTACAGGCCTATTAGAGTATCCACAGTATACACGACCCGAAACATATAGAGGATTAAAGGTTCCAGATATTCTACTTTCTGGACATCATAAAAATATTGAAGCATGGCGAAGAAGAGAAGCCATAAAACGAACCTTTAAACGAAGACCTGACATGCTTGATAAATCGAAACTTAGTAAAGAAGACATAGCATATCTCCAAACCATAGAAGATGAATAAATACTGCGAACTAGATTCAAGGCTTCTATTTATTTGGATCTTTCAGATTTAGATAAAAATAATTGTGTTTATCTATGTATTATGATAAAATATTTTTTGTTGATTAAGGTGGTCCTCTAGCCGTGATATATAGGCCGGTTATGAACATCTATGCGGAAGGAGGGAATCAACAATGAACATAGTAGAACAAATCTCAAAGGAACAATTACGTACTGACATTCCTGATTTTCGTCCTGGAGATACTGTGCGTGTTCACGTGAAGGTTGTTGAAGGACAACGCGAACGTATTCAGGTCTATGAAGGTGTAGTCATTAAACGTCGTGGTTCCAAGATAAGTGAAACATACACAGTGCGAAAGGTATCTTACGGTGTTGGGGTAGAAAGAACATTCCCAATTCATTCACCAAAGATTGATAAAATTGAAGTGATGCGCCGTGGTATCGTACGTCGTGCAAAATTGTATTACTTACGTAACTTACGTGGTAAAGCAGCACGTATTAGAGAAAGAATGTAATCTAACGGGAAAAAAGGGGCTTGGTATTAGACAAGTCTCTTTTTTAACATTTGTAGAAATAAGGGAGAAAAAAATGACAGAGAAATTTTTAAAAGAGGCAACCGAGTGGATTAAATCTTTAGCAATCGCAGGAGTACTAGCATTAGTTATTCACACCTTTTTATTTGCTGTTGTCATTGTAAGTGGACCATCTATGGAACCAACTTTACATAATAATGAACGATTGATCATGAATAAGGTTGTATATCATTTTCATCAACCTGAACGCGGTGATGTTATTGTCTTTCATGCCACAGCAGAGGACGATTATATTAAGCGTGTAATTGGTTTACCTGGGGAGAAAATCGACTTTCAAGGTAATCAGCTTTTTATAAATGGCAAACCTGTTAGTGAGCCGTACTTGACGGATACCCATACAAATGATTTTGGCCCAATGATAGTACCGAAGAATAAAATTTTTGTTATGGGAGATAATCGAATAAATAGTACAGATAGTAGAGTATTGGGACCTATATCCTTGGATAAAGTAGTAGGAAGAGTAAAATTACTAATATGGCCATTAAATAAATTTAATGTAATCCATTAGATTTTGATAAACAGTCTCTATGAACGATGTGGTTGTATGAAATAAGAAGGTGGTCTGAATGACAATTCAATGGTTTCCAGGGCACATGGCAAAGGCCAAAAGAGAAATTTTAGAAAAATTAAAATTAATTGATGTGGTAATCGAATTATTAGACGCTAGAATACCGATTTCTAGTAGAAATCCGATGATCAATGAAATTGTACAAAACAAACCAAGATTAGTTATTTTAAATAAGAGTGATTTAGCAGACGCAAAGGTTGTTGAGGAGTGGGTAGAATATTTTAAGGCACAAGCTTTAAAAGCAATACCAATTAGCTCTACAAGTGGGAAGGGTATCAATAACCTTTTAAAGGAAGCAGAACTCTTAATGGCTGAAAAAAGAGCCAATCTAAAAAAAAAGGGAATAAAGGCGAAAGCTATAAGAACTTTGATTCTGGGAATACCCAATGTAGGAAAATCTTCTTTAATCAATCGCTTAGCAAATCGTAATATTGCAAAAACAGGTGACAGACCAGGTATAACAAAGGGGCAGCAATGGATAAAAGTAGGCAATATCCTTGAGCTTTTAGATACACCAGGAATACTGTGGCCGAAATTTGAAGATCCACAGGTTGGTTATCGTTTAGCTGCTACTGGAGCCATAAAGGATGATTTATTACATTTTGATGATGTAGCTTTGTATATTGTAAAATATCTAAAGTCTCATTACCCAGACAGGTTATTAGCTCGATATAATCTTGAGCAACTACCTGAAGATAATGTGGAGACAATTGAACAAATTGGGAAAAGAAGAGGTGCATTGGTTTCTGGTGGTAAAATTGATTTTGATAAAGCATCGGAAATTATCATTAGGGAATTAAGATCTGGGAAATTAGGACCTTTCTGTTTAGAAAAACCTTATTTATAATATAGAATAAATGATACAATAAAGGCGTACAAAAGTACGCCTGAGACTGATAATAAACTGCCGATTTCGTTGTTGTCTTCAAAATCCGCGTTCATCATGTACCACTACGTACACTCAGCCCGTGGATTTCTTGACGCCTAGAACTCGACTAGTTTCTCACAGTTTCCAGTTTGTAGACTTTGTCTACACCCTGAGGCGTACATACAGTACGCCTTATCTTTATATCTAAAAAAGAAAAAAGTCTAGGATGTAGATAGGTGAATGTACTAGAAAGCAGACTAAAGAATAATGAGGGGAAATCGTATGCTTTTCCATGAAAAGGAATTATGGGCTCAAGGAATTTATTTAATTGCAGGTATTGATGAGGTCGGTCGTGGCTGTTTATTTGGAGATGTTGTTGCTGCAAGTGTCATTCTTAAACCACAAGCTGTGATAGAGGGTATTAATGATTCAAAAAAATTATCAGCTAAGAAAAGAGAGGAATTATTTAAAGTAATAAAAGACCAAGCTCTAGCTATTGGTGTAGGTAAAGTGGGGTCGGAAAAAATAGATGAAATAAATATTAAGCAAGCTAGTCGTTTAGCAATGAAGCAGGCGGTGCTATCGATGAAGATGTCACCGGAAATATTACTTATCGATGCCGAAAAAATAGATTTAATCATTCCTCAGCTGTCACTCATTAAAGGGGATGAAATTAGCCAATCGATTGCAGCAGCGTCTATTGTTGCAAAGGTTATTAGAGACAAGCTTTGTGAAGGTTGGGATAGAGATTATCCTAATTACGGAATTAAACAACATAAAGGCTACGCTACCAAGCTACATAGAGAAATGATAAAATTACATGGACCAACTTCATTACATAGGAAATCTTTTTTAGGGAATATTCTACAGCAAAATTTATTCGATTTTTCTAATGAAGGGACTTAAATGAATATTGCATGAAAAAGTGAATGATTGAGGTGCTACGATGATAAATAGAAGCTCTATCAATAATTTTCTACAAATTTTTGATAAAGGGAAATTGTCCTTATTGAACTTAAAAGCTGGACAGATTATTAAAGGGGAAATTCTAGATTTAATAAAAACTGATCAAGCAATCGTATCCATCAAGGGTCATAAGGTACTTGCAAAATTAGAAATGCCGTTATCAAAGGGTCAGAAATCATTTTTCTTAGTTACATCAACAGGAAGTGAAGTTAAATTAAAATTATTAACAGAGAAAAATCAACCAAATCAAGTAATAAATACGACAGATGAGTTATTAAAAGAGTTAGGTATTAAAAATACAATATTAAATAAAAAAGTAATCAATGCTTTAATGAAAAATCAATTACCTGTAGAAAAGAGCATCATTGATACAGTTGCAAAATTAATAACAGAAAATAAGGATTTTCAATTAGATCAGACACTATCCATTACGAAAATGTTGAATGATAAAAATTTGAAAATAACTCCTGAAAATATAAAGGCTGTCTCAGAATTTATGAAATCTGATGGTTTATTAAATAAATTAGATGCTCTTAAGCAAACAATCAATGAATCAATATCAGTAAAAGAGCAAGAAACAGCTATTCCAAAGGAAGTAAAGCATTTATTAGTTGATACGAAGAGACAAATTGAGGAACTACATACAGCTTTTAGTCTGGATCAAAATGAGAATGAAGATAGTGATGTAATAAAAATGCAAAATAATAATGCTAATTCTAAAAACGATACAGCACCTCTTAAAATAGATTCTAATAAGATTTTACAAAGCATTAAGAAATTCATTACCGAAACACAGCAAAGCTCTTTAAAGGATACTACAAATGAGCAAGTAGCTACGTTGAAGAGTAATCTAGAAAAGTTATTCATCCAAAAGGATAATTTGCCAAAAAACTTATTTGCGAATATTGATAAAAGCATTCAGCATATTGCAGGGCAGCATCTATTATTATCAAACGAACAACCAGTTTTTCAGCAGACCCTTGTCCAGCTACCGAGCTTTGCACCTTTTTTAGATAAACCAGTTTTTGTCCAAGTTCATAGTAAAAATAGCGAAGAAAAGAAGCTGAATCAAGATGATATGCATTTTGTATTCTTATTTCAATTAAAAAAATTAGGGGATACGATGGTAGATATGAGAGTATTAAACAAACAAATTTTCTTTCATCTTTTTAATGATAATAAAGATACAGAGAATATCATCAATCAGCTAGAAAAGTCCTTTATTGATTTTATTACAGATAAAGGATTTCAGACTACAGGAATCTCGGTTAAACCAATGGCTAATAAAAAGAAATTTGACACATCAAGCATAACAGCTTCCTATTCAGGAGTTGATATTAAAATATGACAGACATGACAAAAAAGAAGGCAGTAGCACTAAAATATGAATTAACAAAGCAAAGCGCACCACATGTTGTTGCGAAGGGTACAGGGGATATTGCTGATAATATTATTGAAAAAGCAAAGGAGCATGGCGTAAAAATTCATGAAGATACAGCACTAATTCAATTATTATATCAATTAGAAATAAATGAACAAATTCCAGAACTGATCTATCCAATTGTAGCGGAAATTTTTGTCTTAGTTTATCAAGCAGAGCAAATGGCAGGTAAAGAAAATGAAAGACAATCGTAAGCAATTAGGTAAATGGGGAGAGCAAGAAGCAAAACGCTATCTGATTAGATTAGGATATCTTTGTATAGCAGAAAATTGGCGAAATAGACTAGGTGAAATAGATCTGATTTTCATAGATACTGATACCGTCGTCTTCGTAGAGGTAAGAACGAAGAATAATAGCAATTTTGGTAAGGGCTATGAATCAATTAATATCAAAAAACAGCTGCAAATCGTAAAAATGGCCAATTCCTTCTTGCATGCAAAGAATTGGTGGAATCGCCCCGTTCGATTTGATATAGTTTCTATTGATCATATGAATGGAAGCTATGAAATAAATCACTTAAAAAACGTGATACAGTAGGGGTTTTTTCTATTTCCCGGGACATCTTTTTTTCTTCTGAAATACTCATTATTTTCCTGAAAATCAACCATACATTGTTGAGAAGATAATCTAGTTACGAACCATATCTAATATATAGGATATGGTTTTTTTATTTGTTTAGCTGAATGCCAATACTTATAAGATTTAGCTTTTATGAGTAAATATTAGATTATAAGTAAAAAAATAACAAAACTAAAAGGATTTAGATTTAATAGCTAGAATCTAATAATGAATCGCTTTGTTTAACTATGGTTTAAGTTGTTAAAGAAAAAGGGAGGAAGGGTCATGTATGCGAAGGTTAATAGTTCAACTGTTGTAGGAATTAATGGTCATATCATTGATATCGAAATAGATTTAGCAAATGGTATTCCTCAATTCCAAATAGTTGGCTTACCAGATTCAGCTATTAGAGAGGCAAAGGATAGAGTAAGGGCAGCTATTAAAAACGCTGGCTATGACTTTCCTATGAAAAGAATAACGATAAATCTTGCTCCTGCCAATTTAAAAAAAGAAGGATCTGGATTTGATTTACCAATAGCCATTGGCATTTTAATAGCCAGTGAACAGCTAGATATTAAAAAAATCCGTTTACAAATCGAGGAGACACTTTTCATTGGGGAGCTGTCATTAGATGGGTCGATTCAAGGTATAGATGGTCTCTTAGCAATGGCTATGACTGCTAAGGAGAATAGTTATAAGCATATTATCATGCCACAGTCTAATATGGAAGAGGCAGGCTTGGTAGAACATATCAATAGCTATGGATTTAATCATTTAAATGAAGTCATAACCTTTTTATTGACTGATGGGGAATACAACCATCCATTTGAACCTCAAGGTATTATAGATAAACAAGAAAGAATAGAAGCATATGATTTTGAAGATGTAAAAGGACATTTTCAAGTAAAGAGGGCAATAGAGGTAGCGGTAGCTGGAGATCATAACCTATTAATGATAGGTCCACCAGGCTCAGGTAAGAGTATGATCGCAAAAAGAATTCAAACCGTTTTACCAGCGCTTACATGGGATGAAATTCTTGAAGTAACGAAGCTATATAGTGTAGCTGGTGAATTAAAGAATAATAGAAGGATTATTGATAAAAGCCCCTTTCGAAGCCCTCACCATTCTATCTCGATGGCTGGATTAATAGGAGGTGGGACAAAGCCAAAGCCTGGAGAGATTAGCTTATCCCATCATGGGATATTATTTCTAGACGAGCTACCTGAATTTTCGAGAAGTAGTTTAGAAAGCTTGAGGCAACCATTGGAGGATGGAGTGGTATCAATAAGTAGATCAAGAGAGAATCAGACATTTCCTGCAGATATCATGTTAATTGGTGCAATGAATCCATGTAAATGCGGCTATTATGGTTCGGATGTACCTAATCACGAATGTAAATGTACGCCATTAGAGGTACAAAAATATCGTTCAAGAATATCGGGACCACTTTTAGATCGGATTGACATTCAAATTGAGGTTCCTTGGATGAGTATAGAAGCATTACGGAATAGTAAAAAAGGAAAGAGCTCGAAGGATATGCGAGTAAATATAGATAAAGCACGTGAGATTCAAAGGGAGAGATTTAATGGGATGGATATTAAAACAAACGCAAGGATGAATGCTAAACAGGTCAGTAAGTTTTGCGTTTTGGATGATCCAGCAGAAAAGTTTCTACAAACATCGTTCAATCAATATGGATTTAGTGGTCGGTCATTAGACCGATTATTAAAAATTTCAAGAACGATAGCAGATATTGAGGAAAGTGAACCTATTACATTATCACATTTAGCAGAAGCGATGAATTATCGGATGTTGGATAAGAAAATTTAAAATGCACCAATTGAAACGCACCTCTTTTAAATTGAAGATTAGCAATTGCTATTCCAA